>DASVPC010000055.1:0-12636 GCA_036383055.1 Rhizobium sp. | reverse complement strand
GCCGTGAATATAGATCGGCCTGTCGTAGCCGACATCGCGCAACAACCGGATAACGCGCTGCGCCTTGCCGAGCGCATAGGCGCCGACGAGATGCGTGCGCTCCGGAAACTGCTTGAGCGAGGCCAGCAGCTTTTCCGTCTCCGCCATCGGATCGGGATGATGGAACACCGGCAGGCCGAAGGTCGCCTCGGTGATGAAGACGTCGCAAGGAACCGGCACATAGGCCGCACAGGTCGGGTCGGGCCGCCGCTTGTAATCGCCGGAGACGACGATGCGCAGGCCATCCTTTTCCACCGCAATCTGCGCGGAGCCGAGCACATGCCCGGCCGGATGGAACCGCACCTTCACGCCGTTGAGCGTCACTTCCTCGCCAAAACCAACAGCCTGCTCCGATCCGGCGAAGCCGCTGCCATAGCGTATCCGCATGATGTCCAGGGTCTGGCGGGTGGCGAGCACGTGGGCATGGCCGGCGCGGGCATGATCGGAATGCCCGTGCGTGATCAACGCCCGCTCCACCGGCCGCACCGGATCGACATAGAAGCCGCCGATCGGACAGAATAGCCCCTCGGGGGCAGGATAAAGCAGTTGCTCCGGTCTCATAGGGAAAAGATAGTGTAATTTACGCAATTATGTAGCGATCATCGACGCTTTTCGATTGAAGCCGCGTGTCAGGGGCTGATCGGGCAGGTCGAAGACCAGGACATCCTCGCTATGCGGCTTCGCCTTGGCGACGACGACGCCGTTCGGATCGACGATCGCGCTGCTGCCGTAACTCAGCCAGCCATCCTCGTTGCTGCCGACGACATCCGATGCCATGATCCAGCAACCCGTATGCCTGGCGCATACTTGCAGGCCGGAGATACCGGGCTTGTGCCACATCTCCGCCTTGTGCGGCCGCAGCATCAGGTTGATGGGATTGCAGATGAGCCCCGCGCCCTTCCTGGCAAGCCGCGATGCCGTGTAGGGATATCTGAGATCGGCGCAGATATTGATGCCGAAGCGCCAATCGTCCAGCGGCCAAATGGGAAAATCCGTTCCCGGCGTACAGCCGCTTTCCAGCGGATGCGCCTTGGCATAGACCCCAATGATCCGGCCGGCCTTCGTGACGATCGCACTGTTGTAGATCGCCTCCCCTCGCCGCTCGAAAAGGCCGATGATCGCTGTCGTTCTGCCCAAGACACAGCGGCTAACAAGAGCATTCAACTCGGGGTCATCGAGAGAGAATGCGCGACGCCGGGCAATGGCCTCGTTGTAGCTGTGTCCCTGAAGATAGCATTCGGGGAAAAGAGCGAGGTCGATGCCTTGGCCGTCCGCCCATGCAAGGTCGCGCGCAAGCACTTCGCCCACCTTATCGACGGCGTCGAACAATGCCAGACGTTGAAAGGCCGCGATCCGCATGGCGAAGGGCTAACACGCTTCGCGAGTCGCCCACAGAGCGACGCGTGATTATTTCCATGTCGCCGCAGGGGTAAACGAAGGGATAAAACGGAAAACCTGTCGAACATTTTTGCACCAGAATGGGACAGATGCAGATGGCACGCTTTCTGCTTCCATAGATGTTGTTTCGGGAGTTCGTCATGATGCAGCGCCGCGCGTTCATAGCCTACATCGCCGCCTCGGCCGCGGCCGGCCTGCTTGCACCACGCAGCTTTGCAGCACCGCTTGCCAAGATCGCCGGCGCTGAAATGCGCGGGCCGATCGACGCCATCGCCTACAGGACGACGCCGGGCACCAATGATGTCCGAAGCGGCAAGCTGCAAGCGATGATCGACAGCGCCGCGCGGGACAACACGCCTCTCTTCCTGCCGCCCGGAAACTACAACGTCTCGAACCTGACCCTGCCGGACAATACCCGCATCACCGGCGTGCCTGGCTCATCACGGCTGGTGTATAGCGGTGACGGCCATCTGATGAGCGCCGACAAGGCCAGGCGCATCGAACTTTCCGGCCTCGTGCTCGACGGCGGCAACCGCTGGCTTGCCGACTATGCCGGCGGGTTGCTGCAATTTACCGGCGTCGATCAGGTGTTGATCGACAATTGCGAGATCGCCGGCAGTCGCAAGCATGCGCTGCAACTGGAGCGCTGCGGCGGTCGGATCGAGCGCAGCCGGATATCTGGCGCTGCCGATGCCGGCCTCTATTCCGTCCAGTCGGTCGGTTTGACGGTGACGGGCAATACAGTCGAGGATTGCGGCAATGGCGGCATCCTCATCCACCGCTGGGACAAGGGCGAGGACAGCAGTATCGTCACCGGCAACCGCATCGCCCGCATCGGCGCCAAGGACGGCGGCACCGGCCAGAACGGCAACGGCATCAACATTTTCCGCGCCGGCGCGGTCCTCGTTTCCGGCAACCGGATAACCGACTGCGCCTTTACCGCCATCAGGGCCAATTCCGCGTCAAACGTGCAGATAACGGACAATCAATGCCTGCGCTCCGGGGAAACGGCGATCTTCTGCGAATTCGAGTTCGAAGGCGCCATCGTCAGCAACAATCTGGTCGACGGCGCCGCGAACGGCATCGCGATTGCCAACTTCGACAAGGGCGGCCGGCTTGCCAGCGTCACCGGCAATATCGTCCGCAACCTGTCGCTGACCGGCCCCTATCCACAAGAGAGCGGCTTTGGCATCGGCATCTCCGCCGAAGCCGATACGCTGATTGCCGATAACATCATCGAGAACGCCCCGTTCTGGGGCCTGAAACTCGGCTGGGGTCCCTATCTCCGCAATCTCGTCGCCACCGGCAACATCATTCGCCAAACGCCGATCGGCTGCGCCGTTTCCGTGGCCGATGGTGCCGGCTCCGCTGTGATCTCGGACAATCTGTTCCAGCAGGTGGAAAAAGGCGTGATCATCGGCTTCCGCTGGGACAAGCCGGCGACGGGCGATTTGGCAGTGAAGGGACAAGAAGAGTTCCCGCAGCTGACAATCGAGAAAAACAGGCGGGCCTAGCCCCTATCGCCATTTCGGCTGCCGCCGCTCGAAGAAGGCGGCAAGCCCTTCCCGTGCCTCCTCGCTCTCCCACGCCTCCACGAGCTGCACAATGACGCGATCGATGAGTTCGTCGGTGATCGGCATGCCGAGAGAGCGGGCCAGTGCCTTGGCGCGGGCAGCTGCCTGTGGCGAGGCGGCGAGAAAATGGCGGATTTCGGATTCAACAGCTTCGTCCAGCGCATCCTCGGGCACGACGCGGGACAGCAGCCCGGCAGCATGGGCCTGCCAGGCGTCGATGATCTTGCCGGAGAGGAACAGCGGGCGGGCATGCGCTTCGCCGATCCGGGCGATCACATAGGGGCTAATGGTCGCCGGGATGATGCCGAGACGCACCTCCGTCAGGCCGAAGCGGGCGGTGGCAGCGGCAATCGTCATGTCGCAGACGCTGAGGATACCGATGCCGCCGCCGAAGACGTTGCCGTGCACGCGGGCAAGCAGCGGCTTGGGCATTTCATTCAGAGCCTTGAACAACATCGCCAGCCGGCGGGCTTCGACGATCCGCCCGGAGCGGGTGGCGTCGAACTGGGCGCGCATCCAGCCGAGATCGCCGCCGGCGCAGAAGCTCGCCCCCTCGCCCGTAAGGACGACGACGCGCACGCTCGGATCGCGGCCGAGATCATGGACCGCCGTCGTCAGGGCGTCGATCATCTCGGCCGACAAGGCATTGTGCTTTTCCGGACGCGCCAGAGTGAGCTCGGCAACACCGCGTTCGTCGATGGCGATACGGATCGTTTGCGATGTCATGCGGCACTCCTGAGGCTACGGGCGAAGGCGGCGGCATGGGCGAGCTTCTCCTCATCGAGGCCGGTTTCGAAGTCCTGCGCCGTCAGATAGCCGTGAACCGCAACGGTATCGACGTTGCCCTTGGCACCGGGGGCAAAGGGGCAGCCGCCGAGGCCACCGGCAGAAGCGTCGAACACCCTGAGACCACGTTCCAGGGCAACCGCGATGTTGTCCAGTGCCCGGCCCGACGTATCGTGAAAATGGCCGGCCAGCATGGTGGCCGGAAGCTCGCCAAGCACGGCTTCCAGCATCCTGTTCACCGCCTCCGGCATGCCTTTGCCGATCGTGTCCCCCAGGCTGATCTCGTAGCAGCCGAGCCCTCCCAGCAACCCGGCAACGCTGGCGGCATTGCCCGGCGGCATCGTGCCTTCATAGGGGCATTCGACAACGCAACTCACATAGCCGCGCAGGGGAATGCCGCGATTACGGCACGCCTCGGCTATCGGCCGGAAACGTTCGATGCTCTCAGCGATGGAGCAGTTGATGTTGCGCATCGAGAAGCTTTCGGAGGCTGAGGCGAAGATCGCCACCTCGTCGGCGCCAGCGGCAAGGGCGGCCTCAAGCCCTCGCATATTCGGCGTCAGCACCGCATATGTGACACCCGGCTTGCGTTTGATCCGAGCCATGACCTCGGCGGCATCGGCAAGCTGCGGCACCCATTTCGGGCTGACGAAGCTGGTGACCTCGATGCGCTCGAAGCCGCAGTCGGAGAGCAGGTCCACCAGCTTGATCTTGTCCTGCGTATCGATCTGCCGCTCTTCGTTCTGCAAACCGTCGCGTGGCGCCATTTCAACGATGGTGACATGGTTGGAAGCACGACCTGTCATGCTGCATCCTCCGGGCGGAGCGACAGCAGCACGGCGCTTTCGCTGGTCTGGTCGCCCTCGCCGACATTCAGGCTTTCCACCACGCCATCACGCATGGCGGTCAGCGTCAGCTCCATCTTCATGGCTTCCATGACGATCAGCGCCTGCCCCTTTGCCACCACATCGCCCTCCCGAACCCGGACAATCTTGACGAGGCCGGGCATCGGCGCAATCAGCCGATCACCGCCGGCCGCCTCTTCCGCCCCGCCATCCAGCGGGTCTGGCCAATGGACATGATGGGTTTGGCCATCCAGAAACAGTGTCATGCCATGTAGCGTCCGGAAGACGGTGACGCATAGTTGCCGGCCATCGATCTCCACCAGGCAAGCATCGTCGCTGCGGTCGATGAGGCGGACGGCAACCGTGCGTTCATCAAAATGCACCGAAAAAAGATCCTGTCTGTTCGCAATGACGCGACAACTCGTCTGGCCGCCGCCATGATGCAGAAAGACGGGCCGGCTTGCCTCACCCCAAAGCTGCCAGGCGCCAAGCGATGCCCAGGGGTCATCACCCAAGGATTGCTTGAAGCCACCCACCTCAGCGACGGCGGCAACGGCGAGCGTGACATCATCAGGCGCTTGCACCGACGTCAACGCCTCCACCTCGCGGTCGATCAGGCCCGTATCCGGATGACCGGTGACGAAATCCGGCTGCTCGCTCAAGCGGATCAGGAAATCGAGATTGCTTGCCGTTCCCGCTATTTGCGTATCGCGCAGCGCCCACGTCAGCTTGCCGAGCGCCGCCTCGCGGGTCGGGGCGTGAACGATGAGCTTGGCGATCAGCGGATCGTAGTATGGCGTGATGCTGTCGCCCCGGCGCACGCCGGCGTCGATACGGGCATCGCTCTTGGGAAATCTCAGATGAGCAAGCGTGCCGGTCGCCGGCAGGAAGCCGCGCGACGGGTCCTCGGCGTACAGCCGCGCCTCGAAGGCCCAGCCGTCGATCGCAAGTTCGGCTTGCGTCTTCGGCAAGGGCTCGCCACTCGCAACCCGCAATTGCCATTCGACCAGATCGACCCCGGCAATCGCTTCGGTGACGGGATGTTCGACCTGCAGGCGCGTGTTCATTTCCATGAAGAAGAACCGGTCCGGCGAAAGGCCCCGCGAGACATCGGCGATAAATTCGACCGTGCCGGCACCGCGATAGTCGATGGCACGCGCCGCCCGCACCGCCGCCTCGCCCATGGCGCTGCGCATCTCCTCCGTCATCCCGGGAGCCGGCGCTTCCTCGATCACCTTCTGGTGCCGCCGCTGCAAGGAGCAGTCGCGCTCGAAGAGATGCACGACATTGCCTTTACTATCGCCAAACACCTGGATTTCGATGTGACGGGGCTGGAGCAGATATTTTTCGATCAGCACGGCGTCGTCGCCAAAGGCCGATTTCGCCTCGCGCCTCGCCGCGTCCAAGAACGCCGCAAAATCCTCCGGCCGGTCGACCCGGCGCATGCCCTTGCCGCCGCCGCCGGCCCGCGCCTTGATCAGCACAGGAAAGCCGATCTCGGCCGCCCGCTCAGTAAGAAACGCCGCATCCTGCTTATTGCCATGATAACCGGGGACGACCGGCACGCCAGCCTGCTCCATCAACGCCTTGGCCGCATCCTTGAGGCCCATGGCACGGATCGAGGCGGGCGACGGGCCGATAAAGGTCAGTCCGGCCTTCTCGACGGCTTCGGCGAAATCGGCATTTTCCGATAGAAAGCCGTAACCGGGATGGATCGCCTCAGCGCCGGATCGCTGTGCAGCAGCGATGATCCGTTCCTTCGAAAGATAGCTCTCGCTGGCGGCAGCCGCACCGATACGGATCGCTTCATCGGCAAGCGCCACATGCAGGGCATCCATATCGGCGTCGGAATAGACGGCGACCGTTCGGACGCCCATGCGCCTTGCCGTTCGGATAATCCGGCAGGCGATTTCTCCGCGATTGGCAATCAGTATCTTCGAAAACATCAGCAGATCCTATTGCGCGGCGATAACCTCGACTTCGAGCAGCCATGCGGTGTCGAAAATGCCAGCAATCACCACCGTCATGGCCGGCGAAAGCGAGCCCAGATATTCGCTGCGGATCTCGCGGTTCTCGAGCGTGTGGTGACGATCGGCGAGATAGGTCGTGACCTTGACGATGTCGGCCTTGCTCATGCCGGCGGCCTTGAGCTGGGCATCGACATTAAGCCAGACCTGGCGGGCCTGCGCCTGGAACCCTTCGGGAAGCGCATCGTCGGCGGTCGTCGGAATCTGGCCGCTGACGAACAGCAGCTTCTCGAAATTCTCAAGCTTCACCGCCTGGGCATAACCGCCACGCGGCTGGGGGGCGTTCTTGGCATTGATGGTGTCGCGTTTCATCTGCGTCTCCTTACATCCTGAACAAGCCAAAGCGTGTGTCTTCAATCGGCGCGTTGAGCGCGGCCGACAGCGATAGCGTCAGCACGTCGCGGCTCTTGCGCGGGTCGATGATGCCGTCGTCCCAGAGGCGCGCCGAGGCATAGAGGGGGTGGCTCTGGGTTTCGAACATCTTCAGCGTCGGCGCCTTGAAGGCGGCCTCTTCCTCTTTCGTCCAGGGCTTGCCGGCGCGGGCCAGTGCCTCGCCGCGCACGGTCGCAAGCACGCCGGCCGCCTGCTCGCCGCCCATGACGGAGATACGGCTGTTCGGCCAGGTCCAGAGGAAGCGCGGCGAATAGGCGCGGCCGGCCATGCCGTAATTGCCGGCACCGAAAGAGCCTCCGATCAGCATGGTGACCTTCGGCACCTTCGTCGTCGCCACCGCCGTCACCAGTTTGGCGCCGTGCTTGGCGATGCCCTCGGTCTCATATTTCCGGCCAACCATGAAGCCGGTGATGTTCTGCAGGAAGACCAGCGGGATTTTGCGCTGCGAGCAAAGCTCAACGAAATGCGCGCCCTTCAAGGCCGATTCCGAAAACAGCACGCCATTGTTGGCGATGATGCCGACGGGGATACCATGGACATGGGCGAAGCCGCAGACCAGCGTCGCGCCATAGCGCGCCTTGAACTCGTCGAAGCGTGAACCGTCGACAATGCGGGCGATGACCTCGCGGACATCATAGGGCGTGCGCAGGTCGGAAGGCACGATGCCCAGGATTTCCTCGGGATCATAGAGCGGCGGCTCCGGCGCGCGCAGCTCGACACTCTCTGGCTTGCGGCGATTGAGATTGGCGACTGCCTGCCGGGCGAGCGCAAGCGCATGGGCATCGTCGCGCGCCAGGTGATCGGCAACGCCGGACAGGCGCGTATGCACGTCGCCGCCGCCAAGATCTTCGGCGGAGACGATCTCGCCTGTCGCGGCCTTCACCAACGGCGGCCCGGCAAGGAAGATCGTCCCCTGCCCCTCGACGATAATGGTTTCGTCGGACATGGCCGGCACATAGGCACCGCCCGCCGTGCAGGAGCCCATGACCACGGCGATCTGCGGAATGCCCGCCGCCGACATATTGGCCTGATTGTAGAAGATGCGGCCGAAATGATCGCGGTCCGGAAAGACCTCATCCTGGTTCGGCAGGTTGGCCCCGCCGGAATCCACCAGATAGAGGCAGGGCAGATTGTTTTCCGCCGCGATCTCCTGCGCCCGCAGATGCTTCTTCACCGTGACCGGATAATAGGTGCCGCCTTTGACGGTGGCGTCGTTGCAGACGATCATGCAATCACGGCCGGAAACGCGGCCGACGCCGGTGATCAGACCTGCGCCAGGCGCTTCATCGCCATAGAGGCCATGCGCGGCCGTCGCACCGATTTCGAGGAAGGGCGTCGCCGGATCGATCAGCCCCGCCACCCGGTCGCGCGGCAGCATCTTGCCGCGCCCGACATGCCGCTCCCGCGCCTGCGCACCGCCGCCCTCCGCCGCCCGCAAGGCCGTCGCCTCAGCCACATCGATCACCTCCAGCATCGCGGCGCGATTGTCCCTGAACCGGTCGGAATGGGTTGAGATCTCTGATTTCAGGACGGTCATGCGGCATCACCAATGTGTTGGGGTGAAATCTCGAAATCAGACAGTCTCGGCAAACAGCTCCCGCCCGATCAGCATGCGGCGGATTTCGGAGGTGCCGGCACCGATTTCGTAGAGCTTGGCGTCTCGCAGCAGCCGTCCGGCGGGGTAGTCGTTGGTGTAGCCGTTGCCGCCAAGCGCCTGGATGCATTCGAGCGCAAGAGCCGTCGCCTTTTCGGCCGAGTAAAGGATGCAGCCGGCGGCGTCCTTACGAGCCGTCTCGCCACGATCACAGGCAGCGGCGACCGCGTAGACATAGGCGCGGGCGGCATTCATGGTCACATACATGTCGGCAAGCTTGCCCTGCATCAGCTGGAACTCGCCGATCGGCTGACCGAACTGCTTGCGCTCGTGCAGATAGGGCAGCACAACGTCCATGCAGGCGGCCATGATGCCAAGCGGGCCGCCGGAGAGGACGACACGCTCGTAGTCGAGGCCGGACATCAGCACGCGGACGCCACCATCGACCTGACCCAGCACATTTTCCGCCGGGACTTCGCAATCGATGAAAACCAGCTCCGATGTGTGGGAGCCACGCATGCCGAGCTTGTCGAGTTTCTGGCCGACGGAGAAACCCTTGAAATTCTTCTCGACCAAGAAGGCGGTGATGCCGCGCGCGCCGGCATCTGGCGTGGTCTTCGCATAGACGACCAGCACTTCAGCATCCGGACCGTTGGTGATCCACATCTTGCTGCCGTTCAGCACATAGCGATCGCCGTGCCGTTCGGCATGAAGCTTCATCGACACAACATCGGAGCCGGAGCCGGGTTCCGACATGGCGAGCGCGCCGACATGCTCGCCGGAAATCAACTTCGGCAGGTAGCGCGCTTTCTGCTCGCTTGTGCCGTTGCGGTTGATCTGGTTGACGCAGAGATTGGAATGGGCGCCGTAGCTGAGGCCGACGGAGGCCGAGGCGCGACTGATTTCCTCCATGGCGACCGTATGGGCGAGATAACCGAGGCCGGCACCGCCATAGGCTTCATCGGCGGTAATGCCGAGCAGGCCGAGATTGCCCATCTCCCGCCAGAGCTGCATCGGAAAACCGTTGTTCCGGTCGATCTCGTCGGCAAGCGGCGCGATACGTTGGCCGGCGAAACGGCGTACGCTGCCGCGCAATGCCTCGATTTCCTCGCCGAGCGCAAAATTCAGTCCTCCGTCATACATGGCTTTCTCCTCCCGCTTCTCTCCTGAACATCACGCCGCGTCGGCGGGAACGTGCTGCTTCTCCTGCGGCATGTCATAGGTCTTCAGCTTCTCGGCGATCCGCGCCATGACCTTCCGGGCGGCCTCCTCCTTGACCGGTCCGTAGCCTCTGATCTCATCAAACAATGACAGAATAGCAAGGGCCTCTGCTTCATTATCCACGCGCAGGCGGCTGAGGACACGCTCGGCGATTGCTTCATATTCGCCGATCAACCGGCGCTCGAGCCGACGCTCGGCCATGTAGCCGAAGGGATCGAAGGCGGTGCCGCGCAGCCGTTTCATCGGCGCGAGCCAGCGCAGCAGCGGCAAGATCCAGGGGCCGAACTCCCGCTTTTTCGGCCGGCCGTTCGGGTCCTTGCCGGCGAGCATCGGCGGGGCAAGATTGAGGGCCAGCTTGAAATCGCCTTCCATCTCGTCGCGCAGATGCGCCTCGAAGGCCGGATCGGTCAAAAGCCGCGCCACCTCATATTCGTCCTTATAGGCCAGCACCCGGGCATAGGTGACGGCAACGGCGAAGGGCACCTTGTCGGAAAGCTGGGCCTTGGCGGCCGCTGCCGAAGTGCGCGTGACGAAGGTGGCGTAGCGATCGGCAAGCGCGGCATCCTGATAGGCGGTCAGATGCGCCTTGCGGTGGGCGATCAGCTCGTTGAGGCTCATCTCCACCAGCGTCTTTTTCGCATCCGGTTCGCTCATCATCTCGTGCACGGCTTGCGGATCATGTGCCAGCAATCGGCCCCAATGGAAGGCGGAGAGGCTGGCCTTGACCGCCACACCGTTGAGCTCGATTGCCTTCTCGATGGCTTCAAGCGACAGCGGCAACAGGCCGCGCTGCCAGGCAAAGCCGGTGAGCAGGATGTTGGTCGACATGGCATCGCCGGTGACTTCGCTGGCGACATGACCGAAATCGAGGAAGACGGATTTGTCGGAGACGGTCTTGGCGATGGCATGCTGCACCGAGCCGACCTTGAAATCGAAATCGCGGTTGCGGACGAAATCGGCAACCGGCATCAGGCCGGTATTGACGATGGCGGTGGTGCGGGCAGAAGAGCAGAGCGTGATCGCATCCTTGGACGCGCCGACCACTTCGTCGGCGGAAAGCAACAGGTCGGCGCCGCCGTTGACGATGCGCGACGAGGTGACATCGGCCTCGCTGTGGCCGATACGCAGATGGCTCATGACGGCGCCGCCCTTTTGTGCGAGGCCGGCCATATCGAGGATCATCGGCACCTTGCCGTCGAGATGTGCAGCCATGCCGAGGATGGCACCGATGGTCAGAATGCCGGTGCCGCCGACGCCGGCAATGGCAATGTTCCAGGGACGCTCGCCGAGAGCCGGGACTTCCGGCATCGGCACCTCGACATCGGCATGTTCCAGCGCCTTGCGCTTGCGGCGCTTGCCGCCATGGACCGTGACGAAGGAAGGGCAGAAGCCTTTGACGCAGGAGAAATCCTTGTTGCAGCTCGACTGGTTGATCTGACGCTTGCGGCCGAATTCCGTTTCCAGTGGCTCGACGGAGATGCAGTTGGACTGCACCGAGCAGTCGCCGCAGCCTTCGCAGACGGCGGAATTGATGAAGACGCGCTTGGCCGGATCCTCCAGCAGACCACGGCTGCGACGGCGGCGCTTTTCCGCCGCGCAAGTCTGGACATAGACGATGGCCGAGCAGCCCTCTGTCTCGCGCAACGTCAGCATGATCTGATCGATAGTGTCGCGATGCAGGATCTTGACGCCGGGAGCCAGATCCGATGCCGAATAGGCCTCCGGATTTTCCGAGAGCAGATAGATCGGCTTGACGCCTTCGCCGTGCAGCTGGCGGGTGACGAGTTCCGGCGTCAGATAGCCGTCGATCGGCTGGCCGCCGGTCATAGCGACGGCATCATTATAGAGCAGCTTATAGGTGATGTTGACCTTGGCGGCGACGGACTGGCGGATGGCGAGAATGCCGGAATGGAAATAGGTGCCGTCGCCGAGATTGGCGAACATGTGCTTCTCGTCGGTATAGCGGGCGATTGCCGTCCACGGCACGCCCTCGCCGCCCATCTGCGTAAAGGTCTCGGTCCTGCGGTCCATCCAGGTGACCATATAGTGACAACCGATACCGGCGACGGCACGGCTCCCCTCGGGAACACGGGTGGACGTGTTGTGCGGGCAACCGGAGCAGAAGAACGGCGTACGGCTCACCGGCGCGACATGGGTGCGGCTGATCTGACCGCGCTCTGCGAGATAGGTGAGCTTGGCGGCGATGCGGTCATGCAGGCCTCGGTCGAGATTCAGCTTGACGATACGGCCGGCGATGGCGCGGGCCACCGCGCCGACGGTCAGTGCCGCCGACAGACTGAGATAGGGCTTGTCGTGCTCGTCGAACTTGCCGACGATGCGCGGGCGAACATCGGAGCGCCAGTTGAAGAGCTGCTGCTTGATCTGGTTTTCGATGATCTCGCGCCGCTCCTCGATCACCAGCACCTCGTCCAGCCCTTCGGAGAAATGCCGCACAGCCTCCGGCTCCAGCGGCCAGGGCATGCGGACCTTCAGGATACGCAAGCCGATCGCCGCCATTTCCCTCGGGCCGATCTCAAGTTCGCGAAGCGCCTGCAGCACATCCTCATAGGCCTTGCCGGAGGAGATAATGCCGAAGCGGGCATTGGGCACATCATGCGTGACTTCATCGACGCGATTGGCGCGGGCAAAGGCGATGGCCGCATAGGCCTTGTAGGTCTGTAGCCGGTCGTCCTGCACCAGCGGCGGATCGGGCCAGCGCAAGTTGAGGCCGCCCGGCGGCAGTTCGAAATCGGTCGGCA
>DASVPC010000054.1:0-2060 GCA_036383055.1 Rhizobium sp. | reverse complement strand
TCGATTGAGGGGACATAGATGAAACTTACTATCGCAAACCTGTTTGCGGCCGCGGCTCTGCTGCTTTCCACCCAGGCCTTCGCCGAGACGCTAAAGGTTGGTGTCGTGCCCGGTGTTTACGCCGATTCCATCGAGGCGCTGGTTCCGGAAGCCAAGGCAAAGGGGCTGGATATCCAGATTGTCGAGTTCAGCGACTGGACGACGCCGAACGTCGCGCTGCAGTCGGGCGACATCGACGTCAATTATTTCCAGCATAAGCCCTTCCTCGACAATGCGATCAAGGAGCGAGGCTATGATTTTACCAGCGTTGGCCAGGGTGTGCTCGCCAATATCGGCCTCTATTCGCTGAAGCATAAGGATTTCGCCAGCATTCCAGAAGGCGGCACGGTCGCCATCGCCAACGATCCGGTCAATCAAGGCCGTGGTCTGCTGCTGTTGCAGAAGGCCGGTCTGATCAAGCTTCGCGACGGTGTCGGCTTCAAGGGCACGCTGGACGATATCACTGACAATCCGAAGAAGCTGACCTTCAAGGAAATCGAAGGCCCGCAGCTTGCGCGCGTGACCGGCGACGTCGATCTCGCACAGGGCTATCCGCATTTTATCGTTGCTGCCAAGATCTTCGATCCGTCTTCTGGCCTGCTCTATTCCGGCGTGGACGACAAGCAGTTCGCGATCGTCTTTGCCGTCCGCAAGGACAAGGCGGACAATCCGGCGCTGAAGGAACTGGTTGCCCTCTACCAAAACTCTCCGGCGGTTCGCCAGGCCATCGACAAAGCTTTTGCTTCCGATAACAAGCTCTACACGCTGCCATGGCTGCCGTAATCGACAGCGATATCGCTCCGGCCACCGTCCGCCCTGTTCCGCGCGCGGAGCGAAGCCAGACACTGGTTGAGGAGCAGGGCGCCGAGCCCGGGCAACGCCCGGGTTCCGTCGTCTTCAAGGCGATCGGCAAGACCTATACGTCTTCGGCCGGCTCGGTGCAGGCGCTGCGGGACATCAGCCTGGATATACCGGCGGGCGCGATCTACGGCATCATCGGGCGCAGCGGCGCCGGCAAATCGAGCCTGCTCAGGACGATCAATCGGCTCGAAAAGCCGACGGCCGGCCGCGTTCTCGTCGATGGCGAGGATATCGGCGGATATGACGAGGATGCGCTGGTGGCCTTGCGCCGCCGGGTCGGCATGATCTTCCAGCATTTCAACCTGCTGTCGGCCAAGACGGTGTGGGGCAATGTCGCGTTGCCGCTGATCGTCGCCGGCGTGCCGCGCCGTCAGATCGAGGAGCGTGTTGCCGAGGTTCTGGCTCTCGTCGGCCTCGAGGACAAGCGCGACACCTATCCCTCACGCCTGTCCGGCGGGCAGAAGCAGCGCGTCGGCATTGCGCGCGCCTTGGTCCATCACCCCGAGATTCTACTTTGTGATGAAGCGACGTCGGCGCTCGATCCGGAGACGACGCTGTCCATCCTGCAGTTGTTGAAGGACATCAATCGCCGCCTCAACCTCACGATCGTGCTCATCACCCATGAGATGAGCGTCATCCGCGAAATCTGCGATCATGTCGTCGTTCTGGAGCAGGGCAGCATGGTCGAATCCGGCCCGGTCTGGCGTGTCTTCGGCAATCCGCAACACGCTGCCACCCGCGCGCTGCTTCAGCCGCTGCATCGCGATATCCCCGAGGACGTGGCGAAGCGCCTGCGGCTGGAGGCCGATCCTGCTCGCCGCGAAGATGCAATCATCGCGCTGTCTTACACCGGCGAGGGCGGCTTGGAGCCGGATATTGCTGCCATTGCCAACGCCATCGGTGCGCCGTTGCGGCTGCTGCAAAGTTCGCTCGACCGGATCGATGGCCATGTCCATGGCCGTTTGCTGATCGCGACGCGTCGACCAGAGAGCCTTGGGCTGCCGGGGCTCGACGGTTTGGCGCATGAAACAAGGATATTGGGCTATGTCGACGCTGATGTATGAACGCCTGTGGCAAGCATTGCTCGACACCATCGTCATGGTCGGCGTCTCCGCCGTCTTCGCCCTTGCGATCGGTATTCCGCTGGCGGTGTTCCTGGT
>DASVPC010000053.1:0-22206 GCA_036383055.1 Rhizobium sp. | reverse complement strand
ATATCCGCTTCGACAATGCTACTAACCTCAGCGCGCATTTTGATTCATTATTGAAATCAATGTATTATCGGGAGATATGGGAGTAGTGCTGCCGTTATGGTCGCGATTGCCAAACGCAAGATCGGCAAGAATCCAGCTTTGAGCGCCGGCAGGACGCCGTCCTTCTCGCTTGGATGCCGTCATCGAATGGCATAGGCTGGCTGTGGGAACCAGGCGCGGTGTGCGCCGTTCGAAGCAGGAGATAGGTCTTGGAAATCAAGCCAAATGGATCGCGCTCGGTGCTGAAGGCGCCGGCCGAGTATTTTACCGGCGACGTGCGCCAGGAGCCGCTGATGCAGGCTCAGGCGCCCGCTCGCGTCCAGGTCGTCAATGTCAGTTTCGAGCCCGGAGCCCGCACCGCCTGGCACACGCATCCCTTCGGCCAAACCCTGGTGGTGACAGCCGGTAAGGGACTTGCGCAGAGCTGGGGCGGAGACATTCGAGAGATCAATGCCGGCGATGTTCTCTGGTTCGCGCCCGGCGAGAAGCATTGGCATGGCGCCGGGCCGGAGACCGCGCTCACCCATATCGCCATTCAGGAGACACAGGACGGCAAGGCCGCGGACTGGATGGAACATGTGACCGACGAGCAGTATCGCGTCTAGCGATGAGGAGGCGATCCGGCCGGATCGCCATGAGCTCACTGTGGCGTGTGCAATTTCGTCGGGATCAGGATCTTCGGGTCCGATTTGTCGCGGCTATAGGCCGGGTTGAGGGCGCGGTCCGCGAAGGTCCGCGTGTCGTGCAGCCTGCGCAGATTATCCTTCTCCCGTTCGAAGCGTTTCTTCCGCTCTCCCGATTTGTCGGACCCCCGCGACAATGATTCATGGTGATAGAGACAGGCGAACGGCGTCCATATGATGCGGAATCCGGCCTTGTGAGCGCGCACGCAATAGTCGACGTCATTATAGGCGACGGCGAAATTTTCTTCGTCGAATGTGCCGATGGCGCGGGCGCAGTCGCCTGAAATCAGCATGACCGCGCCCGTAACGCAGGTCATGGAGTTGCGGACGTGCAGCCTGTTCATCGGGCCGCCGAACTCCCTGGGCTTGCTCATGTACCAATGGCCCGCCAGGCCCCCGAAGCCGACGACGACGCCGGCATGCTGGAGCTTGTTGTTGCCGTAGAGCAGCTTGGCGCCGACAATGCCGGTTCCCTCATAGGCGAGGCAGGTGACCATCTCCTTGAGCCAGCCCGGCTCGATGATCTCGACGTCGTTGTTGAGGATCAGATGGTGCTCGCCTGTGGCGGCGCTGAGCCCACGATTGACCGAGCGAGAGAAGTTGAATGGTTCCGGCGTGATTGAGGCGGAGAACTGCGGGTAGGTCCGGCGGTAACGGTCGTAAAGATCAAGCACGGCCCGATCCGAGGAGCCGTTGTCGACGACCAGCACTTCGAAATTGGGGTAATCCGTGCGTTCGAAGATATCCTTCAGCACCCTGGAGATCAGGTCGAGGCTGTCCTTGCTGGGGATGATGATCGAAATCCTGGGCCAGGCATCCTCCGGCCGCTCGAACATGACCCGATGAAGGGTGTCCGTCAGCGCCTCTTCGACGCGAACTGGTTGGTGCCGGTGCGCAAATCGTTCGGAAAGCGCTTTGCGGGCATTGGCGGTCGCCGCGTCCATGAATCTGCGGGAGTAGGTGCGGCCGTTACGCCGCCACCAATAGGCCGGGTAGGGCAGGTGCAGGATGGTATCGTCCTGCAAACCTTCCAGATAGCGCAGCAGCAAGTCGTAATCCTGCGAGCCGTCATATCCGGTGCGCAGAAAGCCGATCTCCTGGAGCCGGCTGCGGCGATAGATGGAAAAATGATTGATGTAGTTGACGCCCGTCAAGAGAACGGGATCGTAGGCCGGCTTCAGCATCAGCCCCGTGGGCCGCAGCATGTCGTCGACCACCAGTTCATCGGTATAAAGAAAATTCGCATTCGGGTTCTGCTCGAAGACGTGCCGCACGACCTTGAACGCATGCGGCGCGACCATGTCGTCGTGGTCCAGAAAGGCGACCCATAGGCCACGGGCCTGGGACAGTCCGGCATTGGTGACAGCCGCTATGCCGCCATTCCTGTCGTTCAGAACGAAGCGGATATTGTCCTTCGGCTTCTGCGTCTCATACCAGTGCTTTGTTTCCGACGAGGTCGAGCCATCGTCGCTGAGAATGAGTTCGGTGCCTTGTTCATTTTGTGCTGTGAATGATCGGACGAGATCGTCGAGGTAGCGGGGTGGCGCATTGTAGACCGGCACGACGACGCTGAGCCATGTTCCGGATGTTGTGGAAACGGGCGAGGGGGCGAGGTCAGCGGCCAGCCGATAGCTCGCCTCCGCATATTGTATCGTTTTGCTCGGAGAGCGTCTGCCGAAAGCAAGCTTCGGCATTTTTGTCCAGTATTGCGGTAGTTTGCCAAGATCCACGCGCTCGGCCGGCCCATGGGTACCCAGCAAAGCGGCGATGTGCTTCTCGGCTGATTTTATCGAGGAGAACGCCTTCACGTCGAAGCTGAGTGTGGTGGAAAACGTCGCCGGGTCGGCACGAAGCGCGCAGATGGTGCCGATAGTCCCAACGTCAGCCGTGACAATGAAGCGGCTTCCGGACGGCAGCGTAACCGTATCCTTTTCGCGGAATCCGCGACCGCGGTTGATATAGAATTTTGCGTCTATGGCCTCGTCGGTGGCGGCGATATGAATGACGACAAGCTTTTTTCTGACGGGCGCAAATCTGATCTCGAAGGCAGGGTCATCCCCGAGCGACTTCCATAGACTGGAAATCGCTTCCGGCGAAATCGTGCGTTCAAGGTCGTCGTTGGGTAAAATCTTGAGTGTCATTGATACCTGAATATTCAAACAGCCCACTGCGGAGAGTGTCTCCGCGGCCGGTTTACGCCATATCACCAAGCGCATCGAAATGTATGCCTGGAAAGGTTATCGTCGCGCTCTGCCGCATTTTTTCTATGGATTTCATGGTGGCGTTGCGCGCGATCAATCGCCGATCCGGATCGCTTACAAGCTGGTCGATCGCCATCAGCCATTCCTCCGCCGTATTGTCGATGTGAAACTCGCCGGCAACGGCGCAGCGCGCGAATGTCGGGCAGCGGGAAAAGATCGCGGCGGCGCCCATGCGGCTGATGTCGATTCGCTTGGTGTCCGAGCGGCTATCATTGGTCTTTCCGACCAGGAGCGGCGCCAGCGCGATATCGGCGCCCTGATCCGTGGTCTTCGCGAGATAGGACGCCCAGGGCAGCGGAAGGCCTATGGTCGTTCGGGTTGGATCAATGCCCTGGCGGCTCCACTGGCGAGCAAGGTTGCCCTCGGCGAAAACCTCGAAATGCAAATTCCTGTGCCTGTCCATTGCCGTCTTGACGATCGGCATCAGGAATTCATGTTCACGGCGATGAACACCGGTTCCATGATAGATCATCTTCAATGATGCGGACGGCTCACTGGTAATTTCGGATGATCTCCGGGCCGGATTTGCGGGCATCGGCGCAAGAATCTCGATCTTGTGGCGTCTATTTGCCAGCGTGTCAGCCAGGGTTTCCGTCGATGTCCACAGATGTGTGAGCAATCGGTTGACGCGCGGGAGGGGTCGGACTGCGAGATTGAGCAAAGTGAATTTGTAGGGCCAGGTTGCCTCGTCACCCGCAACGACGGCGGGAATATCGTCATCGACGAAATAGGCCACGCCCGTCAGGCTGTGGCGTCTGTCTTCCAACCAGCGTAGCTGCGGCTCCCTGATATAGCGGCAGATGATGACGAAAAGCCCGTCGCTGTCCACGTCATCCAACCCTTCGTCGAGCCCCTTCATGATGACCGGGATATCGGCAAGAGCCTTGGTGCGTTCATCCAGATAGTAGCTGACGCTGGGATTGGGATATCGCGATAAAACGAGAAGCCGCTTTGCAGCGGAACGCGCGGCATCGACGGACACCGCGGAAAGCCGTGGCCTTGGAAGCAATCCGTAGACGATATTGCGCAGGATCTGCATGGAGGGCCGACCGGGAGAAATCACGAGAGACGATTTCGCAAGGCCGTCAGCAGGCCGGCAACAATGCCCCATATGGCTATGGTTGCTGCCAGAACGCCTGCGATCCAGAGCGCCCGCTTGGGATATTGCGCCTCGTCGGGCAGGTTCGGGGCCAGGAACGTGTCGAGATAAAGCAGTTGCTGCTTGCTGACGAACTGCACTTGCTCCAGCGTTTTCATGCTGGCTGAGAACTGCTGTTCGGCGAGGTTCTGTTCCAATTCTCGCTGCGACATGCCGACCGACACGTCGGCCAGGTTTTGCTCGGATTTTCCTTGCCCGGCCACCTGCCTGTTCAGATCGTCCAATTGCTTTTGCTTGCTCTCGATCTCACGCTTCAGCACCCGCATCTGCGGCGCGGTCGGCGATACGTTGCCGAGCAATGCGTCGTATCTCTGCTGCAAGTTGATTCTGTCCGTCTGCACGGCTGTGATCAGGTTCGTAAAGATCGCCGATGATCCCGCAACGCTGAGGACGCCGGTTTGATTGCGGGCGAGCTGAAGTTGCTCTCGGCTTTTCTGCAGTTGGTCTTTTGCATTCTCCAGGTTGGCTTGAGCGGTGGCGATGACATCACGCCAGATGCGGTTGTTGACATCGTTGACCACGGCTTCGGACGCTGCCACCACCTCCTGCAACACCTTTTGCGCGTCAACCGCTGAAAAGGCACGGACCTTGACCGTCACGATGCCGCTGGTCACTTCGGTCTTGATGGAGACCATGTCCTCCCAGTAATCGAGCAATTTTTCAGTCGAGGCATCGCGGCGGAGCCGCGCCAGCGGATCGATATCCGGATTTCCATAGAGTTTCTGGAAATCGACTTTGGACTGGAGGGCGGCCACCATATCCTTGCTGGCAATGAAATTCGTGACGATCTGGGTGTCCTGAACGATTTGCGCCGATGGCAGGCCCGTGACCTTGGTGAGTTGGTCCTTGCCGAGCGCCGGCGTCGAGGATCGGACGGTGAAGCGCGTTTCGGACTGGTACTGGTCCATGGCTATGCAGGTGAAGTAGTAGACCGAGGCGATATTCGGAATGACCAGGATGAGAACCGCGGAAGCCAGCATCAGCCGTCCGATGACTTGCTCCAGCGGGCGGGGGCGCAGGCCGACCGCTTTGAAAAGCTGGCTTCGCTTCGATGTCGAAAAACGCAACTTTCGCGCGGTCACAGACAGCTTCGCGGCAACATCGCGGCTATGCTGGATCGCGCTCAGCTGAACGGTATCAGACGTCTTTCCGCTATCGTGAGCCATATGGGACCTTGTTGCCGCTCTGCTGCATCTTACCTGTTCAATCTATAATAGGCTTCGATAGCCTGTTCGACCTGGTCGAAAACCATAAGTCTGCCGTCGACGAGCACCATGCCCTTATCACAATGCTTTTTGATCATGCCCATACTATGCGAGATCATGATGATGTCGGAATGTTTTCGCCGGGCTTCGAAGGCGGCGCGGCAGCGTTCCTGAAAGCGGGCATCGCCGACGGAGAGAACCTCATCGACCAGATAGCACTCGAATTCGATGGCCATGGAAAGCCCGAAGGCCAACCGCGCACTCATGCCGGAAGAATAGGTGCGTACCGGCGCGTTGATATAGTCGCCCAGTTCCGCGAACTCCTCGACGAAACGGGAGACCCGCCTGACATCTTCGCCATAGGCGCGGGCGACAAAATGAAGATTTGCCTTGCCCGTCATGAAGGGGTTGAAGCCGCTGGTGAAGCCCAGAGGCCATGATACCCGCACATCCTTGGTTATCCGGCCCGAATTTGCCAGCATGGTGCCGGCGATCATCCGCATGGTCGTCGACTTTCCCGCGCCGTTCACACCGAGCAGGCCATAGGAATAGCCCGACATGAATTCGCAGCTCACGCGATCCAGGATTACTTTCTTGCCGTTTTGTGTCTTGAAGTATTTCGACACATTCTTGAAGCGGATCATCGGGCGTCTCTCACTATATCCGGTGATCCTCCACGGACGCCCAAATCAGCGAAAGGGTCATCCAGACAATGGACAAGGCAAGCAATATCATCAACGGGGTCGTGAACCGATGCGGAAAGATGGCTTCATCCGGAAGCGTTGGACTGACGAAGACGGCGAGGTAAAGCGTTTTTCGAAGCGCTTCGGCAAGCACCGTGTCGTAATTCCTTTGGGAAGCCTCATAGAGCTTCTCTGCGATCATCCGGTTCGTGTCCAGCTGCGAATATTCCAGCAATGCCTTGGCAAGGCTTGCGTTTTCCGAACCGGTCAGCTCCAGCTTCATCTTGTCGATCTGATCCTGGAGGCTTTGCTGGGCAAGGGTCAGTTGCTGATAGGCCGGTGAACTATCCGCATTTGACTGCCGCATCACGAACAGGCGCGTTTCGAATTCGAGCTTCTGCGCAAGCAGTCCCGTCAGAAGTGTGCTGCTGCTGCTGGCCTGCGTCTCCGGACTGAGAAGTCCGGATTGATGCTGAAACAGATTGAGCGCGGCCAAGGTGTCGCTATAGGCCTTTCCGCTTTTCTCGACGTCGCCCCGCATGCTCTGCACGATGTCGTCGCGCGCGCGTTGCGATAGTTGGTTGATCAGCAATTCGCTCTCCTGGATGATGGCCTGGGAAAGCTTGACGGAGTCGTCCGGCGTGAATGCGCGTACCTTCAGGGTGATGATGCCGGAGGAGACGTCGATATAGGCGCTGACATGATCCGTCCAATAATCCAGAAACTTCTCGTCGGATTGCGAGGAGCGAAATCGAGAGAGAAAATCCGCATCATGCCGCGTAAACATCGACCGGTAGTCGAGTTTTTCCCCAATCCGCTTGAGGATTTCCGTCGAGCGGATGAAGCTGGTGACGACGTAAGCATCTTGTGAGGCGGAGCGCATGTTGAGAAGGCCGGAGGTACTATTGTCGGATGTACCGTCGCCCTTGTCGCCAGAGCCGGTGCCGGCGAGTGCCCGCACAGCAAAGCGCGCTTCGGTAATATACTGATCCGAGGCAATGAAGATGTAGTAGATCGAGCAGGCCAGAAACGGCAGAATCACGAACAGCAGGAAGGTGATGAGCCTGAGCGGCGGCTTCCCGCCGGCTTGAGACTCCGGATCCTGCATGCCGGGAGCCGGTATATACTCAATCTCTTCCAGATCGTTGCGTTCGCGCCGTTCCGGGACCCAGCGCCGAAACAATGACGGCAGAATTTGACGCGCAGGCTTTACCTGGGGGTATTGCTGATCAATCGTCTCTTCAATGACTGTTTTGGGCATGTCGGCTTGCACTCTTGTTCCGCAATTTCGGCGCGGTTGGTTTCATTGCCTCACGCACATAATGATCAAAAATCAAATCTTCTTCGAGTATTAGCTCGGCAATATGCAACGAACGCAACTTGGTGGCAACGTCCTCAAGAGCGCTGTGCCGCGAGAGCAGCGGAAGGTCTCCGACGGAGATGCCGAACAATTCACCGATCGCGTCTTGAAAATGGAAGCTGTCGGTATCGTGTCCGACGACGGTGAAGCGGGAAAGCAGGTCGATTGCCGCGGCGACATCGCCGCGCGTCGCTAATTGCTCCGGTGTGGTCGTGACGAGCTGGCGGGTAACGGGCGACACCAGAACGTTCGTGACGTTTTGCGACGCTTTCTTGAGCGCCGATTTGAGAGACGCCTCGCTTTCGAGATTGATCTCCGCGAAATGCTCCGCCGCTGGCGCCAGGATGATCTTGTCGCGGTCGCCAAAGAACGAGATCTGCGTTTTCGCCATGCGCTTCAGGAGAAAGATGCGCAGGGCCAGTTCGTAATAGGGGTCCGTCAGCAGGACGATGGCCTTGAACCCCTTGTCGAGGAACTCTTCGTAGTTCCGCAACAGCAGGCGTCCGCTGATGTAGATCGACTTGACGGCATTGAGATGAAAGGCCTGGAGAGCCGTTTCATGGCCGAAGCGCTCCACCGATGATAGCTCATATTGGAAATGACGACCGCAGTGATAATCGAATTTGACCATCGGCAGGAGTTGGGTTTCCAGCCGCAGGATCTTCTGCTCGATCAGTTGTGATACTTGCGGTCGCCGATAGACCAGCAATCCAGACTTGGCGTCGTGGATCATGAGGGTACTGCGTTGGGCGAGGTCGGGAATGATTTTCGTGTCGAGCTTGAAGCCGACCCGGCCGTTCTCGTGGCGGCCCGAATCGATGACCGCCTGCTTGATCTGATCACAGGGCAGGACCATCAGTTCGCCGGTGGCGTCTGATACTCTGATATGCGGCAGATCGGAAAACCCGTCCGGGATGAGATAGCCCTCGAGAACAGTGCCGCGATCATATTCGAGATTAAACAGCACCGCTGCCTCCCGGCGCATTGGCCCGTTCGGCGGGGAGGGCGCGTTGGCCCTTAAGAACCATCAAGTTGTCGTATGTGCCTTCAATCACGTCAAGATCACCCCAAATCCTGATAAGCAAACCCGCATGCCGGCGCCCTTGTCACGAAGCAGTGGGCGCCTTGCGCGCTAGGAGAGAAAAGCACGGTCCGCCGGGATGATCAAAATCCTGATCCTTGATCACGATGTCGTTGTATCCAAGCTTTTCCAGCAGCATCAATATGTCGTCCCGATGCATCCAGAAATGCCGATCCTTCATGCCGCCGCAGAAGGAGGCATTCGCGTTGGCGTGCTGGTAGCTACGCTCGTAATAGCGCACGGGAACACCCTCTATCACCTTCGTTTCAACTTTGCCGGTAAAGGGATCAAGCCGTACGTCGCCTTGAGGCATTGCCTCGTCGAGGAAAAAATGCGTCCAGATGAAGACGGCCTTGGTGCGGTTTGCCAATCTTTTCAGGAATTCCCCGGGATCGGCCATATGGTAGAGCACGCCGGACGCTAGAGCGAAATCATAAACTTCGTCGTGCTCGGCAAGCCAGGCTTGAATGTCGCCCAACAAAAACGCAGCAGTATTGATGTCGAGAATTTGCCTCGTCAGCAGGCATCTCAGGAAACAGGTCCGATTTGCTTCAATGGCATCGATGTGAGCGGGACGCTGGCGATGCAGCATGTAAGTATGCATCCCCTCCAGCGGGCCGACTTCCAAAACTCTTTTTCCCTCGATCGAACCGAAGGTTTTCAAAGCCCAGGCAATCCGATCATCCACATAGAGATGGTGGTTACCAGCGTTTAGTTTGAAGGCGGGAGGAAAGGCGCAACTCCAGCCGGGCAGTGCGTCGATCGCATTTTGGTGATCGGGTTTGCTCTGTTCGTATTGATCGAATGTCGCTCCAATAGAATTCTCTTGGGCCTTATTCTTGGATCGCCTTGGAAAGCCGAACATTGGCAAAACTTTCATTCTCATCGGCACTTCATCCCGGTTGCGAGGAGCCCCAGACCGGGTTGAGCCGCTGCCTCGCGCAATATGTATTGGACCTTGTAACCACTCTAGCGAATCCGTTTCGCCCGTTCGCTTCCATCGTGGCAAATCCTGGGAAGAACGATGCCGAAATTTTACTGATCCCTGGTTGTCATGGTCGACATCCAGGCGTCTGTCACGGTTTAGAGTTCACAATCGCGATAGGCAAGAGCTTGCTTATGAAAAGGCGGTGGCGGTAAAGCTGCCTCATCAGCACGACTATCGTTGGTCTTTGCCTGACGTCATTTCTTAATGGATGCTTCTATAGTTCAGTAAATATTAATTTAAATTCATGCAAACCTAGTGAGACAAATTGCTTTACTGATATTTTCAGCCTATGGGGCATAGGGCGCGCGGCTGTTCGCGATTAAAGTGTGCTCATGAGATAGCTCAGCTTTTTGACAGCGTATGTCCTGGGTGGGCTTGTTGAGGAGCGTCCATTATGCTTTTCAAGGTGCCAACGGATTTGTGAATAATACGCCGCTTTGACCGTGCCGGTTGTAGTGGCTGATATTAAATTTGAGGTTATTCAATTGAATCGCGTAGGTGCGTTGTTGGTTTGCGTAGTTTTGGCGGGATGTAATTCCGTATCGAGCGAAGGGCCACTGGCCGGTGCGATCGATAGCGACGCGGGGCGGTCCAGTGCTGAGCTTGGCCGCAAGAACGCGGCCGTTTTCGATATTGTCGATATCGACAGCCGCTCGGCGCGTCTCGTTTCCGACTATGTTTCAACCGCGCTCAACCGCCGGTTCGGCATCGGTGGCGGCGTTGGGCGGGTGGTCATCGGTGTCGGCGATGCGCTGCGAGTAACCATTTTCGAGGCCGGTTCCGACGGCCTTTTCTCTACCGCACAGTCGAAGCAGGTGTCGCTGGATATTGTCGTTCAGCCGGACGGAACGGCGGCCATTCCCTATGCGGGGTCCGTCAAATTCGCGGGCAAGACGTTGGAGCAGGCGCGCAAGGCGGTTCTGGCCGCGCTGGCGACCAAGGCGGTCGAGCCCGATGTCATCGTCACGAGCACTGGTACGGCATCACGCACAGTGACCGTTTCCGGGGCTGTCGGCCGTCCATCTCTGGTTCCTATGGACCTTACCAGCGAAAAGATCACGCAGGTGATCGCCAAGGCGGGTGGACCGGTCACCCAGCCTTACGAAACCTCCGTGACGCTGGTTCGCGGCAACAGGATCGGCACCGTCCTTCTGAAATCGATCGTCGAACACCCTTCCGAGGATATTTACGTTCAGCCTGGCGACCAGGTTTTCCTCGTGCGCGATCCGAGAACCTTTACCCTTATGGGCTCCGTCAAGGGTGACGGGCGCATCGAGTTTGGCGCCAATGACCTCAATCTCCTCGAGGCCGTCGCTCTGGGTCACGGCGCGGTTGACGAGTCGACCAATGCTCAGGGATTCTTCCTCTTCCGCTATGAAGAGCCGGATATCGTCAGGAGCCTGCTCGGCCCCGCCCGTTTCCAGGCGCTCATGCAAAAGGGGATGGCGGCGGATTCCAAGGGGCGTTATCCGATCGTCTATCGATTTGACATGTCGCGTCCCGACAGTCTCATCGTTGGGCAAACATTTCCGGTCAAGGGCCGTGACGTCATCTATGTATCGCGTCATCCCTCGGTCGATATCCGGAAGTTCCTGACGCTCATCGGCTCTCCTCTTGGGATCGCCTCCCAGGGGGCCGCGACGGCAGCTAACTTGGGGCAGTAAGCCCGAGGCATACATGGTACGGCGTCCCCAGGCGCGTTGTTGGCATTCTTGAGCCGTCAGGGGTTGGCCATGTTTTTGAAACGTCGCTCTTCGATAATTTGAAAGCGATCGTGCCGACATCTTTTATCGAAAAGCGTCAGTTTTGTTGTCGCTTATTCTGGATGGCGTTCCGCACTTGGCTTTTTGCAGGTGACAACCACAGATAATTATGATGTGAACATATAATATACGAAGACAACTATTTTTCACCCTGGGGTAGTTTGAAGAATAACGCCGAGAGATCATGACGATTGAAATTATCGGACGGGCGAGCATCGCCCCGGGGGCGGGTTCGATTGAAGAGCTGCAGCTCGTTCTCAAGGAAGGGCGTTGCACGGTTGGCAGCATTCCCGACGAACGCTGGGATCTCGCCCGTTTCTGGCACCCGGTCGTCGGCACTCAAGGAAAAACCTATAGCTACGCCGCCGGCGTCATGGCGGACATCTACTCTTTCGATCCGACAGTCTTCGGCCTCTCGCAGCGCGAGGCGATGCAGATGGATCCGCAGCAGCGCATCCTTCTGAACCTCGTCTGGCGAGCCTTGGAAGATGCGAACCTGCCGGTCGACAGCTTCAACGGCGAGCGGGTTGGTGTCTATGTCGGTGCATCGTCGCTCGACCATGGCAATTTGACGGCTGAGGATCCGGCGTCCGGCAGCCCCTATTTCATGACCGGCAACACGCTTTCGGTCGTTGCAAACCGTATTTCACATATTTTCGGCCTGCGGGGGCCGAGCATGACGATCGACACGGCCTGTTCGTCGTCGCTTGTGGCGCTCGACCAGGCAGTCAAGGCGCTGGAAAGCGGTGACATCGATACTGCGATCGTCGGTGGCGTCAACCTTTTGCTCCACCCGCTCTCCTTCGTCGGCTTTGCCCAGGCGCGCATGCTGTCGCCGGAAGGTCTTTGCCGGGCTTACGACGATAACGGCCGCGGCTATGTCCGCGCGGAAGGTGGCGTGGCCATCGTTCTGCGCAGGACCGATCGCGCCCTGCGCGAAAAGGATCGCAGTTACGCCCGTATCCTCGCGGTCGGAGTCAATTCCTCCGGCCGGACGAATGGCATCTCGCTGCCATCTAGGGATGCGCAAGCCGCTCTGCTGCGCTCGATTTACGAAGGGCAGAATATCGACGTCAACCGCATCGCCTTCATCGAAGGCCATGGCACCGGGACCAAGGTCGGTGATCCCGCCGAAGTCTGGGCGATCGGCGAGGTTATCGGCCGGAGCCGGCGGGCGCCGGTGCCGGTCGGCTCGATCAAGTCCAATATCGGCCACACCGAACCTGCCTCCGGCCTTTTCGGCCTGCTGAAGGCAATGATCGCGCTGGAGCACAATTTCCTGCCGGCGTCGCTGCATTTCGACCAGCCGAATGAGACTATCGATTTCGAAGGGTTGAATGTCCGGGTCAACACATCGGCCATCGAGCTTCTTCCCGCGAAACGCCCGCGCTTTGCCGGCATCAATTCTTTCGGTTTCGGCGGCACGAATGCCCATGTCGTCATCAGCGATCCGGATCCGGTTGCTCCACCCGAGCCGCAGATGCGGGGCGACGGCACCATTTTTGTCGCGAGCGCACACACGGCCTCGGCGCTTTCGAGGCTGCTTGAGGACTATAAGAGCAGCCTGACCTATGCGGAGCCCAAGGAGGCCCGGCAGATCGTCGCGTCCGCCGTCGCCAATCGCGAGCCCATGCGTCACCGTTTCGCGGCCAAAGCGAAGGATAGCGCAGCGGTGCTTGCAGCGATCGACGCGCATTTGTCCGGCGGGAGTTCCATCGGTGAGGCCGGTGAAGTGCCGGGCCAGGCCGTCAAGATTGCCTTCGTCTTTTCCGGCAACGGCTCTCAATGGGCGGGCATGGGCGTCGAAGCCTATCAGGAAAACCGCCATTTCCGGCAATGCTTCCAGTCGTTCAGCGCGCTCTTCGAATATCATATCGGCGAGAAGCTGACGGATATTCTGGTTTCGCCCGACTTGAGCCTGCGGCTGGCCGACACCAAGATCGCGCAACCTCTGCTGTTTGCCGTTCAGGCTTCGCTGTCGGATTGCCTGGCAGCGCTCGGCGTAAAGCCCGATATTGTCTTCGGCCATTCGGTCGGCGAAATTGCCGCCGCCTATGCGGCCAAGGCGTTGACGGCTGCCGAGGCGGTCGCGATCGTCGCCAAGCGCTCGCTGCATCAGGATCTTCTGGCCGGCGCGGGCAAGATGGCCGCCATCGTTCTCAACGAGGATGCCGCACTCGCCTTTGCCAAGTCGAATGGTCTCGACGAGATCTGCATCGCGGCGATCAATGCGCCGAACTCGGTCACGATTTCCGGCCCTGTCCACGAGATCGAGGCGTTCAAGGACGCCGCCCGAAAAGCGCATATCGTCGCGCACATACTCGATATCAACTACCCCTTTCATCATCCGATCATCGACCGGGCGAAGGACGCCTTCCTGGCGGATCTGCTGGATGTCGCGCCGGACGCCGGCACGGGTTCGTTCATTTCGACGGTGACTGGTGAGCTCCTTGATGGTCGTCTGCTGGACACCCAATACTGGTGGCGCAACGTTCGCGATCCCGTGCTTTTCAAGGTTGCCTGTCAGGCGGCAATCGCAATGGGATGCAACCTCTTCATCGAGATCGCGCCACGTCCCATCCTGTCGAATTATGTCGCGGAGATCGCCAAGCAGGCGTCCGTCCAGGTGGTTGCGATCCCGACATTGCTGCGCGAGGCGTCGGTCCCGGGCCGCGATCCGGTTTCGCAGTCTTTCGCGCGCGCTGTCGCCTATGGCGCGCCGGCATTGCGTTCGCGTGGGAGTGCGACCCGCAATGCGTTCGTCAAGCTGCCGCCCTTGCCGTTCGAACCGGTCGAACTGCGCTCGCAACCGACGACCGACGAGGTCGACATTTTCGGCCGCGACGGTAAGAGCCCCTATACCCTGCTTGGCTGGCGCACGGATCCAAACGGCTCCAGCTGGAAGAACCATCTGGACGCCCATCTTTTCGCCGATCTTGCCGAACACATCGTTGATGGCAAGGCGATCCTGCCGGGCAGCGGCTTCATCGAGATCGCCGTTACCGCCATTCAGCAATATTACGAGACCGATGAGGTCGAGATCGGCAACTTCGAGATCCTGCGGCCCCTGGAATTGCGCCAGGACCGCATGGTGGAGCTGTCGACCACCCTGTCGCCGGAGACCGGCAACATCGAGATCCGTTCGCGCGAGCGGTTGAGCAATGATGACTGGACCGTCCATGCGGTCGCGCGCGGCCGCAAACCGGTGGACCTCGGCGCGGTTGAGGAACGCTTTGAGCGCCGATCCGAGGGATCGAAGTCCGTCCTGAGTTCCGAGAAGACCTACGCCGTGGCGGAGCGTTTCGGGCTGCAATACGGCCCGCATTTCCAGCTCCTGTCGAGGGCCGTCGCTTTTGGCCACGATGTCATCGAAGTGGATCTCAAGCGGGCCGCGGCTGCCAGCCACCCGTTCGCGACCTACAATCTCAATCCGATGTCGGTCGATGCGGCGTTCCATGGTCTTGTCGCGCTGTTCGAGCAACTGTCCGGCGATGAGGCTGGCGCTCCCTATATTCCGGTCCGCTTCGGCATCGTGCGTGTTTCGGGCAAGGGGAGGCCGGTCGCCAAAGCTGTCATCGAGATCGATCGGTTCAGCCGCAATTCGATCAAAGCCCGTTTCCGCATGATGGACGCCGAGGGCGGTCAGATTGCCGTTTTCGACGATTGCCGTTTCCGCCGCACCTATCTGCGCCGCCATACGACACTCGCTTCCACCGCCTTCCACTATGAGACGGTGCCATCGGCGATCTTCGGGCGTCGGTTTGGTTCGGATATGGTGCTGCCAGATACCTTAGTGCTGAAAAATTCTTCGGGGATGCATCCGCTCAACAATGCGACCCTGCTTCTCGATGCGGCCATCTATCGGGCATGCCATGAGATCGCGTTGGCGGTTGCGGGTAAGGGGGGAGCAATCTCGCTTTCCAACCTTCCCGACGAAGCTGAGTTCCGGTCGTTCTTGGTCAACTGTCTCTATATTCTGGAGGATGCCGGTATTGCCTCGGCCGGTGACGGCGCGTGGCGCGTGCCGCTCGATTTCACCTTGCCACCGGTAAGCGATGTCCTGCGCGAGCTTTACCGTGAGGATGCCGGCCGTGTTGCCGAAGCCGTTCTCGTCAACAATGCTTATCGTGAGGCGCTGGAGCATCTCGCCGCCGTCCACAAACATGTCCTTGGCCAGTCATCGACCAAGGCAGCCGTTCATACGGTCGGTGGGGCCACTCTGGAGCATGTGCTTGTTCATGCACCCCTGAGCGGTAAGCGGCTTTCGATCATTACCGAGATGCTGACGGCATCCATGCAGGCCAATACCGGTTCTATCGGCCATATTCTAGAGGCTGGTTCGACATCGGCTGCTTTCAGCCAACGGCTCGCCGCGATTGCCGCCAAAGCCGGCGCCAGCCTGATCATCGCTGAGCCACGGGAGCAAGTGCGCCGCGCGCTTGAAATCGCCTTCGAGCGGGACGCGCATGTCATCGTCACCGAGCCCGCCAAGCTTGCGGATCTGCCTCTTGCCGACATCATTGTCGCTTCCGGCGATCAGAGCCAGTATCTTCTGTCTCGCGATGAAGGGTTGAAGGCGATCGTCCGCGCAGCCGCCGCGCAAGGCGGACAACTGCTGTTCGTCGATCGAGCGCCGAGCGCCTTCAACGATTTTGCTTTCGGTCTGTCGGAGGGATGGTTTGCTGGCAGCCAGTCGCCAGAATTCCCCATAGGTCAGCTCGGCACGGTGCAACAGGTCGAGGATATCTTCGCAGCACTCGGTTTCGGCAAGGCACAAGTCGACGAGAAAGTCTTGCCGGAAGGCATGCTGATCACGGCAATGGCCGTGTCCGAGCACGAAGCAGTCGACACCGCCATCTTGCCGGATGCCGACGCACCACTCCTCGTTCTGTCCGAGCGAGGGGGGGATCCTGTTGGGGTCTCCGGCGCACGGACCACCATAATCGACGTCGCAATCACGCCTCGGGATCTCGGCGATGTTGTAGCGTCGCTCGAATATCATCCGATCAGCATTCTCTACGCGGCGGAAAGACAGGGTGATCGTAATGTGTCCGATGTGTCGCTGACGCGGCTGCAGACCTTTGCGGAGCTGGCGGATGCCTTGGTGCGTCGAGCTGATGGCGAAATACCACGACTGGTGATCATCGTGCCGGGCGGCTCGCCGCTGGCCAATGAGCGGATCGATGGCGCCAATGCCGGCCTTTGGGCTTTCGCGCGCGTGCTGCAGAATGAATATGATGTCTTTGATGTGCACGTTCTGGATGCCGAAACGGATGACGAGCGGGCGATCGCGGCTGTTGAGACCATCCTTGTCGCCAAAACCGATAACAGGGAATGGACGCTGGATCGGGCGACCGGTGAAGTCCGCGAGATTCGCGCCGCCGCCGGTCCATTTGCCTTGACCGATATGTACCGCCGCCACGCCGTGGCAGCGACGATCCGGCAGCATACGAGCGGCCGCCTCGACAGCGTCGTTTGGGAAGAGGCGAACCCGCCGATACCTTTAGATGGCGAAGTGATTGTCGCTGTCGAAGCCACCGGCCTGAATTTCCGCGATGTCATGTGGGCCATGGGTCTGCTTCCGGAAGAGGCACTGGAGGATGGCTTCGCCGGCGCCACGATCGGCATGGAATTCGCCGGTCGTGTTTTGGCGGCAGGACCCGCCGTCGATGACCTGCAGCCGGACGACAAGGTCATGGGGATCGGCCCCGCTGCATTTTCGACCCATGTGCGCGTGCGCCGCGATGGCGTCACCAGGCTGCCGCAGAAGATGGAGACGGTCGCGGCGGCCACGGTGCCCGTTGCCTTCCTGACCGCCTATTACGCAATGGTCGAGCTCGGGCGTATTCAGCCTGGCGAGACGATCCTGATCCATGGTGCTGCCGGCGGCGTCGGTCTTGCCGCGCTCCAGCTCGCCAAGCTCAAGGGTGCCAAGGTGATCGCCACGGCGGGTACGGTCGAGAAGCGCCGCTTCCTGGAGATGCTGGGTGCCGATCATGTGCTGGATTCGCGCTCGCTGGATTTTGTCGCGGGTGTTCGCCGTCTCACGCACGGAGAAGGCGTTGATCTTGTGCTGAACTCGCTGTTTTCCGAGGCGATGGAACGGAGCATCGAGCTGGTCAAGCCGTTCGGACGCTTCCTGGAATTGGGCAAGCGCGACTATTATTCCGACCGCAAGATCGGCCTGCGCCCCTTCCGCCGCAACATCAGCTATTTCGGTATCGACGCCGACCAGTTGCTGGTCAGCGCTCCGGCCCTTACGAAGCGGATATTTGCCGAGATCGGCGAGCTGTTTGCGGACGGCAAGCTGACGCCGCTGCCCTATCGCGCTTTTGGCTACGACGAGATCGGCAGTGCTTTCCGGCTGATGCAGAATGCCGGGCATATCGGCAAGATCGTCGTCCGCCCGCCTGTTCTCGGTGTTGACCGCGTCTTGCCGGCTCCGGCGAAATCGCTGCGGCTCGACCCCGACGGTGTTTTCCTTGTGGCCGGCGGCATCGGCGGTTTCGGTCTCGCCGCCGCCGATTGGCTGGTCTCCAGGGGCGCGCGCCGCATCGCGCTGTGCTCGCGCCGGGGCGTGGCCGATCAGGAGACGCTGAAAGCCATTGGCGAATGGGAAAAGAAAGGCGCGGTCGCGACGCTGCACGCCTGTGATGTCACCGATGAGGCGGCTGTCGAATCCCTGCTCGGCTTGCTTCGCTCCGAAGGTGCATTGCGGGGCATTATCCATGCCGCGATGGTTCTGGACGATGCGCTGCTTGCGAACCTGACGCTAGAGCGCAACCGGCCTGTCATTGATGTGAAGGTTCGTGGTGCCGGCATCCTCGATCGATTGACCAGATACGATCATCTCGATCTGTTCCTGATGTTTTCCTCGGCGACGACAATGCTCGGCAATCCGGGGCAGGCGAATTATGTTGCCGCAAACGGCTATCTCGAAGGTTTGGCGCGCGCGCGCCGCGCCGCCGGACTTCCGGCGCTCGCCGTCGGCTTCGGCGCGATTGCGGACAAGGGCTTCCTGGCCCGCAACGGCGAAGTCAACGAACTCCTGTCCAAGCGCATCGGCAAGGCCGCATTAAAGGCACGTACCGCGCTGGAGCAGGTCGAGCGCTATATGCTCGCTGACACCGGCAAGGTCGAGGCTGCCGCCGTCATGATCGCGGAAATCGATTGGAGTGCCGCCCGTATGCTGCCGATCGCCTGTCGGTCGCTGTTCGAACCGCTGATGCGCCATACGAGCAGTCATCAAACCCTGAATGATGGCGATGCGATCGATCTGCGGGAACTGATCAAGGGCAAATCCGAGGACGAGGCGCAGGCCGCGCTGCATGCTGTCGTCGCCTCCGAAATCGCCGCGATCCTGCGCGTGACGGAAGATACGATCACGCCCGACAAGGTGTTGAAGGATATCGGCCTCGACAGCCTGATGGCGATGGAGCTCGGCATGAGCTTCCAGCAGAAGACCGGCTTCGACATTCCCCTGAGTGGCGTCGGCGAGGGGACAACGGTCAGTGATGTCGTCAGCCGCTTGCGCGATCGCGTCATGAACCGGAGCAGCGAGGAGACCGCGACTTCGGCGGCGAGCGAAGATCAGGTGGTCAGCCGCCTGGTGCAGAGCCACTCTCCGCAGCAGAAGAAAGCCGCGCAGTCATGACGCAGGATGCCAACGACGATACGCCCGCTGGCGACCAGAAGAGCAGCCTGCTGGAGCAGATGCGCCGCGTCGGTGAAGCCTCGGGACGCAATCGGGCTGAACGGTTGAACAAGCAGGCCCAGCAGCCGTTGCGCCAGGCGACGCGCTTTGAGGATCTGCCGGAATACAAGCGTGTGATGACGCAGAAGATTGCCGGCGAGATGGCGGGCATCGCCAATCCGTTCTATCGCTCGCATGATGTTGCCGCCGGCGCGACGACGCGGATGAGCGGACGTGATTTCATCAACTTCGCCTCTTACGACTATCTGGGCACCAATACAGACCCGCTGGTGACCGCCAGCGCCAAGGAGGCCATCGACCGTTTTGGCATTTCCGCCTCCGCCAGCCGGCTTGTTGCGGGAGAACGGCCGGTGCATGTCGAGTTAGAGCAACGGCTTGCCAGGCTCTATGGCGTCGATGCCGCCGTCAGTTTCGTCAGCGGCTACCTGACCAATGTCGCCACGATCGGTTGCCTGATGGGACCGCAGGACCTCGTCATCCATGACGAGTTCATTCACAACAGCGCGCTTGCCGGTATCAAACTTTCTGGCGCGGCGCGGCGTCTCTTCAAGCATAATGATGCCGAAAGTCTCGAAAATATCCTGAAGACGCTGTCTTCCGATTTCCGCCGTATCCTGGTGATCGTCGAAGGTGTCTACTCCATGGACGGCGATGTCGCCGATCTGCCAGCATTGCTGGAACTGAGGGCACGCTACGGTTTCTGGCTAATGGTGGACGAGGCGCATGCGCTCGGTATCTTGGGCGGGAGCGGCCGCGGCACTTTCGAGCATTTCGGGGTCGATCCGCGCGAGGTCGACATCTGGATGGGAACGCTTTCAAAGACGACGTCGAGCTGCGGCGGCTATATCGCCGGCAGCAGCGCGCTCGCCGATGTCCTGAAAGCAGAAGCGGGTGGCTTCGTCTACAGCGTCGGCCTTGCCCCGGTTCTGGCGGCGGCGGCTATCGCGGGTCTGCGGATTTTGGAAGCAGAGCCGGACAGATCGGCGAGGCTCCGGCGCAATGGCAATCTGTTTCTGAAATGCGCCAGGCAGGCGGGTCTCGATACCGGCCTCAGTCTCGGCTTTTCTGTTGTCCCCGTAATCGTCGGCGATTCACTGCGGGCGGTGCAGCTTTCCAACGATCTGCTGAGCGAGGGCATCAATGTTCTGCCCATCATTCATCCGGCCGTGCCCGAAGGCATGGCCCGCCTGCGCTTCTTCATCACCTGCGATCATACCGAAGAGCAAATTCGTCATTCCGTCGCCGTAACTGCCCGAAAACTCAAAGATTTACAGGATCGGAACTTCGGCCTTGGATCGATCGATATGGACAAGGTGATGCAGTTGCTGCCGACGCGTCAGGCATCCATAAAGCTCTAACCTCAAGGCGATCATTTCATGCATCTTATCGTCACCGGAGGCTCAAGCGGAATCGGTCTGGCGATAGCCAAGCTCTATGCCGGCAGGGGCGCGCGCGTTTCCCTGCTCGCCCGCCACTCCGGGCGCCTGGAACAGGCGCGCAGCGAGCTTGCAGCCGTCTCCAATGTCGATCCTTCCCGCGTCCAGGTCGCTTCCGTCGATGTTGCATCCGCCAGTCAGACCTTGGACGCCGTCGCGCTCTGCGAACGGGCCTTCGGTCCTTGCGACATCCTTGTCGCCTCGGCCGGCATTGTCGAACCCTCAGCTTTCGATGCGATGCCGGCGGCGGTCTTCGATGAACAGATCGCCACCAATCTCTTGGGAACAGCGAACGTCGTGCGCGCGGTTTACAAGGGCATGAAGGCGCGCCGCAGCGGCAAGATCATGATGATCTCCTCAGGCGCCGCGTTGATCGGCATATATGGTTACAGCGCTTATTGCGCTTCCAAGTCGGGGTTGGCCGGCTTTGCGGAAGCGCTGCGCGCGGAAGCCGGCGTTTTCGGGGTTCGCATCTCCGTGTGCTTTCCGCCGGATACGCTCACGCCGCAATACCACCGTGAGATGCCGATGCGGCCCGCCGAGGCGGCGCTTTTGATGGGCTCCGTGAAACCGTGGAGCGCCGACGCAGTGGCGACCAGGATCGTGCGGGGCCTCGATCGTGGCAGGGCTCGCATCCATTTCGGATGGTCACTGACGGCGCTCGCCTATTTCGGTCCGTTGATCAAGCCGCCGCTGATGTGGTGGTTTTCCCGCAAGATGCGAAAAATAAATGGGCAAGGACAAGAAGTAAGTCTTGTCGACGCGGTAGATGGAGGCTTTGATCGCGGAACGTGAGCACGGAGCATTTGCTCAACCCCCGCGACAATGCGGTGCGCTCGGCGTGAGGCGCGCAAGAGATGATGAAATTCGGATTTGGGGGCTCCTGTTCGTTCTGATGTTCGGAAGGAACGGGGGTAGATGGCAGGTATTTGGACGATATAATTTTAAAGCTTCATGATTTTCCGGCTCTTTTGATGGTCACCTGCTTCGCATTCTCCTGCGTCGTCATCTTCGTGACTGATCCCTTCGCAATGCCGGCCGCCGTCAACAGGCAAAATTGCATAGAGAGAAGCTTGAGGCGGCAGGCCTTTGAATGGGCTGCGAAAATTCCCGTTATCGCTCTTGTCTATGCCGGTTTCTTCGCGATTTCCTGGCGCCCGATTTACGGCGCACAGGGAGCGATCAGTTTTTTCGTCATCTTCACCGGCATCTCGCGTGCAAAATTCCAGTTCATCCGTGAGCCCCTGGTCTTTTCAGATATCGCCCTGGTGGTCGATGTTTTCAAATACAAGGAAATTTTCTACGCGAGTTCCCTGAACATCGTCTTCTGGATCATCGCGCTTTCCTATGTGTTCGGCGTCAGCGGTCTTTACATGTATTTCGAGCCGCCGATCCTGCCCGACAGCAACGGTTTCCTGTGGGTTCTCGTGATGCTGGCCGCTGCTTTCGGGCCTTGGCTCGCCTTGTTCAGCCGGATCGTCAGCGATCCCGTCTGTCGCTTCACGCAGACGATTCTGGGCAAGGTCGACGTCAAGAAGGATACGGTCAGGTTCGGGACCTTCGCATCCGTCGTCTTTCATTTCGTGATCTGGGTCGGCGTCAGGCGCGAGGCGATTGTCACGCAGTTGTCGGAGCGGTTCATCTCTGTTCTCCACGAGCTTTGGGAGCATGGTGACGACGAGCCGCTGATCGTCGTCTGGCAGTCCGAATCCTTCATCGACCTCCGGCATTTCGGCGTGGACAACGTCAAGCTGCCCAATCTTGACCGATTGCGGGAGCAGGCGGCGCAATGGGGGCGGATGACCAGCGTCTTCGAGGGCGGCTACACGCTGCG
>DASVPC010000052.1:0-3934 GCA_036383055.1 Rhizobium sp. | reverse complement strand
CATCGAGATGCGCTTTCCGCGCAGCTGGCGAAGGGTGTTCGCCTCCGCCGTCAACAGGTCGATCCCCTCGAACATGATCCTGCCGCCGGTGACGACAGCATTTGGAGGCAGCAAGCCGATTGTCGCAAGCGATAGCAGCGTCTTGCCGCTGCCGCTTTCTCCGACAAGCCCGAGAATTTCCCCGGCCCTGAGAGACAGCGACACGTTGCTGATCACGGCTTTGAGGTCGGAATCAGCCCTGAAGGCGACCGACAGCTCTTCGATTTTCAGCACTTCTTGATCAGGCATACAGCTTTCCGTTCTGCACGCGCTTAGCCCCGGTTGTCCGGAGTAGTTCCCATGATGCTTTTTGCCACTTATGGAGCGGCTTGTGGGAGACATTAGGCACAAGGCTTCAAACAGCGTCAAGCTCATGTTTGGAGAATGGTAGAAATTTTTCTGTTTTGGAAGTTTTTGAAGCTTTTTTGAAATTTCTATCAGAATCGGACTTGCGGGAATTCATAAGCCCGCATACCGTTTGCGACATTCCAGAAGATTGGTGGGCTGTTCTTGCGGCAGCCCCGGTAAGGGTGCGGCCGTGGATGCAATCGACAGCTCGGGACGTATGGCTTTTTTATCGTGTACCGGCCCGGGATCGGACCGACGGTTGCCCTCAGTGACACAGCGATGGCTGAAATGCCGTTGAACCGCCGGCTTGAGAATATGCTCTGAAACACGCCTCGCGGCTGCGAGAAGATAGATCATGACACGCATCATTCCTGATTCAATTTCCCCCACACAGAACCTGCCGGCCCAAGTTGATGTCGTGATCATCGGTGGCGGTATCATCGGGGTCTCGACGGCACTCACGCTTGCGGAGCAGGGTGTCAGTGTGGCGCTCTGCGAAAAGGGGCTCGTCGGCGCCGAACAGTCGGGTCGTAACTGGGGCTGGGTGCGTCAGATGGGGCGCGATCCGTCGGAGCTGCCGCTTGCCATGGAGAGCTTGGGGCTCTGGAAAGGCATGAACGAGCGGATTGGCGAGGAGACGGGCTTCCGGCAGACCGGCATCGCCTATCTTTGCCGCAACGTGCGGCAGGAGACGGAATATGAGGCGTGGCTGGTGCATGCGCGCACCTTCGGCCTCGATTCCCGGCTCCTGCGTGCCGCGGAGTTGCGCCAGCACCTGCCAGGCATGGTGAGTGATTTTACCGCAGCCTTGCATACGTCGACCGATGGCCGGGCCGAGCCGCTCAAGGCCGCGCCGGCAATCGCGCGAGGGGCAATTCGTGCCGGTGCCTATGTCCTGACGGGCTGCGCCGTTCGCAGTATCGAACGCTCCGCGGGCCGCGTCAGCGGCGTCGTCACGGAACGCGGCAGGATCGGTTGTTCCACCGTCGTGCTTGCCGGCGGCGCCTGGTCCAGGCTCTTCGCGGGCAATATCGGTATCGACTTTCCGCAGCTGAAGATCCTTGGCTCGGTCGCGCGGGCAACCGCGGTGGACGGCGTTCCGGACATGCCCGTCGGCGCCGATAATTTTGCCTTCCGGCGCAGGCTCGACGGCAGTTTCTCCATAGCCATGCGGAACGGCAGCATCGCTCCGATCGTACCGGACAGTTTCCGGCTTTTTGCCGACTTCATTCCGAACCTGATCAAGAGCTGGCGTGAATTGAAGTTGCGTGTCGGCAATCGCTTCATCGAGGAGTGGAGGACACCGCGTTCGTGGGAGCCCGATGCCATCTCGCCTTTTGAGCAGGTTCGCATCCTCGATCCGGTGCCGTTCGAGCGTTTCAACCGCGAAGGGTTTGCGCATCTGATCAAGGCGTTTCCGGCCTTTGCGGAAAGCCGGATCACGCAAAGCTGGGGCGGGCTGGTTGATGTCACTCCGGACGCCGTGCCCGTCATCGGCCCGGTCGATTCCATTCCCGGCTTTTATATCGCCAGCGGCTTTTCCGGCCATGGCTTTGGCATCGGCCCGGGCGCGGGACGGCTGATGGCGGAAATCGTCATGGGTGGGAAGACCTGTGTGGATCCTGCACCATTCCGCTTCGATCGCTTCAGAAAGACCAAGGCGGCATGATCCGTTTCAAAAACAGACCGAACTAAAAGAGGGTGAATGGATGGCATTGAGAATCGGTGTTGATTCCGGAGGCACGTTTACCGACGTCTGCCTTTTTGACGAAGAAACCGGCAAACTCGATATCTGGAAGGTTTCCTCGACACCCGACGACCCCTCGCGGGGGATCGCAAATGGCGTTGCCGAAGGGCTTGCGACTGTTGGCGGAGCAGCCGCGCAGGTGGCATTCCTGGGACACGGGACGACTGTCGCGACGAATGCCCTTATCGAACTCAAGGGCGTCCATACAGGGCTGATCACGACCGATGGTTTCCGTGATCTCCTGGAAATCGGCCGTCAGAAACGTCCCAGCCTCTACGACATGAATGCCGAAAAGCCGGAAATCCTGGTCAGCCGCAATCGTCGGCTGGAGGTGCCCGAGCGGCTGAAAAATGATGGCTCCGTCGACCAGTCGCTGGATGAGGGAAAGCTGCGTGCGGCCATCCACACGCTTGCCGGCGAAGAGGTCAAGGCGATCGCGGTCTGCTTCCTCTATGGCTTCCTCAATACCGCGCATGAGCGGCGAGTCATCGAGATCCTGAGGGAAGAACTGCCGGAGGTCTTTGTCAGTGCGTCCCATGCGGTCGCGCCGGAATTCCGCGAATATGAGCGCATGTCCACCACCGTGGTGAATGCCTATCTCGGGCCGGTCATGCAGCGTTATATCGAACGGCTGAAGCATCGCCTGACGGAGCTTGGCATCCCCGTCGCTCCCCAGCTGACGCAGTCGAATGGCGGCGTGATCGGCTTCGATACGGCAGCGCAATTGCCCGTCCGCACCGTCCTGTCCGGACCGAGCACCGGCGTCGTCGCCGCGCAGGCGGTCGGCAGGATGGCAGGCTACGAGAACATCATTACCTTCGATGTTGGCGGGACCTCAAGCGACGTCGCGCTTCTCCAGGGTGGTGTTTGCAAGCTCACCGGCGAGGCCAACGTCCATGGGTACCCTATCAAGGCGCCCATGCTCGACATCCATACCGTGGGTGCCGGCGGCGGCTCCATCGCCTTTGTCGATAGCGGCGGTCTCCTGAAAGTTGGCCCGCGCAGCGCCGGTGCCGATCCCGGCCCGGTCTGCTATGGCCGAGGCAATACCGAGGCGACGGTCACGGATGCAAACATCGTTCTGCAGACCCTCAATCCGGTCGAGATCCTCGGCGGACGCATGAAGGTTCGCCGCGATCTTGCCATCGAGGCGGTCCAGAGGCTCGCCGATCAGCTCGGTCTCGGCCTGATGGAAACGGCGCAGGGGATCATTTCCGTCGTCACCGCCAATATAGCCAAGGCCATCCGGGTCATCAGCGTGCAGCGCGGGCACGATCCGAGAGACTACGCGTTGATGGCCTTCGGTGGCGCCGGTCCGCTGCATGCGGCCCGTCTTGCCAAGGAATTGGATATTGCCCGCATCATCGTGCCGCTGACGCCGGGAACCTTGTGCGCGCTTGGCCTGCTGCTCACGGATCTGCGTTCCGACTTCGCCATTTCACGGCTCATGAAGGTCGGATCGGAGGCGGTCGATCCGATGATGAACGGCTTCGACGCACTGGAACGTCAGGCCGATGCCTGGTTTGGTCAGGAAGGTATTGCCGAAGACCGCCGCGTGGTCAGCCGCACGGCCGATATGCGCTATGTCGGTCAGAATTACGAGTTGCAGGTGTCTGTACCGGTGGGGCCGGTTACGGGGGAGACGCTGGAGGTGTTGGTGAGCAGGTTCGAGCAGGCCCACCTTCAGCGTTTCGGCTTCATTGCCGAGGGGGAGGCGATCCAGCTTGTTACCCTGCGCGTCGAGGCTGCCGGCCTGGTGAACAAGGCGCAGTTTGCGCCGCAACCCGACGCGGGTTCCTC
>DASVPC010000051.1:0-25733 GCA_036383055.1 Rhizobium sp. | reverse complement strand
GAGGAGCGGCCGTAGAATTTGTCCCGCCCGCGCTTGTAGGGCTCGAAGATCTCGTCGTCGGAGGCTGCGGCGGCTTTCTCCCCGCCAAGAGCCCGAACGGCATTCAGGACACCCGTTTCGAAATCGATCAAAGTGCCGACGACATCAAAGGTCATGACCTTGAATTCGGTGAGTTTCATAGTCTGCTTTCCTTGTTGACTGTAAGAATGAACGCGAGATTTCAGGACGCTTCCGGCACGATGATCGTGTCTTCGGGATGCAGCGCCACGGTAATCGGGTCGCCCGGCTTCTTGAGCTGCGCGCGGCCCGCATGATTGCTGGGAAGCCTGAGGCTGAGGTCGCCACCGGATGACAGCGTCAGGAAAACCCGGATGCTCTCGCCCTGATAGAGCGTGTCGGTCACGGTTCCCGTCAGCCGGTTTGATGCCGGGGGTTCGCTGCCGTCGGCGACGACGAGCTTTTCGGAATGGACCGCGAGATGCAGCTGGCGGTTCTCGGGAACGCGATGCGACGTGCGCAGGATCGTGTCGCCCAGCCTTACGGCGTCGTCGCCTTCACGCTTGACCGGCAGCAGCGTTGCCTCGCCGATAAAGCGTGCGACGAAGGAATCCGCCGGATGGTCATGAAGCTGCTCGGGGGTATCGACCTGCACGAACCGGCCCTTGTTCATGATGGCAACGCGATCGCTCATCGTCAAAGCTTCGCGCTGGTCGTGCGTGACGTAGATGATGGTTGCGCCGAGCCGCTTGTGCAGGCGCTTGAGTTCGATCTGCATGGTCTCCCGCAACTGCTTGTCGAGCGCGGAAAGCGGCTCGTCCATCAGGATCAGTCCCGGCTCGAAAATCATGGCGCGGGCGAGGGCGACGCGCTGGCGCTGGCCGCCGGAAAGTTCATGAACGCGCCGCTCGCCGTATCCGGTCAGTTCGACCATATCGAGGGCTTCCTGCAGCTTCTTTGGCCAATCCGATTTCGGCAGGCGGCGTGCCCTCAGCGGAAATGTGATGTTCTCGGCAACGCTCATATGCGGAAAGAGCGCATAGTTCTGGAAGACGATGCCGATGTTGCGCTTGTGCGGAGGCTCGAATGTAATATCCCGCTCGCCGAGCCAGATGGATCCCGACGTGGGCTGCACAAAGCCTCCTAGAATACCCAGAAAGGTCGTCTTTCCCGACCCGGAAGGTCCGAGGATCGAGACGAATTCTCCGGCGGCCACCTCCAGGCTGACATTGTCCAGTGCCCGGAATTCTCCATAACTCTTGTTTGCAGCGCGAATGGAAACGCCCAAACGCTCAGCGCTCTTTAGATCAATCATTTGATTCCACTGCAAAATCTACACACACTGATGCCGGCCCGGCCAGCGCTGCATTCATTGTTGAGTAGAAACCTGGACATGTGGCCCATGCCGGAACGCTATCCGCCCCGCATGTTCGCACGTCCTGTTCCCCGATTTTCCTTGAAGGTCTTTTGCCTTCCTTGATCCGCAACAGACCAAAGAACCGAGATGTCCGCAATTGAAAAAAAGTTCAGAAAGGTGTTACATCATGTAATGAACAAACTGCGCCGGTCCCTGCCGTCCATGAATGGCCTCTTTACTTTCGAGGCAGCGGCGCGCTGCGGCAACTTCTCCAAGGCAGCAGACGAGCTCAACGTCACGCCGGCGGCGGTCAGCCGGATGATCGCGCGTCTGGAGGAGCATCTCGATACGGCACTCTTCAGTCGCCAGCCGGGAGGTGTCGGCCTCACTGAATCCGGTCGGATCCTATTCGATGCGATTGCGCGCGGCTTTTCCGGAATCGAGAATGCGCTCCGCGAAATCGAGGATCGCCGCATCGGCATCCAAACGGTCTCGCTGTCGGTTTCGACCGGTTTCACCACCCATTGGATGATGCCGCGCATGGCGGAGTTCAAGAAGCAGTTTCCGACCGTCGACCTGCGCTTCCAGCTCGTGATGGGCGCGCTCGCAGGCCCCGTCAACGACGTTGATCTTGGTATGCGCTTCGTCAATGGCTCGGATGAGCGGCACGAGGCGGCTTTCATCATGCCGGAAATTCTGGTTCCGATCTGCAGCCCCGCCTATCGGGAAAGCCATGGATCGGATGGCAACGACATGAAGCGGAGCCCCGACACCACCATCAATCTCAGCGACGCCCAGCCGAACTGGTCGAGCCTGTTTTCCCCGGCGAACGAGGGCGATGCGGTCAACTCGATGATCTTTTCCGACTATGCCATCGTCGTGCAGGCAGCGCTTCTTGGGCAGGGCGTTGCGCTTGGGTGGTTGAACGTCGTTGCGCACTGGCTGCGCACCGAGGCGCTGGTGCCGGCGCGCGAGCATCTGATGACGACCGGCCGCCAATGCCATCTCGTCCGCCTGCGGGACAAGCCGGCCCGCGCCATCGTCACGCAGGTCCGCGACTGGATGATCGCCGAACTTCATAGTGACATCGTCGCGGTAGATGCGCTTTATCCGACACTCGGCCTGGGTCCGGGGAGCTGGTCGAAAACAGGATAGCGGCTTGCGGTGCATTCTCTTTGCAGCGCGTTTGAGACTTCGCTGAGCGTCTGCTAACACAATGCGGGCAAGACAAACGGCGTGACCGCAAGATCGATGGTTCGGCCTTGCTCAAGGCGATAGCGTCTTCGGAAGCCATCGCGGATTTGCCCAGAGATCATAACCTCAAGTTATATGCGCGCGCAATTTTTTTGCAGTCCCACAGTCGGGCCATGATGATAACCTTCGGGCAATAAAAGTGGGAACTAAGCCGTTTTGGAAATGTAAAGCGGCCGAAAAAAGCAAGATCCATGCCGCCATCGAACAGGTCGCTTTCGACCCTGCTTGCGCGTGCGTGTTTACCGGGAGTCGATGACATTGGTAACATCGTTTGCAAACGGCGAGGGTTTGGCGTGCCTTTCTAGCGAGGGCGCGAGGCTGCGTCGGATATGAAGGATGATTCCGGAAAGGCTCTCATCGGCCTACACTTACTCAGTAAGCGCTACGGAACGCATACGGTCCTGGACAAGATCAATCTCGACGTTGGTTCAGGCGAGGTTCTCGCCATCATTGGACCCAGCGGTTCGGGAAAGAGTACGCTGCTTCGCTGCATCAATTATCTTGAGCCGCCATCAGGCGGTACCATTACCATAGGTCCAACGACGATCAATGCGGCGCAACCGGTGTCGCGCACCGAGCTTTCGAGCCTGCGTCGGCGTGTCGGCATGGTTTTTCAGTCGTTCAACCTCTTTCCCCATATGTCGGTGTTGCGCAATGTCAGCCTTGCGCAGGAACGGGTGCTCGGCCGCAGCCGGACTGAGGCGGACGAGCGTTCGATGCAACTGCTAAGCCGGGTTGGGCTCACCGACAAGGCAGCGCAGTTTCCGGGCCGTTGTTCGGGCGGACAACAGCAGCGGATCGCCATTGCTCGCGCGCTTGCGCTCGATCCCGAGGTGATGCTGTTCGACGAGCCGACGTCGGCGCTCGATCCGGAACTGGGACTTGAGGTGTTGGCGGTCATGCGCGAACTGGCGACCAGCGGGATGACGATGATCGTCGTGACCCACGAGATGGGGTTCGCCGAAAACGTATCCGACACGGTGATGATCATGGCGGACGGCCAAATCGTGGAAAAAGGTCCGTCGGCCGAGGTCATGCGCAATCCGCAGCACGAGCGAACACGGCGCTTCCTTCGTGCGGTGCATGACCGATGAGCGCTGCCGATCTTCTCATGTTTCTCCGCGGTCTCGCCTGGACCACCGCCCTGACCATCGGCTCCTTCGCGATCGGTGCTATCCTTGCCATACCGCTTCTGGCCGCACGCCGAAGCCGGTTTTTCCCGGTGCGCTTCCTTGCCTCGGTCGCGATCCAGATCGTGCGTGCCATTCCGCCGATCCTCTGGCTGTTCATCATCTTCTTCGGTCTCGGGATCAGCCTTTTTCCGATCAGCCCGTTCGTGGCGGCGCTCGCCGGCCTTGGCCTCATCGCCGCCGCGAACATGGCGGAAATCTACCGCGGCGCCCTGAGCTCGATCCACCATGGTCAATGGGAGGCCTGTGCGGCGCTCGATCTTGGCCGCTGGTCTACGATGCGGGATGTCGTGGCGCCGCAGGCCTTCAGAGTGGCCCTGCCGTCGGCGGCAAGCTATCTCATCGGTCTGATGAAGGAGACGGCCGTCGCCTCGACGATCGGGGTGATGGAGCTCGCCTACCAGGGCAACCAGCTTTCGCAACTGACATTCCGCGGTCTGGAAATCTTCGCCTTCGTCGGACTTTTCTACATTTTCCTCAGCCTGCCGGTGGCCTGGCTGTCGCGCCTGGCCGACGCTCATCTCCGATCCAAGGTGGCGCGCTGATGTTTCCAAGCTACGACGAAATTGTCTCCTGGATGCCCGAGCTTCTCGGCGGTCTGTCCATCAGCCTTCAGGTCACCGTGCTCAGCCTGTTGTTTGGCATTCCCTTCGGGCTTTTGCTGGCGTTGGGCGTGCTGGCCCGCAGCAGGGCGCTGCGGGTCGCTTCGCTCATTCTCGTGGAAGTGGGTCGTGGTGCGCCGGCGCTGGTGCTGCTGCAATTCATCTATTTCGGATTGCCAAGTGTCGGGTTGACGATCGAGTCCTTTGCGGCGGCTGTGATCGCGCTTGCCTGGAATACCGGCGCCTATACCAGCGAAATCATCCGGGCGAGCCTGCAATCGATCGCGCACGGCCAGCGCGAGGCCGCCGAGGCGCTCGGCCTCAATCGGACTGACGAGTTGCGCTTCGTCCTGCTTCCGCAGGGCCTGCGCGTGGCACTGCCGGCGCTTCTCGGTTTCTCCATCCTCATTTTCCAGGGCACGTCGCTGTGCTTCACGATTGCCCTGCCGGAACTCGTGAGCCGCGCTTACGAGATCGGTTCCACCACCTTCCGCTATTTCCCGGCCCTGCTTTGCGCCGGTGCGCTCTATGCCTGCATTTCGATACCCGCCGCCCTTCTCGTCGGCCATGTCGAGAAGCGGGCAGGTCTTTATGTTCAACGTTAATCTTCAACAGAAAGGAATTCCGGCATGCCCGCATTCAAGTCCAAGGCTTATCTCCTTCTGTCCGGCATTGCCGGCATGCTCCTGTCGGCCCAGATCGCCCACGCCGCGGATTGCACACCGCAGCACAAGTTCACCACCATCGAGCCCGGCACGCTGACGGTTGCCGTCACGACCTATGCGCCGCACTCCTATCTCGACGACAGCGGTAGCCTGAAGGGGATCGACGGTGACATCGCCGCCGAGTTTGCCAAGCGCGAATGCCTGAAGGTCAAGGCGGTTGCCGTCGACCCGGCCGCGGCGATCCAGTATGTTCTTTCCGGCCAGGCTGATATCACCACCGGCGACTGGTATCGCACCGCCGAGCGGGCCAAGGTCATGAGCCTTTCCGCGCCGCTCTACACGGACCAGATGGCGATCTATTCGAAGCAGGACTTCAAGAAGGTATCCGACCTCGAAGGCAAAAAGGTGGGCACCGTTCAGGGCTATCTCTGGGTTGCCGATCTCAAGACAGTGCTCGGCGCGTCGCTGAAGCTCTATCCGAATTCCGTCAACATGCAGCAGGACCTGTTCGCCGGCCGCATCGATGTCGCTGTCGATGGCTATTCGACGGGCGTTGTCGCCGCGCAGAAAGGTGCGCTGAAGGATGTCAAGGTTGCCGTCGCGGCTGCCGATCCGCGCGTGAAGGCGACCAAGGAAGCCGCGCAGGCTGGCTTCCCCTATGCGCTGAAAGCGAAGGAATTCGGTGAAGCGCTCGATAGCAATATCGAGGCGATGCACAAGGACGGAACGATCGTCAAGATTCTGAAGTCTTATGGCCTTGACGGCACGGCAGGCGAAACCGGCGCCCCGCGCCTGGTGCAGTAGGGCCATGGTGTGCGGGGGAGGCGATCTTCCCCCGCTTGTCCGCGAAGAAATATAGGGAGATATCGGCGATGACGGTCTACACGGTCACGCGCAAGACGCAGTCATGGTACGGAGAGCAGATCGGCATCCTGATTCTCGATGCGGCCTATCCTTGCGTTCCCGGCAATGTCGGGAATGCCTCCACCTACAATTATCCCGTCCGGTTTCAGGAAGTACGCGGCGCTTCGATCGACAGGCTTCTGAACCAGCGCGACCCCGCCCTGAAGGAGGCTTTCGTCGAAGCGGCGCTGGAATTGCAGGACCGGGGCGTCAAGGCCATTACCGGCGCCTGCGGCTTCATGGCGTATTTTCAGGAGGAAGTGGCAGCGGCGCTCGATATCCCGGTCTTTTTGTCCAGCCTGATGCAGGTTCCCTTCATGCACGCACTTTGCGGCGGCAGCGTCGGCATCATCACGGCCAATGCCTCGCGGCTCACGCCGCGGCATTTCGATGCTTGCAACATCCCCGGCAGCATTCCCCTGGCGATTGCCGGCATGGAGGACCAGACGGAGTTTCGTCAAGCGATCCTTGAGGAAAAGGGAACGCTGGATTCAGCGGAGATCGAACGGGAGGTGACGCAGGTTGCCCGTCGTCTGGTGGAAGAGCACCCCGAGGTGCGCTCCATCCTGCTGGAGTGCAGCGATTTGCCGCCCTATGCCCATGCGGTGCAAGCCGCCACGGGACGTCCCGTCTTCGACTTCATCACGATGATCAACTACGTCCGGCAGAGCATTGCCCACCGGCCTTACGTCGGGAGCATGTGACGCAGGCGGTTTCGACCAGGAGGTCAACCATGTCTGTCGATCAATATTACCTGCTCGGGCGCTCGGGGCTGCGTGTCAGCCGTCTGGCGCTGGGCACGATGACTTTTGGCAATGGCGGCATTCGCGGTATCGGCGGAAACTGGGGGGCGGACGAAGCGACCGCACGGGCGATCTTCAACCGCTACATCGCCGCAGGCGGCAATTTTATCGATACTGCCAATTCCTATGCCGGGGGATTGAGTGAAAAACTTGTCGGCGCCTTCGTCGCCGAAATGGGTCTGCGCGATGATGTCGTCATCGCCACAAAATTCTCCAACAATGTTTCGCCCGGTAATCCCAACGCCGGCGGCAATGGTCGCAAGGCGATGCTGCAGGCGGTCGATGACTCGCTCAGACGTCTGAAGACCGACTATATCGACCTTTATCTGCTGCATACATGGGACCGCATGACGCCCGCCGAGGAAGTTATGCGAACGTTCGACGATCTCGTGCGTGCCGGCAAGATCCGCTATGCCGGGTTCTCCGACGTACCCGGCTGGTATGCCGCGCGCGCCCAGACCTGGGCCGAGGCGCACGCACTCACCCAGCCCATTTGCCTGCAATTGCCCTATTCGCTGGTCGAGCGCAGCATCGAGCATGAATTCGTGCCGCTCGCCGAGGCGCTTGGTCTTGGCATCACCGCATGGAGCCCGCTCGCCATGGGGCTTCTATCCGGAAAATACCGTCCCGGTTCGGCGGAACAGGGGCGGCTTTCGCAAGATGCATCCGGCGGCGGCCTCGGATTGTTCACCGAGCGCAACACGCGCATCCTCACCGTACTTGAAAGGATTGCCGGCGAGGTGGGGCGCAGCATGGCGCAGGTGGCGCTGAACTGGTGTGTCAATCGCCCCGGCGTTGCGGCGGCGATTATCGGCGCGAGCCGGCTTTCGCAGTTGGACGACAATCTCGCCGCGCTGGATTTTATAATCCCGCCTGAATTTCGTTCCGAGCTCGACAGCGCCACCGCCATCGATGCTCCATATCCCTACGCGCTCTTTGGGGATGATTATCAGGCCGCGATTTTGAATGCCGGCGCATCCGTTGGCGATAAGCCGCCGAGCTACAGACGAGAGATCCTACTGCCCAAGGTCACGGACTATGCGTTCGGCCAGCCGAAGGCCAAGGATCCGGATTGAATGCCCGGCCGTCGGATGTCTCCTCGCGCCCAGCGGTCAGGGAGCAGGGATATCGGTCGTTTCGAAGATGGGCGCGTCGGCGTTCTGTTCGAGCAGCCAATCCCGGAAGAGCATGGCGCCATGTTTTGTGGGGCGCTGTGCCGGCATGACGATATATATGGCCTCGCCAGAGCGGTGGACGGCATCAAGCGGGTAGACCAGCCTGCCAGCCCGGACGTGATCATGGACAAGGTGTTTCCAGCCCAGCGCCACGCCTTGGCCAAGGACGGCGGCCTCGATCGAACTGAGCGCATCCGTGAAGATGAAATCCTGGGCGAGGCGGGCGACGGGGACGGAATGGTGAAGCAGCCAGTCACGCCAGCCGAGCCGAACGCGATGCCGTTCCTCGAAATGCAGAAGCCGGTGGTTCAGCAAATCGGCAGGCGTATTGATCGGCCCGTGCTCCCTGAGATAGTCGGCGCTGCAAACGGGAATGACCTCCTCCGTCACGAAATGCCACGCATGGATCCCCGGCCATTTGCCGGCGCCGAGGCGCGCTGAAACATCGATGTCCTCTTCGTTCAGATCTTGGTCGTCGCGCCTGCTTTCCTCGATACGCAGCGCGATATCGGGATGCTTCACCTTGAAATCCTTGAGACGCGGCAAAAGCCAAAGCTGCACGAAGGAGGTCGAAAACGACACTCGGACCGTGTCGTTCGAATGTTTCGTGCGCAGGGATGTCAGGACCATGTGCAGGTGATCGAAGGCTTGCTGCGTTTCCCTGTAAAGTCTCTGGCCCTCGGCAGTCAGCTCCAGCCGCGTGTGCTCGCGGCGAAATAGCTTCAGCCCCGTCGCCTCTTCCAAAAGCTTGATCGTCTTGCTGACGGCCGGCTGGCTGACATTCAGTTCCTCTGCGGCCGCGGTAAAACTCCGCCGCCGTGCTGCCGCCTCGAAGACGAAAAGATAATTTGCGGAGGGCACCAGGGATCGCAGTCTATGCATAAATTGAAGTTATGCCCCTCTGCATTTTTTTGCAACGTCACAAGTGAATTCGTGGTCAGTACTCTCGCCCGAAATCAAATCGGGAACTCTCCATGCAAACTCATGCTCGCGCCGTCGTCATCGGTGGTGGTTGTGTCGGCGCTGCCATCCTTTACGGTCTTGCCAAACGTGGCTGGACGGATGTCGCACTTCTGGAACGGACGCAGCTGACCGCCGGCTCCACCTGGCATGCCGCCGGTCTCATTCCCTCCTATGCGCGCAGTATCAATATCGGTCGCATGATCGCCAAGACGATCGAAATATACGAAGGGTTGGAAGCGGAGACTGGCCAGCACGTCGGCTGGCACAAATGCGGGCAACTGCGCATCGCCAACACGCGTGACCGTCTGGACGAATACAAGAGCTATATGAGCGTTGCCGCCGTGCAGGGCATTCGCGCCGAACTCGTAACGCCGCAGGAAGCCCGCCAACTCTGGCCGCTTCTGGAAAATAATCACGATATGCTGGCGGCACTCTATCATCCCGATGACGGGCATATCGCGCCGGCCGACGTAACGCAGGCGATGGCAAAGGGCGCCCGCGATCGCGGCGCCAAGATCTACCTCAACACGGAGGTGCGCGGCTTCGAGCGCATGCCGGGCGGCGAGTGGAAGATCCTCACCAACAATGGCGAGATCATCTGCGAACACGTCATTTCGGCGACCGGCAACTATGCGCGCCAGACCGGCGCCATGCTCGGCCTTGAAATTCCGGCAATCCCGATCGTCCATCAGTACTGGATCACCGATGCGGTGCCGGAAGTGATCGAGCGCAAGCGGCAGGGCCTGCCGGAAATGCCGATCCTGCGCGACGAGGGTTTCGAGGGCTATCTGCGCGAGGAGGGCGATGGCCTGATGTTCGGTCCCTATGAAAAGACCGAGCATCTGAAGCTCTTTGCGGAGAATGGCGTTCCGGAATGGTTCGGCGCCGACCTGCTGGAGGAGGATTTCGATTCCGTGTCCTGGAACTGGGAACGCGCCATGGAGCTCGTTCCGGCCCTCGGCCGGGTCGGCATCAAGGCGAACGTGCGCGGCCCGTTCCAGATGACGGCGGACGAGCTACCGTTGGTGGGACCTGCCTGGGGGCTGGAGAATGTCTGGATCGCGGAAGGCGTGCCTGGCGGTATCCTCTGGGGTGGTGCCATCGGCTATTACCTGTCGGAACGCATCGTCGAAGGCGCCAACAGTCTCGACACCTCCGAGCTCGATCCGCGCCGCTTCGGTGACTATGCCAACAAGGAATGGACGCGGCATAAAGTGCGCGAAAGCTGGGGCACACATGCTGAACAGCATTATCCAGGCCAGGACATGCCGGCAGCCCGTCCGCAAAAGACAGCACCGTCCTACGACATCCTGACGAAGCGCGGTGCCGTCTGGGGCGTGTTGAACGGCTGGGAAATGCCGAACTGGTTCGCACCCGAAGGTGTCGAGGCCACAGATCAGAACAGCTGGCGCTGGACGGAGAAGGGCAAGTATGTCGGCGAGGAAGTCCATGCGGTGCGCAACGCCGTCGGCCTCGTCGAAATGACACCGATGACGAAATTCGAGATTTCCGGTCCGGGTGCTGAAGTCTGGCTCGATGGCATTCTCGCCAACCGCCTGCCGAAGGTCGGCCGCGTCAATCTCAGCCATCATCTGACCAGGAACGGCGGCGTCCAGGCGGAGTACATCGTCTCCCGTCTTGAGGACGGTACGTTCTACCTGATTTCGACGCCGCGCGCCGAGCGTTGGAATTTCGACGATCTGTCGAAGCTTCTGCCGAAGGACGGGACAGTGCAATTGCGGAATACAACGAATGAGCGCGGTTGCTTCACCATCGTCGGGCCCAAGGCACGCGAGGTGCTGCAGGGCCTCACCGAGATGGATCTCTCCAACGAGGCCTTTCCGTGGTTCGGGGTCAGGTCGGGCACGGTCAGTCTTGCCACCGACGTCCGGCTGTTGCGGGTGAACTATGAGGGCGAACTCGGATGGGAGCTCTATCATCCGCTTTGCTACCAGCGTCATCTCCTCGAAGCTCTGCTGGCGGCGGGCGCGCCGCACGGCCTGCGCCTGATCGGCCTGCAGGCGCTGGAATCGCTCCGGTTGGAAAAATCCTATCGCGCCATGTATCGCGATATGAACCCGGAACTGACGGCCTGGGAGAGCGGCCTCGATCGCTTCATTCGCTTGGACAAGGGCGAGTTCATCGGCAAGCAGGCCCTGTTGCGACAGAAAGAACAGGGCGTCAAACAACGTTCGGTTACCATCAGCATCGACACGGATGGAGCAAGCTCGCTCATCCATGAAGGCGTCTATCGCAACGGCAAGCTCGCCGGTCGCATCACCTCCGGTGGCTATGCCTACACGCTCGGCTGCGATGTCGCTTTCGCGCTGCTCCCCGTCGAGCTTGGCAATCCCGGCACCGAGCTCGAGGTGCCGATCCTCGGAGAGATGCGCAAGGCGCGTGTGATCGCTGAATCACCCTATGATCCCGATGCCCTGCGCGGCCGCATGTGAGTGTCGGACAGCGAGAAGTGTATGGCCATGGCTGTTTTCACAGCTTGGGTATCAAGCGCAAGAGTTGCTGCGTGTAGGGGTGCTGCGGGTTCTGGAAGAGGTCATCCGCCGCCGCCGTTTCGCAGAGCTGCCCCTGGTTCATGACGGCGATCCGGTCGCACATCTGGCGGACTACGGGCAAATCGTGGCTGATGAACAGGATCGTCAAGCCCAGTGTCTCCTGAAGGTCTTTCAGGAGATTGAGGATCTGCGCCTGTATCGATACGTCGAGCGCCGAGGTGGGTTCGTCGCAAATCAGGAACCGTGGTCTCGTCGCCAATGCGCGGGCGATGGAGATGCGCTGGCGCTGGCCCCCAGAGAACTCGTGCGGGAATTTCCGGCCGGCCTCTTTGCCGAGGCCGACGAGATCGAGGAGATCGGCGACCATGGTCTGGGCCTCGGCGCTTGTCGCGGCGAGGCGATGATGCCGGATCGGCTCGGCGACGATCGCGTCCACCCGCATGCGGGGATTGAGCGAGGAATAGGGATCCTGGAAAATCATCTGGATCTGGCGATGAAAGGCTTGGCGCACGCTGCCCCCGCCGATGGCCGTGAGATCCTCGCCCTTGAATGTCACTCTGCCGGAGGAGGGGCGGCAGAGCCCGGAAAGAACGCGCGCGACCGTCGATTTGCCGCTGCCGGACTCGCCCACCAATCCGAGAACCTCGCCGGTGCGGATATCGAGATTGAATTCCTTCACCGCGTCGAAAACTGTCCTGTCGCGCGCCAGAAGCGCACGGCGGGTGACAAAGGTCACGCCCAGGTTCTCGATGGAGATCAGCGGCCGGTCACTCGCCTTTTCAACGGCATCGTCCGTTTTGCGGCCGAGCCAATGGGTGCTCGCGTCGAAGCCGGCGGCCCGCGAAGCCTCGGTCTTTCCATAGCTGGCCTCAGGGAAGCGATGCAGCTTGATATCGGCGCGCGGCACGGCGCCGATGAGGCTGCGGGTATAATCGTGCCGGGGTGCGTGGATGATCTGGTGCGTTTCGCCGGTCTCCACGATGTTGCCGCGATACATCACGGCGACCCGGTTCGTGGTCTCGGCGATGACGCCCATGTCGTGCGTTACGAGGATGACGCCGGCATTGCGCTCGGTGGCCAGTCGCTTGATCAGCTCAAGGATCTGCGCCTGCACCGATACATCAAGGGCCGTCGTCGGCTCGTCCGCGATAATCAGATCCGGATCCGTGCAAAGAGCGAGCGCGATCACCACGCGCTGACGCATGCCGCCGGAAAACTGATGCGGATATTGCCGCATCCGCGCTCCGGCACCTGAAATCCCGACGGCAGTCAAAAGCTCGGCCGCTTTCGACTTGGCGGCTTTGGCGCTCATCGGCGTGTGGGTACGAATGGTTTCCACCAGCTGTCGGCCGATCGTGTAGAGCGGGTTCAGGCTGGTCATCGGATCCTGGAAGATCATCGAAATGCGCGTGCCGCGGATCGCGCGCATGCGCCGCTCGTCAGATGGGTCGAGCACTTCGCCATCAAGTTCTATCGTTCCGGCCGTGATGCGGCCCGGCTGGTCGAGCAGACCCATGATCGCGCTGCCGATCGTGCTCTTTCCGGCGCCGGATTCCCCGACGAGGCCGAGGATTTCGCCGCGGTGGACTACGAGGTCAATGTTCTCGACTGCGACGAAGGTGCGCTTCCAGGCGGGATATTCGACCTTGATGCCGGATAGGGAGAGCAGCGGAGGCTTGTCTGAGATTTCTGCGATCATCTTAAGCCTTCAACGCAGTTTCGGATCGAGCACGTCGCGTAGCCAATCGCCAAGCAGATTGACCGCCACGATCAGCAGCGCCAGCGTGATGCCGGGGAAGACCACGAGCCAGCGTTCGCCGGAAAACAGGAAATTGTTGCCGATGCGGATGAGGGTCCCGAGCGACGGTTCGGTGATCGGCACGCCGACGCCCAGGAAACTCAGCGTGGCCTCGCCGAGAATGGCGGTGCCGAGATTGATCGTCGCGATGACCAGCACAGGCCCGAGCACGTTGGGCATGACATGGCGCAGAATGATGACAGGCGACGAGCAGCCCATGACGCGCGCCGCCTGCACATATTCCCTGTTCTTCTCGACCATGGTGGACGCGCGAACGGTTCTGGCCACTTGCGGCCAGATCGAAAGCGCCAGCGACAGAACGATCACGAACAGGGCGAGTGCGTCATGCTGGTCCTTCGGCAGGATGCCGCGGCTGATGCCGTCGACGAGCAGGGCGACCATGATCGCCGGAAACGTCATCTGGATATCGACCAGGCGCATGATGACAGCGTCGCAGATACCACCGAAATAGCCGGCGGCCAGTCCGCCAGCCAGTCCGATCAGCACCGCAAGGCTGACCGATACGAAGCCGACAATCATCGAGATCCGTGTCCCGTAGATGATCGCGGAGAGCAGGTCGCGTCCCTGATCGTCGGTGCCGAGGATGAAGCTCCAGCTGCCATCGGTCGACCACACCGGCGGAATGAGGGAGTTCATGAGATCGATCGACAGCGGGTCGAAGGGATCATGGGGGGCAACGAGCGGTGCGAACAGTGCGCAGATGATCATGGTGCTGGCCACGATTGCGGCGGCGACCGTTACCGGCGAAGAGACGAATTTGTGCCATGCGGAGAAGCGAAGGAGCCCGCTTAGAAGTCCGCTCATGCGTCGCGCGATCATGGCGATGCCCTCCCGCCAGTACTATCAACGCGCAGGCGGGGATCGACGGCGTAATAGAGAAGATCGACGGTGAGATTGATGACGATGAAGATCAGCGCCACCATGAGCAGATAGGTCGACATCACTGGGATATCCGCTGTCGATATCGACTGCAGGAAGAGCAGGCCGACACCGGGCCATTGGAACACGCTTTCGGTGATGATGCCGAAGGCGATGATGGAGCCCAGCTGCATGCCGGCGACGGTCATGACCGGCACGAGCGTATTCTTGAGCGCATGGCCAAAATTGATCGACCGCTCGCTCAGTCCCCGGGCGCGCGCGAACTTGATGAAATCCGCCCGCAGCACGTCGATCATTTCCGAGCGGACGAGCCGCATGATGAAGGTCAATTGAAAAAGAGCGAGCGTGAAGGCCGGCATCAAGATCGACTTCCATCCGGACAGGCTCAGTAGTCCGGTCGTCCACCAGCCCAAATGAACGGTCTCACCGCGCCCAAAGGTGGGTAGCCAGGCGAGTTCGACGCCGAAGAGGAGGATGAGCATGATGCCGATGAAGAAGGTCGGCAGCGAAATGCCTGCAAGCGAGACGACGAGAAAGACGCGGCTCAGCCAGCGTGTGGGATAGAGCGCCGTATAGATCCCCATCGGAATGCCAGCGACTGCGGCAAACAGAAAAGCCATGATGCTAAGCTCGAGGGTGGCGGGCAGCCGTTCGGCCAGGAGCGATCCCACCGGCTGGCCCATCTGATAGGATATGCCGAAATTACCCCGCAACACCTGCAGGACGAAACGAGCAAACTGGACAGGCACCGGGTCGTTCAGACCCAGCTGCTGACGCAGCGCCGCCCGCTCGGCCAGTGTCGTCTCCTGCCCGACCATTTGCGCGACCGGATCGCCGATGTAGCGAAACATCAGGAAGGCGAGCATGGCGACCGCCAAAAGGACGATGGCGGATTGCAGGAGCCGGCGGAGAAAGTAGTTCATCATCACAGCCTCGCTGTGTAGCGCGTCCTTGCCTGTCGTCCGGCGGAATGGGAAGCAAATCAAGCGGCGGCTTCCGCCCGACGGAAAAGTCCGGGCGGAAGCTTTGAGGCATTATTTCGTGATCTTGACGTAGCGCCAGTCGAAGACGTCGTCGGCGCGTTGCTTGAGCTCGATGCCATCCCGCACACCCCAGGCGAGCCATTGCTGATGCAGCGGCAGATAGGCGATGTCGCCGGTCGTGATCGTCCAGACCTGCTTGATAAGATCGTTGCGCTTCGTCTGGTCGGTTTCCTTGAGGATCTGGTCGGCGAGCTTGTCGACTTCCGGATTGCAATAGCCGCCGTAGTTCGACTTGCCGTTCGTCACCTTGTCGCGTTCGCCCTCGGCCCAGACCTCGGAGGATGGAGAAACGCGCGGGCATTGATGCAGCGAGTTGATCGGCGCCCAGCTGTCGAAGCTCGGGGGTGTGGAGCCGATGAGGCCGAGGCTGAAGTCGAGCTTTGGCGCCAGAACCTTTTCGAAGAATTTCGACTTGGTCTGTGCGTTGACCTTCACCTTGACGCCGACTTTCGCGAACATGTTGCCGACAGCGACGCAGATGGCTTCGTCGTTGACGTAACGGTCGTTCGGGCAATCCAGCCCGATTTCGAAGCCATCAGGATAACCCGCTTCGGCGAGAAGCGCCTTCGCCTTGGCCGGGTCGTAAGGGATGCGCTTGAAGCTGGGATCCGAACCGTTGATGCCGGGTGCCACCATCAGGGCCGTCGGGGTGGACATGCCGCGCATGACCTTGCTCTTCAGCGCCTCGATATCGATCGCGCGGTAAAGCGCCTCGCGGACGCGATGATCCTTGAGCGGGTTCTTACCCTTGATGTTGGAATAGAGAAGTTCGGGGCGGAATTGGTCCATGAAGATATAGACCGTGCGCAACTCCGGACCGGTGATCACTTTCGTACCGGGATTGGCCTTGATGCGGTCGATGTCCTGGAGGGGAACCGGCGTGATCATGTCCAGCTGGCCGGAAAGCAGAGCCGCGACGCGCGTCGCCGAATTCGGGATCGGGGTGAAGATGACATCCGTTACGTTATCCTGGCGCGACGATGCCCCCCACCAATCGGGGTTGGCAACCAGCACGGTCTTGATGCCCGGTTCGCGCGAGGTGAGCTTGAATGCCCCGGTCCCATTCTCGTTCAGGGTTGCGAAGCTTTCCTCGCCGCCGGCCTTTTGCGGGCCGTGATCATTGTGCTTCTCGGCCCAGGCCTTCGACATCATGTACCAGTTGCCCCACTGGTAATAGATGATCGGGTTCGGCGCATCGGTGACGAAATCGACGGTGTAGTCGTCCACCTTGATGACTTTGGTATCCGGCGAAAGTCGGTTCTTGAAATCCGAACCGGGGGCACGGAGGCGTTCGGCGGAGAACAGCACGTCGTCGGCCGTAAACGGGCTGCCGTCGTGGAATTTCACACCCTTGCGGAGATGGAACCGCCAATGGGTCGGAGAAACGGTTTCCCAGCTCTCGGCCAGCGCCGGCTCGATCGACAGGTCGGCCGCGCGTCGAACAAGGCCCTCGTAGACATTGCCGAGAAAGCCCGAGCTGAAGGTCTCGTCGATGACGTAGGGATCGAAGGAGGTGACGTCTCCCTGCGCGCCGAAACGCAATGTCGCGGAATGCGCGGGTAGGACTGAACTGGCAAGCAGACCGGCCGCCAATATGGCGTAAATTCTGAATTTCTGCATTTCGCATTCCCCTCTTTGCGGAAATATCTGCACTATGGCGGATAGGCCCGCACTGATGGATATTTTCCTATATTTTGCGATAATAGTAAGAGAGTTTGCATCATCGTCAATGGATTTCTGTAGCAAATAATATCAAAATCGATTGACGATGAGGAAATCTATCATATTCTAAAAGAAAATGAGGCGAGCGTGACAATCAAGGATATTCTCAGCGGTAACGAGGTGAAGCTGACGTCGGCTGAGAAAAAGGCCGTCAGGACATTGCTCGGCAATTATCCGGCCGCGGGCCTGGGGACGGTGGCCGGATTTGCATCACGAGCGGGCGTCAGCGTTCCCACAATCCTTCGCCTGGTGACCAAGCTGGGGTACGGCGGCTATGCGGCGTTCCAGAAGGATCTGATCGAGGACGTCAGCGAGCAGCTGAATTCTCCGCTATCCATGATCGACACCCGTGCCGCCGCCGCAGGCTCCGACGACATCTATGTCAGCATCATGCACAATCTGGCGGACGCGCTGCGCCAGACCGCGGCGGCGTACCGCAAGCAGGATTTCGATGCGCTCCTTGATCTCCTCAGCGACGAGCGGCTCGCCGTCTATTGTATCGGCGGGCGCTTCAGTTCGGTTCTTGCGCAGAGGCTCTGGATGCATCTGAGCCAGCTTCGCCCCGGCGTCTCTTTCATCGAGACGCTTTCAGCGCGGCTTTTCGATCGTGTCATCGATTTCAACAGCCAGACGACGCTCATCGTTTTCGACTACCGCCGCTATCAGAGCGACGTGGTCGAGTTTGCGCGGCTTGCCAAGGAAGCGCGGGCGCGCATTGTGCTGTTCACCGATCGCTGGATGTCGCCAATCAGCAATTTTGCCGACCATGTGCTGGTCTCTCCGGTCGAAACACTGTCGGCCTATGATTCCAAGGTCGTGGCCTTCGCGCAATGCGAAGCGATCATCGCCTCTCTTGTGAAGCGCAGCCCCGACAAGATTCGCGAGCGGCTTGCGACGATCGAAGCCCTGCGCCGCAAGGGCGAAACGCAAATACACCAGACAGAAGTAAACGATGACAAGAAAACCTGACGATGCGGCGCCAACAGAGTGCAGCTTTGAAATGCTTAATCCCGGCGGCTCGTTTCCGGGCCTGATTGTCTGCGACCATGCAAGCAGCGAAGTGCCAGCCAAATACCGGAATCTCGGTCTGGACGAGGCGGATCTCAACAAGCATGTCGGGATCGATATCGGCATTGCCGACGTCGTTCGAACGCTTTGCCGGAGGCTGGATGCGACCGCCGTGCTCACCCGCTATTCGCGGTTGCTGCTCGACTGTAATCGCTGGATCGAGGACCCCAGGCTCATCCTTGCCGAGAGCGATGGGATCCTCGTTCCAGGAAACTCCGATGTGACTGAAACGGAGAAGACGCAGCGCGTTGAAGCCTGCTTCTGGCCTTATCATGGAGCGGTGAGCGAAGCGCTGACGAACCTCGTCGCCCGCGAACAACATCCCTTCATCGTCTCCCTGCACAGCTGCACGCGCAGGCTGGGTCAAGAGCTTCGCCCCTGGGATGCGGGCACCATATGGCACGAGAGCAATGTCCTGTCCGATGCGCTGATCGCGGCCCTTGCGCAACGCGGTGACCTCAAGCTCGGCGACAACCAACCCTATTCCGGGATCGGCGGCACCTTCACCATCGACTATCACAGCTGGAGCACCGGCATTCCGGCTTGCGGGCTCGAAGTCACCAACGATCTTCTAGCGACCCTGGAAGGCCGGTCGGAGTGGAGTGACCGTTTGACGGACGCTCTGGGCGACCTCGCCTCCGCGCGCGCCGGCCTATGGAACAAGCACAACGGTATCGAGCGGGCCTCCTCGCCGCTCCACCTTTCCGCAAGTTGACGAGAGCACGCTATGACCAAGATCGGAAGCCTGTACGAAGACACGGCGCCGCCACCGCCGTCAACCGGACGTCTGCAGGGCGACCATGACGCCGATTTCGTCGTCATTGGCGCCGGTTACACCGGTCTGAGTGCTGCCATCCATGCCGCCAAGCGCGGTGTCCGGACGATCGTGGTCGAGGCGAATGGCGTGGGTCACGGCGGTTCCGGCCGCAATCACGGCCACTGCGTCCCGGTTCTCGGCTTCATCAATCCCGAGAAAGCGGTCGAGACGCTGGGCAAGGAGCGCGGGGATCGCTTCACGCGGATCGTCGCCGATTCCGCCGCGAAGGTTTTTTCGCTGGTGCGGGAATACGGCATCGATTGCGAGGCGGCGCAGACGGGCGCGTTGCAGCTTGCCCATAGTGCCGAGGCAACGTCTATCTCGGCTCGTCAGCATGCCTTCTATGACCGCCTGGGAAAGAATCCGGTTCTGCTCGACCGTGCCCAGGCCGTGGCGATGACCGGTTCCGAGAGCTTTCACGGCGGCTGGATGCATCCGGATGGCGGGCATCTCAATCCGCTCGCCTTCGTCCGTGGCCTCGCCGCTGCGGCGATAGGCGAGGGTGCCGAGATCTATACGCACTCGCCGGTAACATCGATCGAGCGCAACGGCGACGTCTGGGTGGTGACTTGCCCGACAGGCAAGGTGCGGGCAAAGCGCGTCGGCATCGCCACCAACGCCTACACGGACGGGCTGTTTGCGCCACTCGGGCGGTCCTTCTTCCTCATGTCGTCCTACGCGATCGCCAGCGAGCCGATTGATCCCGAGCTCAGAAAAACAGTCCTTCCGGGTAACCAGAGCGTTGGCGATACCCGCCCCGATGTGCGCTATTTTCGCTTCGACAGGCAAAATCGTCTTGTTCTTGGCGGGCTCGTGGAGCCGGTGCTGGGAACCAATTTCGAAAAGACGACGGCCTTCATGGCAAAACGGATGAAAAATTTGTTTCCGCAACTCCATGATTTGAAGTGGCGTCACCACTGGTCCGGCAAGCTTGCGATCAACCTGGATCGTACGCCGCACCTCTACAATCCGGCCGAGGGTCTTTTCGCGCTCGTCGGCTATTCCGGACGCGGTGTGCCGACAGCAACCGCGCTCGGCGAAATCCTGGGCGAAGCGGGCTGCGGAATGGCGGCGCGGGATTTGCCCATGGAGATTTCGGAGCTGAAAAGCCTCCCGACGGCTCCTCTCTTGTCCACTCTCGTGCCGTTGCTGCGCGGGCCTATCAATCGTCTCCGCTCCCGCTGGCAGTGAGCGGCGGAAATCGAGGTATCATTCCCATGCAGAAGACCGACTTCTATATCGACGGCGCCTGGGTTCAGCCCGCACGGTCCCACCTCTACGATATCGTCTCGCCGTCGGACGGAACGATTTCCGCGACCATTTCGCTCGGGAGTGCCGATGATGTCGACAGGGCGGTCGGGGCCGCGCGTCGTGCCTTCGAAGACTGGAGCCAGACGGATTTCAGACGGCGGGTCGGGCTGCTCGAACGGCTGCAACAGATCTATGCCGCTCGTTCCGAGGAAATGGCGCAGGCAATCTCGCTCGAAATGGGGGCGCCGATCACCTTTGCGCGCCAGTCGCAGGCCGATGCCGGGCGCAGTCAGATCAGCAATTTTCTGGCGGCGGCGAAGGAGTATCAGTTCGAGCATGCCATGCGCGCCGATGGTTCCGGCGACCAGATTCTGCATGAGCCGATCGGCGTCTGCGGGCTGATCACGCCATGGAACTGGCCGATAAACCAGATTGCGCTGAAGGTCGTGCCGGCCTTGCTGGCCGGATGTACCGTCGTCCTCAAGCCGTCGGAGATCGCCCCGCTTTCGGCCATGCTGTTTGCGGAGATGATCGATGAGGCCGGCTATCCGGCAGGCGTGTTCAATCTCGTGAATGGCGACGGCGCCACTGTCGGAGAGGCGATCTCCGGTCACCCCGGCATCGATATGGTCAGCTTCACCGGCTCGACGCGCGCCGGCGTGGCCGTCATGAAGCGGGCGGCCGAGACGGTAAAGCGCGTGACGCTGGAGCTGGGCGGCAAGTCGCCGAACGTCGTCTTTGCCGATGTCGACGTCGAGGAGACGATCACGCGCGGGGCAAGAGCCTGTTTTTCGAACGCCGGCCAATCCTGCAACGCGCCGACGAGAATGCTGGTCGAGCGGCCGATCTACGAAAAGGCGGTGGCGATCGCCGTGAAAGTAGCGAACGACCTTGCCGTCGGAGCACCCAATGCCGAGGGGCCGCATATCGGCCCGGTCATTTCGATGAGGCAATTCGACAAGATCCAGACACTGATCCAGGCAGGCATTGCCGAGGGTGCGCGGCTTGCCGCCGGCGGTCCCGGTCGGCCGGAGGGGCTTGCCGCCGGCGCCTATGTCCGCCCGACGGTCTTTGCCGATGTCGACAATGGCATGACGATCGCCCGCGAAGAAATCTTTGGCCCCGTCCTATGCATCATACCGTTCGACAGCGAGGGGGAAGCCATCCGGATCGCCAACGACACGCCCTATGGCCTTAACGCGCAGGTCCAGTCGAAAGACCTGGCGCGAGCACGCCGGGTGGCTCGCGCGATCCGGTCCGGAATGGTGCAGATCAACGGCGCATCCAGAGCCTCCGGCAGTCCTTTCGGCGGCGTCAAGCAATCCGGCAATGGCCGCGAAGGCGGCATCTGGGGCATCGAGGAATATCTGGAGACGAAGTCCGTCAGCGGCTGGGGTTGACGGAGATCAGCATGTCTTGGTGATGTCACTTGGGCCTAGATTGCATGATAGCGCCGGTCGAAATAGATGAGGGCCTGCCCGCCCTCGTTCTCGCGGATGGCGACGACGTCGCAAATCAGGATGTCATGCGTGCCACCGTCCGAGATGGCTTTCACCCTACAATCGAGAGAGATCAGCGCGTCGTCGAGCACCGGTGATCCCGTCTCAAGCAAGGACCAGCTGGCGCCCTCGAAACGCTCGTGCACCGGCGTTTTGCCGCCGAAAAGCCGACTAAGCTCCTCATGGCCGCGCTCCAATGTATTGACGCAGAGTACCCGGTTGGCGTTGACGGCCGGATAGGCGGAGGAGCCGCGATTGAGACAGACCAGCAATGTCGGCGGGCTGTCGGTCACGCTGCACACCGCGGTTGCCGCAAAGCCCGCAAGCCCACCCGGACCATCTGTTGTCACGATGTTGACGGCGGCTCCGAGCCGCGCCATGGCGTTGCGGTATTCCTGCTTGCTCTCGTCAAGGGAGGGGGTGGCTGGTGCGGCGTCCGTCAGGGATGAGGCTTGCATGTCAGGCTCCTTATCGGACTTCCGATCTCGCGCGCAGAAAGCGCAGCACTTTATTGTTGAATTCCTCGGGCTCGACGACGTTCACCGCATGGGCGCCGAAATCGGAAAGGGCGAGTTCGGCGGCGGGCAGACCCTCGGCAAGCCGGACGGAACGTGTATAGGGCACGAGAAGATCGTCGCGCGTGCCGACGACCAGCGTCGGGGTGCGGATCTCGGAGAGCCTGTGGTCGATATCGAACGCGCGCAATGCCGCGATCCGTTTGAGAACATTCGCCTTGCCCTGGAAGTGCGCGACCCCATGGCGCTCGTCGGCGGCCATGCGTTCGGCATTTTCCGACATCCAGACGGCGGGATAGAGAAACAGAGGCTGCGCCTTGACGAAAGCCTCGACTCCAGATCGCTCCAAGAGTTCGATGCGGATATCGAAGCAGCGCCCGGAATGCGGATCGGCCTTGCTCCATGCGTTGATGAGGATCAGCCTCTCGATGAGCTCGGGACGACGCAGCGCAATGTCGAGACCGATGAGGCCGCCGAGCGCGTGGCCCATGAAGTCGAAACGATCAAGCTGCAGCCGGGCTGCGATCTCCAGCACATCGTCCGCCATGGCCGAGATGCCACCCGTATCCGGAACATCGCCGCCGGTCCGTCCCGTGCCGCGATGATCGTAGGTGACGATCCGGAAATCGGTCGCGAGCGCCTCGATCTGAGGCGCCCAATAGCTTCCCGATCCGCCGAGCCCGGAGGACAGGATGATCGTCTTCGCATCGGGGCGATCGAGCCCATGAACCTCGAAATGCATGCCGCCTACTTCTTGCCGATATGGGCGACGGTTGCAATCTCGACCAGCGCCTCCGGCTTCACGAGCCCGCACAGGATGCAGTAGCGCGCCGGCTTGTCGCCCGGGAAGTATTCCGCATAGACGGCGTTGACGGCCTGGTAGTTGGCCCAGTCGGTGACGAAGATGTGGTTCATGGTCACGTCTTCCATCGTGCCTCCGGCCGTCTCGATCACCGATTTGATGGTTTCGAGCACATGGCGCGTCTGGGCACCGGCATCGCCGACATGCACGACGTCGTTGTTCTTGTCGAAGGGCAGGGTGCCGGAGACGTAAACGATGCCATCGGCAAGCGTGCCGGGCGAAAATGGCGCGATTGGCTTATGGGTTCCTGCGGGCACGATGATGGACTTGGGCATGAGGGTCTCCTCTTGATGGTTTGATCAGGCTTCGTTTGGAGCGGCTTGCGAGACGGTGGCGCAGAAATCGTTGACGGTAGCGACCCAGCCGAAGAATTTCTCTACGTTGTAGACGGTCGCCTGCTGGATGAAATCGGGGCCGAGATGGTGGGTGGCATCCTCCAGCATCACGCCGAAATATTCGAGATGGAAGGCGTCGCGGAGCGAGCTCTCCACGCAAACATTGGTGGCGATGCCGACGAAGACGAGATTGCGGATGCCGCGGGCGCGCAGCACGCTGTCCATATTGGTGTTGAAGAAACCGCTATAGCGGGTCTTCGGGACCAGGATATCGCCCGGTTGGGGTTGCAGCTCATCGACGATCGCGTAGTCCCAGGTGCCTTTGGCGAGAAGCTGCCCCTGCAGCTCGGGTCTCTGGCGCATGGTCTTCAGGGCATTGGACTTGTGATAGTTCGGCGAGCCGGGGCCGCCGGCCTCGACATAGTCCTTGTCCCAGCCGTTCTGGAAATAGATGACCTGGACACCGGCGGCACGCGCCGCGTCCAGCGTCTTCTTGATATTGGCGATCGTGCCTTTGGCGCCGGCTATATCGAAGCCGGCGAGATCGACATAGCCGCCTTCGGTCGAATAGGCGTTCTGCATATCGACGACGACGACCGCCGTTTCGCTGGGTTTCAGCGTGATCGGTTCGGGCCTCGCGGGGAGGGTGACGCTCTGCGAGCGCTCTTGGGGAGCCTGGTATCCGGCTGCGGTCACGGCGCTCATTCGGCGGCCTCCAGCATGGGCTTTATGTGTTCGCGGCATTTCATCAGCGGCTGGATCTTCGTGCCGAAATCCTCGACACCCTTCACAAAGTCATCGAAGGTCAGAAGCACGCCGCCTGTTCCGGGAACGGTCGGGACTTCATCGAGCAGCTTGGCAACGGTTTCATAGGAGCCGACCAGGGTCCCCATGTTGATATTGACGGCCGAGACGGGGTCGGCCATCTGGCGGATGTTGGTGTCCGAACCGGACTTGGAATCGGCGGCTCCCTGCACGCCAAGCCAGGCAATCGCTTCCTGGTCGGCGCCGTCCTTATAGCTCTCCCATTTGGCACGGGCTGCCTCGTCCGTCTCGTCGGCGATTACCATGAAGAGAACGAAGGAAGAGACGTCGCGGCCGGTCTTGGCGGTTGCCGCCTGAAGCCGTTCGGCTGCCGGTGCAAACGCCTTCGGCGTATTGACGCCGACGCCGAAGCAAAAATTGTAGTCGGCATATTGGGCGGAGAACTCCATGCCCGCGGTCGAAGAGCCGGCGCAGATCACCTTCATGTCGGCCTGGGGCCGTGGCGACAGACGGCAATCGTCCATCTGGAAGAACTCGCCCTTCAGATCGCTCTTTCCGGTCTCCCACAGATCGCGCAGCACAGTCGCGTATTCGCCGAGATAGTCGTAGCGCTTGGCGAAATATTCATCGCCGGGCCACATTCCCATCTGGGAATATTCCGGGCGCTGCCAGCCGGTGACGAGGTTGAGACCGAAGCGGCCGTTCGAAATGCTATCGATCGTCGAGGCCATGCGGGCGACAATCGCCGGCGGCATCACCAGCGTTGCAGCAGTCGCAAACAGCTTGATGCGGGTAGTGACGGCAGCGAGGCCCGACATCAGCGTGAAGGATTCGAGATTGTGATCCCAGAACTCCGTCTTGCCGCCGAAGCCGCGCAGCTTGATCATCGAGAGAACGAAGTCGAGACCATATTTTTCCGCCTTTAGCGTGATCTCCTTGTTCAGCTCGAAGCTGGGTTTGTACTGCGGTGCGTTTTCCGACAGCAGCCAACCATTGTTCCCGATCGGGATAAAAACACCGATTTCCATATCTGCTCTCCTCTTGAGGTCGCGAGCGGCCAAGGCCTGGTTCGGGATCTTGAAAGCAGATTGCGTGCCAGATCGAAAAGTCTAATAAAATCAACGGTTCTTTGTTTTGCGCGTTGCAAATTATTTATCGTTTGGTCAAAAATTTATCGGACGGTAAATTTTTGACCAAACATCGGGCGCCGTCGCCCAAAATTGCGGCAGCGTCCAATGTTTGCTGGAAAAACGAACCAAGCGACGGCGCCTTCTATTGCCACCGTTCACAATTTTCCCAAGCTGAAATGGATATGGCTGTTCGGGATGGCGCCGCTCAAAAAGCGGCATGGTTCATCGTGCCGACCGGCCAGCATGTCATAACATACTGTCACCAGCGCGAATTGGCTCGCCTCGTTTGTCGAGGCGAGCCAATTCTGCGGGGTGGAGACTGCGTGTGGACTCCTGTTAGCCGATCAGCCCTTCGCTCGTGATGCCCTTCGTCAGCTCCAGTGCCTGGCGCTCGAACAGCCCGCGATAGATCCCGCTTTTGCGCCGAATGAGGCTGGCATGGGTGCCTTCCTCGGCAATATGTCCGCGTTCGAAGACCAGCAGCCGATCGAGGGCGCGCACAGTCGACAGTCTGTGAGCGACGACGAGTGTCGTGCGTCCCTCCATCAACCTCTCCATCGCCTGCTGGATGAGCATCTCCGATTCCGAATCGAGGCTCGAGGTTGC
>DASVPC010000050.1:0-34603 GCA_036383055.1 Rhizobium sp. | reverse complement strand
CAAACGGCGAGCCGTGGCCCTTCAAGTCCGTAACGCTATTAACCCCGTCGATCAGGCTATTTGCACCGACACAGAGGAGATGGGAGCCTTCGATGCGAACGACATCGACCTCGCGGCATCCGATCAATTTGCAGATATGCGTAAGCTGATCTCCTACGGGAATCATCACTGTCCGGATCGTTTCGGCAGCTGCGTTCAGAAGGTAGGCTTTGACTTCAGACATAATGATTTTAGTTCGCCAACCGTGATCTCGGTCTGAGAGGTTTGTGGGAGCCTCTGGAGGCGTGCTTATCGCCTTGCCGCCCCGAGCATTAGAACCAAAAGATACCGCCTCCATAAACATGGGTCGACACAACTTTTACAAGCACCAAAATGCGTCCGGTGTGTTTCCTTTTCTTCAACGGAGAAGGCTTTACCGTCATCCTATGGTTGAGTACGCGAGCGCCGACACTCCCAATACGCCGACGCTGCATTTGATCTGGGGACGTCTCGCAAGCATGCGCGGGATCTGGCCAATGGCGCGGAACTCAACGCCAAGCTGCTCGGAACATAAACGCTCGTTGTGACGCAATGGCTGAGACTGCAGTCACTCGGCGCCGGGTCACTCATTGTCTAAACTCGATTGCTCCAACGAATGGGAAACCGCGTCGCCCGCTTGAGGTGAGAGCTCATCAAAATATTCCTCAAAATACCTCCGCGCGATGATGGAGGTCATCGAGAGGCTGCGCCGCGGATCAACGATCAGCGACAGCACCATCGGTGGCAAACCACGATCAGCTATGCGGGAGCAATGTATTTCCTCATCATCCTTCAAGGGCATGCCTTTAGCCATGGCCGTCACGCCGAAACCGCAACCCTCGCGGACCATGGAACGCATGAGCGACAAGCTATTGGTCGTCAGGACGGGCTGCAACCTCGCACCGATACGTGCCGCGGCAATGTCGACAACATCACGCAAGTGACTGCTCGCATCGGGGACGATCGTCGGCTTTTGGAAGAATTCTTCGATAGACATGCTGTCCGGCTGCTTCACGCCGGGAGTTACCGGCAACATGGCCATCAGGTGAAAGTCAGCCGAACGCGTGACAACGACCCCCGGCAGAGGCGGGGGGCTGAACGTTAGTCCGAAGTCCACCCCTCCGTCCCTGACCAGTTGACGCACGCGCTCCGAATCCGCCACCGTGATCGAGTTGCGAATGCGAAGATGATCCTTCATGAACCGCGCGATCGCCGCGGGCAGGAAGTCCGGCACAGTTTCATGCGAGGCGGCAATTTTTACTTCGCCACGGCGAAGCCCTTTCAACTCCTCGATCTCGAATTTGATCCGGGAAAGGTCCTTATTCCATTCCCTATAACCGCTGACGAGCAGTTCACCCGCCGAGGTCAGCCGCATTCCTCGTGGCAGACGCTCAAATAACGCGACACCGAACTCCTCCTCGGCGCCAATGAGCTGCTTATTGATCGCGGAAGCCGAGACATTCAGTTTCTCCGCAGCTTTTCTGATCGAACCGCGTTTAGCGATCTCGTCGAGATAATGCGCGAACCGAGAAAACAAAAGCCTGCTCATTCGGGAAGAGTACCTCGTTGAAGAAAAGGAAACACACCGGACGAATTTTGTTGGTTGTAAAAGCCGGGCGACCTAGTGTCTACTGGGATAATACTTCCATTGCAACTTATGATGGCAAAAGGCCGCATTTATGTATCTGGAGACCCCGCAAACCTATCAGATAGAGATTGCCGGCGAGAATTTCAGCCTACCGATTGTCCGGCTGAACGACCGGCGAGCGATCGCGCTGCTGATGGTCATCGACATGGGTATCCGGTTTGGCGACATCGTTGGCGATGCTCTCGCCAGTCATTTTGAACAGATGCGGCCCGACGTCGTCGTCGGTAGCGCCACGTTGGGTGTCCCGGTCGCTATCGAAGTCTCACGGCACCTTGGTATAGACCAATATGTCATCCTGCAGAAATCACCAAAATTTCACCTTGCCGATGCCCTGGTCGAGGATGTGCGTTCTATCACGACTGAAGTGCCGCAACGCCTTTTGCTTGACCGCCGCTCGATAAGCCTGCTCCAGGGCAAGCGCGTTCTCATTGTCGACGATGTCATCGCCACCGGCTCCAGTATGGCAGCGGCAATCAGGCTCGTGCGTCGCGCTGGCGCCAATATCATTGGTGCGGGTGCCATTCTGACCGAGGGCCACGCCTGGCGGAGCCTGCTGGGCGAAGACGCTAACCTGGTCGCCGGCCTCAGCCACATTCCTCAGTTCGACATTATCGCTGGAGTGGCGACCCCCGATCCCGCGACCGAGAAAGACGCCTGGATGGATGACCGGGTTTTGGTCACCAAGCATTTGGCACAGACCCAGCGGAAACGCTCTGCGGCTCAAAGGGGTGCAGCACAGGTGTAGCACGACGTCCGACGACTTTACTGAACCGTCTTCCCGCAATCGCCGGGCGGCATTTGATCGAGACCAAATTTGCGTTTGAACCATTGCGGAAAGCCGTTCCAGCCGGTTTTCCGAGAATTTCCGGAAATTACTTTTGAAGGGGACAAAAATCATGCAGCCAGCAACCGTATCGCAAACTGACGGCAATACTCTCTTTCCCATCGTACTCTCGATCGTGGCGGCTGCCGCCACGGGCGTACTTTGGGCCTATGCCAATCCAATCCAGCTCGTGCCCGGCGTCATCCAGTGGCGGATTTTCGCCTTCCTGCCGTCGGTGATCGGTATCCTGCTCGGCTGGCGTAGCGGTTTCATTTGCGGCTATCTCGGCACCATCGTCTGGTCGCTTCTCGCCGGCACTTTCATCCCTGCGCATTCGCTCATCGTTGATGGCATCATGGTCGGCCTGACCGGCCTTGTCCCGGGGATGCTCTTCGATCCGGCCAAGACGATCTTCAATCGTCCCGCACTCATCAAGATTGCCGCGGTTTGCCTCGTCGTCGGCCTGATCATGGTGGCGGCAGTATCAGCCAGCCTTGCCTATCTCGGCATTTTTCCGTTCTGGTGGGGTTTTGGCTATCTCGGCCTGTCCGACATCGTCCCGATGGTCGTCGGCACGCCGCTTCTGATCATTCCGGCCCTGAAAATCCTGAAGAGTGCACATCCCACCGGCTTCAAGCGCTTCTGAACCCGATCTGGATCAACAAGTGCTCAATATTGCCAATCTGACGATCGGTTTCGGCGGTTCCGCACCGGTGCTTGCCGAAACCAATTGTACACTTGACGAGGGGCAACGGCTTCTTGTCTGTGGCGAAGCCGGCAGCGGCAAGTCGACGCTGCTCGGCGTTGCCGCTGGCCTGATCCCGCGCCTCATTCACGCTGCCGAATTCTCCGGCCAAGTGGAACTTGCCAGCCGTCCGCTACACTCTTTCACGAAGAAAGAGCTGTTCAGCACAATCGGCTTCGTGGCGCAAAATAGCGAAGACCAGCTTTGGGACATCTGCGTCGAGGACGTCATCGCGTTCCCGATGGAAAACAAGGGTGTCGAGCAGAACGTGATCCGCAGCCGGCTCGCCGAACTGATTGCGGAGTTCGAGCTGGAGGCCTTGCGCGGCCGCCGGGTTCTGACCCTCTCGGGTGGCGAACGGCGGATGGTCACCATTGCCGCCGCGATCGCCTCAAACCCGACAATCCTGGTGCTGGACGAGCCCACCACCGGGCTCGATCCCGCTGCCCGCATGCGCCTTTCCAACATCCTGCGGAAGGTGTCCGACAGCGTCCCCACCCTGCTGATCTCGGAGCAGGACCCTTTGGCGCTCCATTCCGTGATCGACAGCATAGCTCTGTTGCGTCACGGCAGCCTTTCTCCAAGCATGCCGCCAAGGACTGTTCTCACACAGGACACCGCCTGGATCGAAGCCGGCATTCTGCCCCCAATGCGCGCCCGACCCGCACGACAGACCGTCGAGACGGGCCGCCCGCTGTTGACTGTTTCGAAGCTGACGAGCCAGCTTTCCCGCTCACACGGAAACCCGGTCCTGAAGGATGTGAGTTTCGACGTCCGGGCCGGAGAGGTACTCGCACTCATCGGCCGCAACGGCGCCGGCAAGACGACGCTGTTCAAATCGATCCTCGGACTTCTGAAAACGACCGCAGGCTCCATCCTCTTCGACGGGACGAAAGCCGACGACTGGTCCGTCGCTGCGCGCGCGCGCAGGATTGCCTATATTCCCCAGAACATGCGCCACATTCTGTTCAATATGACCGTGCTCGGTGAAGTGATCTTCGCCATCACGGCCTCCACTGCATCCTCCAGCGACCCAGCCATCATCGCCCGCGCCACGGCAGCTCTGGAGCGCTATTCACTCTCCAACCTCGCCGAGGCCAATCCATTTGCACTTTCGGCCCGCCAGCAGGCTCTGCTAGGCCTTGCCTGCGCCGACGCAACCGGCGCGGCGGTCGCCATCATCGACGAGCCGCTTTTGGCCAGGGACATCAAAGGCCGGCAAATGCTGGAACTTTTCATCTCGTCCATGCAGTCGTCGGGACGTGCGGTGATGTTGATCTCACACGATCTGGAACTGGTCGATGATCTGGCCACGCGTCTGATGATCCTGGACAATGGCGCGATCGCGTTCGAGGGAAAGCCCGAAGACGGCTGGGAGAGCGGCACCTTCCGCTCCCTCGGCTGGCAAGCGCCCTATGATATGGCAGCCTGGAGCAGGGCATGACGCGGCTTCATGAGCTCAACTTCTTTATCAAGCTGGGAATTGCCTTTGCCATCATGCTGGTAGCCTGGCTCGCTCCCGGCTGGCACTTCGGCGTGCCCCTCGCGCTTGCCTGTCTGGTCCTTCTATGGGCGATACGGGTTCCCGGTCTGCGCGGTTACCTCAAGGGCGCCACCTTGCTCACCAGCATGGTCATGCTGAGCTGGATGATAAACCTCTGGCTACAGGGTCTCTCGACATCCGAAGCCCTGTCTGTCGCCGCCGCGATGGCGGCGAGGCTGGTGACAACCACAGCCGCCTTCTATTTCGTCATGGAGACCAGTACGCCGGGCTCGATATTGGCGGCAGCAAGCGCTGCACGGCTGCCGCCGATTGCCACGCTTGTTCTCTCGCTGACCTTCGGCGTCATTCCGATGCTGCGCGACGATTTCGAACGCATTGCGGACGCGCAGCGGTCTCGCGGCATGGAGATCGACAATGTCAGCCTGCCCACGAAACTGCGCTTCGCACTGGCCCGCGGCATTCCGCTGCTCGTCCAGGCGATCCGCATGGCGCACGCCATTTCGTTCTCCCTCACCCTCTACGGGTATGATCTGAAACACAAGCGGACAACCTGGCGCCATGTCGGCCTCATGGTCGAGCCGCGCCTTAGCATGAAGGACAAAACCGATGACCTCTGAGACCACGGACCCGAGAACCGGACAGAACTGGAGCGTCGATGTTTCCGGCTATCCAGTCGACTTGCCGATCGTGGCGATCAAGCCGGATTTTGCCATTTCGCTGATGATGGTCATCGATCTCGGCGTGAAATTCGGCGAACATGTCGGCCGCAAACTTGCCGCCAAATTCGCACCACTCAAGCCCGACATCATCGTCGGCACGGCGACACTTGGCATTCCCGTCGCAATCGAGGTCACTCGTGCGCTCGGACTCGACAATTATGTCATCCTGCAGAAGTCGCCGAAAATCCATTTGGCGAATGCATTGGAGCAGAAAATCTCCTCCATCACATCCAAGGGCGAACAGCGCCTGTTGCTGGACCGCGCCGCGATACCCCTTCTCGAGGGCAAGCGCGTGGTCGTGGTCGACGACGTGGTCGCTTCCGGATCGAGCCTTAAGGGGTCGCTCGAGCTGGTGCGCAAGGCAGGAGCTGAGGTTCTCGGGATTGGCGTTGTGCTGACCGAGGCGCGCGATTGGCAGGAGACGCTGGGATCTGACTGTGACCTCATTCAGAGCCTTGCCCATATCCCGCAGTTTTCCCGGACCGAAGGTTTAACTTGGGAGCCAATTCCCGGCACCTGATACAACTGTCCTGACCAAACGGGACGTTTGGGGCTCTGTTGCAAATTTTTGGAAGGCGAGCGTTCGGGGACTTCATACCGGGAGCGACCTTGTCGAGAGCGGCAAGGTCGGCACCGTGAGCGCCCTGATCATTTCTCACTCAAGCTGCCCGCAACTCATCGACCGAGCCCGGGCGGGATAAAATTCTATGATTTCTATAGAAAAAGAATGACCTGTCTTTCTGTGAGCACGGGGTCGCGTTAGCATCCATACATAATCCGATGCAGGCAGCAGAGCTGGGGATAATTATATGCCGACCGAATTCATCAGCATCCCGTTTCCGAATGCATCGAGAAAAGCGGATGGCCTATTGATAAACGCTCCGCTTGCCCGGGTATTTTGCAAATGAATACGTTCCAGACCCATAGCTCCCATTGGGGCGCGTTCTCGGGCCGCTACGAAGACGGAAAGCTCGAAATTCGTCCCCATCCGGCCGACCCGCATCCGTCGCCCTTGTTGGGCAACCTCGCTGCGATCGCCCATAGCCCTGCGCGCATCAGGCGTCCGGCCGTCAGGCGCGGCTGGCTTGAGGGCAAGAAAGGTAATGCGCAGAATCGCGGCGCAGATGATTATGTGGATGTCAGCTGGCCAGAAGCGCTTGACTTGGTTGCTGGAGAGCTTCGGCGCGTTTACGGAGACTTCGGACCCCAGGCCGTCTTCGGCGGTTCCTACGGCTGGTCGAGTGCCGGACGTTTCCATCATGCACAGAGCCAGATCCATCGGTTTCTGAATGTGGCCGGCGGCTATGTGCGATCCGTCAATACTTACAGCTCCGGTGCTGCAATGGTCATCATCCCACACGTCCTAGGGCCGTACGACCATTTCGACCGCAAGAGCGTCACCTGGGATGCCATCGAGCGGAGCAGCGAACTGATCGTCGCCTTCGGCGGAATGGCGATCAAGAATGCGGACGTGCATGGCGGCGGCATCAGTTCGCATATCGTACGCAAGACGCTGAACGGCGCGAGCGCTCGTGGTGCCCGCTTCGTGCTCGTCAGCCCACTGAAAGACGATTTTCCCGCCGAATTGGATGCACAATGGCTGCCGATCGTGCCGGGCACAGATGTCGCGCTGATGCTCGGTATCGCGCATGCGCTCGTCAATGCGGGATTGCACGACCGCGGATTTCTCGACCGCTACACGGTCGGATACGGGCGTTTCGAGGACTATCTGTTTGGGCGGAACGATGGTGTCGAAAAGAACCCGGAATGGGCCTCCGGCATCTGCGGTATAGGCGTCGATGCCATCACGGAACTGGCTCGGGCGATGGCGGGCGCCAGAACGCTGATCACCGTCAGCCATTCCCTCCAGCGCGCCGACCATGGCGAGCAGCCTGTCTGGATGGGTATCGTGCTGGCCGCAATGCTCGGACAGATCGGACTGGATGGCGGGGGCTATGCCTATTCCCTCGGTGCGTTGGGTAATATCGGCAAGGCCCAGCTTGCCGTTCCACTGCCGACCCTTAGCCAGTTCAAAAATCCAGTGCCGGATTTCATTCCGGTCGCGCGCATCGCCGATATGCTCCTCAATCCGGGCAGCGAGTTCAACTATAACGGCCACGCGATGCGTTATCCCGATATCCGCCTCGTCTATTGGGCCGGCGGCAACCCCTTTCATCACCATCAGGATCTCAACAGGCTGCGGACGGCGTTCAAGAGGCCGGAGACCATTATCGTACACGAGACAGCTTGGACGTCCTCCGCGCGTCACGCGGATATCGTGTTGCCTGCGACCACCACGCTTGAGCGTGACGATATCGGCGCGGCGGACCGTGATCCACTGATGATTGCGATGAAGAAGCTGATCGAGCCGGTCGGGGAAGCACGCGACGATTATGAGATCTTCTCCGAGATAGCACGCCGTCTCGGAAAATTCGAAGAGTTCACCGAAAATCGCACCAGCCGGGATTGGCTCGCCTTCCTGTTCGAGACCACCCGCACGGCGCTCGCATCCGGTGGACACGAGGCTCCGGATTTCGAGGTGTTCTGGGAACGTGGAGAGATGCGTCTGCCGCTCAAGCCCGACGATGGCGGACCGGCCCGCACATTTCGCGCTGATCCGTCCGGATCCCCGCTGCAGACGCCATCCGGAAAGATCGAGATCTTTTCGCAGACGATCGAGGGATTCGGCTATGACGATTGCCGCGGCCATCCGAGATGGTATCCTCCCAGGGCAAAGACCAAGGCAGACGAGCGCTATCCCCTACATCTGGTCTGTAACCAGCCACAATCGCGGCTACATAGCCAGCTGGACTATGGTGATTTCAGCCGCTCCACCAAGATAAAGGGCCGCGAACCGGTTCGTATCCACCCGGCAGATGCGGTCGAGCGTGGTATCTCGGATGGAGACATCGTGAGATTGTTCAACGTCCGCGGCAGTTGCCTCGCCGCGGCGGTGATAAGCGAGGACGTGCACAAGGGGGTCATGCAGTTGGCAACAGGCGCATGGTTCGAGCCTGATGTCTCGACCGCCGACAACGCGATGTGCATTCACGGCAACCCGAATATCCTGACGCGCGACGTTGGGACCTCGCAGTTGGCCCAGGGTTCGACCGGACAGCTTACAAGGGTAGAGGTCGAACGGTTCGTTGGCGAAGCGCCGCCAGTGCGGATATTCGAGGGACCCAAGGTGCAAAATCGATCCCGATAAGATCAGTCCTGAGACCCTGATCGCCAAGGAGGGTTTTGAACGCGCAGCTCCCTCGCAAACAAGCCCTGAAAAAAGCTGACCCTTGCGCATGCCAAAACCGAACAAAATAATCCATAAAATTAGTAGAAAAAGAACAACTAGTCTTTCTCCCTCGGCTCCGCCTGCATAGGCTCTGTTTCAGAATTTCTCAGAACCAGAACCATCAGGACCTCTTCATGACCGAACGCCTTTTTTCGTTGTCCCTCTCCCGGCGCCGTCTGCTGATCACCACTTCCGCCGTGGCAACCGGTGCTTTGGTGACGATGGCGGGCCTCACCCCGGCTCTGAGTGCTGACAGCCCACGCAATGGCGGTGACATCACCTTCCTCATCGACTCGCTGGGCGATACCTGGATTCCGAACAACAGCGCGATCTCCAGCTTCCAGGGCCACATCTGGGGCCATGTGACCGATAAGCTCCTCTACGTCGATGCTGACGGCAAGGTCAGCCCCTGGATCGCAGAGCGCTGGGAGCAGAACGACAACGCCACCGAGTTCACCCTGCACCTCAAGAGCGGCGTGACCTTCTCCGACGGCACCCCGCTCGACGCGGCAGCCGTCGTCGCCAACCTCGACATCTGGTACGCCGGCCGCAAGAACGAGGGCATCAACCCGATTGGTCTCTTCCCGAAAACCTACGACCATGCCGAGGCCATTGACGCGAGCACAGTGAAGGTCTTCTTCAAGAAGCCGACGCTCGGCTTCATCCCGACTCTCGGCTACCACGGCTCGATCCTCATCTCCCCGAAGACCATCGCGCAGCCCGCCCCTCAGCAGGCCGACCTGAGCAAGACCTCCGGCAGCGGCCCGTATGTGGTCGACTCCTGGAAGGAGGGCGACTTCGTCAAGCTGGTCAAGCGCAAGGATTACAACTGGGGTCCTGCGGCGGTCGGTCATACCGGTCCAGCCTATCTCGACACGATTACCTACAAGCTGGTGACCGAACCGTCGCTGCGCGTTGCCGCCGTTCAGTCCGGCCAAGCCGATATCGCCTACAACGCCTCGCCGCAGGAACTGGAGTCTCTCAAGTCGGAGGGCTTCACCATTGCTACGCCGCGCTATCTCGGCTTCGTCAACGGCTGGGCGATCAACACCAAGCTCGCGCCGTACAACGACGTGAAGGTACGTCAGGCCCTTCAGGCCGGCATCAATCGCCAGGAGATCATCGACACCGTCTACACGCCCGACTGGAAACTGGCGACGTCCTTCATCCAGAGCAACGTGCCGGGAGCGACCGACCAAAGCAGTCTGCTGGCCTACAATCCCGAGAAGGCTGAAAAGCTCCTTGATGAGGCGGGCTGGGCAAAGGGTGCCGACGGAATCCGCACCAAAAACGGCGAGCCGTTGTTGCTGATTTTGAATTCCAACCCCTACCTCGCAACCTCCAAATCGGTCGATGAACTCATCGCCCAGCAACTCGGCAAGATTGGCTGGAAAGTGACCATCCGTGCCTATGATGTTGTCACCTACGGCCAGAAGGTCAAATACGGCGGTCAGGCTGTGCCGGCCTACGAGGTGACACGCAGCTTCATCGACGCGGGGACAGTCGCCAGTATTCTGACGAACGCCAACAACGGCGAGAACTGGTTCGCTCTCGATGAAAGCGACACGAAGCTCAATGAGCTCCGCGACAAAATCGCGAGTGCCGGCTCTACGGAAATTCGCAAACCGCTCCTCGACGAGTTGCAGAAGTACATTCTTGATCAGGGCTACTTCATCCCCCGCACGCAGATCGTTCAGCGAATCTACGCTCAGTCTCCCAAGCTCAAAGGCGAGGTCTACAACGGCGTCGCCTATGCCAGCTACTACACGGCCACGAAAAGCGAATAGCCCGCAATTCAACCGCGCAAAGAAGGTGACAGGCATGAGCAAAGCCTACCTAAACTACGCCGCAAAACGCCTCGTGCAGGCGATCGTCGTGATCCTGCTGGCTTATGTCTTCACCTTCGTTGTCGTCAGCATCTTGCCGGGCGACCCGATCTCCAACGTCCTGAACAATCCTCAGAATGGATTCACGCAGGAGGAGATCAAGGAGATCATCGCCGCCCAAGGTCTGGACAAACCGATCCCGGTCCAGCTCTGGACATCGTTTTCCGGATTTGTCACAGGTGATCTGGGCCTGTCGATGCGGACCAACCGGCCCGTGACAACGCTGATCGCCGAGGTGCTCCCTTCGACGTTGGTCCTCGCGTCCGCCGGCCTCGTCGTCGCGCTTCTGCTCGCGGCGGTGATCGCCTATGGTACACAGTTTCTTCCAAAACGGTTTGGCCAGGGCCTGTTGCGAGGCTTTCCGTCGCTGTTCCTGTCGGTGCCAAACTTCGTGATCGGCCTGGTGCTGATCCACCTCTTTGGTTTCCAGCTCGGCGTCTTTCGCGTGATAGAGCCTGACAGCGTCTGGGCGACCCTCTTCGCGGCGATCGCCCTCGGTATCCCCATCTCCGCGCAAATCGCCGAAGTGCTTATCGCCAACCTCGACCATGAGTCCGGGCAGGAATACGCCGCCGTCGCACGGGGGCGCGGCCTCGGGCAAATGCGTCTGTTCGCCAAGCACTTGCTGAAGCCGTCTTCACTTCCGGTCGTCACCGTCGTTGCGCTGACGATCGGCGAACTGCTTGGAGGCTCGCTGATCACCGAGACGGTTTTTGGACGCACCGGTCTTGGCAGCTTGGTGCAAAGGTCGGTGAGCACGCAGGACCTGCCCGTTCTGCAGGCAGTCGTCTCGTTGGCAGCAGTGGTCTTCGTGATCGTCAACCTGATCGCCGACCTCGCCTACCCGCTACTCGATCCGCGCGTCAAGCTCCTCGGCGCTCCCGAGCGTCGTCCAACCACGGCTGACGAAGGCTCCGTTAGCATTTCCAAGGCGGTGACCTCATGACCCTCGCCTCCGCCTACTCGACCTCGCGTGTCACGGCGATCAGCCGGCTGACAACCCTCCGTGTGCCGCCGGCCGTGGCGCTTTCGTTTGCGATCGTCGCGCTTGCGATCGCCTGGTCGCTAGCCCCGAGCCTCTTCACCAGCTATAACCCGATCAACGGCGTTCCTGCTCAAAAGCTGCTTGGCCCCAGTGCGGCGCACTGGTTCGGCACCGATCATCTCGGCCGCGACCTCTACGCCCGCGTCGTCTATGGAACAGCCTCTTCGGTCGCGAGCGCGCTGATCGCCGTGGTCATCGGCGTTGTCGCCGGTGGCCTCATAGGCCTGCTGGCCGGTTTCTTCGGCGGCTGGGTGGACACCCTGTTCGCTCGCCTGGTCGACGTGCTGCTCGCCATTCCAAAATTCTTGCTGGCCGTCATCGTCGTCACCGCCATCGGCTTCGACACCACGAACGCCGCCATCGCCACCGGCATTTCGGCGGTGGCCCTCTTCGCCCGGGTGATGCGCTCGGAGGTCATCAAGACCCGGCAGGCGACCTTCGTCGAATCATCCTTTCTCCTCGGCGGGTCGCGCTGGCACATCCTGTGGCGTCATGTGCTCCCGAATGCGTCACGCTCCGTGCTGCCGCTTGCGGTGCTGCAGTTCGGCGACTCGATCCTGGTCATCGCCAGCCTCGCTTTTCTCGGTTACGGCGACCCGCCACCGGCTTCCGACTGGGGCCTGCTGATCTCGATCGGCAAGGACTACCTCAAATGGCCCTGGCTGGTTTACGCACCCGCCTTCGTTACGATCGCAACCGTCCTCTCTGTAAACAGGATCAGCCGATGGCTCCGCAAGACAGACTGACCCAGCTTTTCGCTCGCACCGATTTTACCAGTTCGACGTCTCAACGATCGGCTCCGCTGCTCCACGTCGACGGGTTGTCGGTCGCCTACGGAAAGCAAGAGGTCGTCACCAACGTCGGGTTCGAACTGGGCCGTGGCAAGAGCCTCGCTCTCATCGGGGAATCGGGCTCGGGGAAATCGACGATCGCCCGCGCGGTGCTGCGACTGCTCCCCGCCGGTGGACGCGCGAGCGGCCGCGTCGAATTCGACGGCCAGGAGGTTCTGGGGCTCTCGGAGCGGCATTTTCGGCCTTTACGGGGACGTGCTATCGGGTTTGTCCCGCAAGACCCAGGCAACTCGCTCAACCCGGTGCGAACGATCGGCGCCCAGGCGATGGAGGCCGCCGCGCTCATCGACGAGCCCAGCAAGGCAGTCCGCAAGGCGCTCATCCTGGAGACATTCGCTCAGGTTGGGCTCGACAACCCGCAGCGAGTTTATGATTCCTATCCGCATCAGCTGTCCGGCGGCATGCTGCAGCGCGTGCTGATCGGCCTTGCGGTGCTGCCGCGGCCGCTGCTGCTGGTTGCGGACGAGCCGACCTCCGCGCTCGACGTCACCATCCAGAAACGCATCCTCGACTTGCTTTCCAAATTGCAGCACGAGCTCAATATCAGCCTGCTTCTCATTACCCACGACCTGGCGATCGCCGCCGAGCGGGCGGACTCTCTGGTGGTGCTGAAGGACGGCGTCATCCAGGAAGCCGGCGGCACCGCAGCCGTCTTCTCCTCGCCCACCTCGGCATACGCGAAGAAACTTCACGCCGACGTCCCCGCCCTCAACCCCGACCGTTACGCCCGGTTGCGCGACCCCGGTTTTCGTTTCCTGAAGACCGACGCCGGCAAGGCACCGAAGATCGAGGTCCGCGCCGTCACGAAGACCTTCGCTGTCGACGGCAAGGTTCTGACGGCCGTCAACGACGTGTCGTTTGCCGTCCAGGCTGGCACCACGCATGCGCTGGTCGGTGAGTCGGGTTCGGGCAAGACGACGGCAATCAGGCTCTTGCTTGGGCTCGAGCAACCCGACACCGGGAACATCACCGTGGCCGGCGAACAGCTCAACGGTCGCTCGCACGAGTCGCTGCGTGCGGTGTGGCGCCACCTTCAGCTCGTCTACCAGAACCCGTTCACCTCGCTCGACCCGACCTGGAAGGTCGAGCAGCTGGTGCGCGAACCGCTCGACCGCTTCAAGATTGGAACCGCCACGGAACGGGCCGCACGGGTCCGCGAAGCGCTCGCCAATGTCGGGCTCGGCGAGCACCTGCTTGCGCGCAATCCGGCAGCCTTGTCGGGCGGCCAACGCCAGCGCGTGGCCATCGCCCGGTCGCTGATCCTCAAGCCGGATGTGATCGTACTCGATGAACCCACCTCCGCGCTCGATGTCAGCGTCCAGGCTGATATCGTCGAAGTGCTGCTTTCGCTGCAAGCCAAGCTTGGCCTGACATATGTATTCGTCTCCCACGATTTGGCCCTGGTGCGCCAACTCGCCCATACCGTCTCGGTGATGCAGCGCGGGCGTATCGTCGAACACGGAACAGTCCCCGACATCTTCGACAACCCTCAGCAGCCCTATACCCGGTCGCTGCTGGAATCGATTCCGTCCGGTGCCGCTCGTATCGCCCGCGTACCACAGCCTCAACCCCAACGGGTATTCAATGAGGAAAAGATCGCATGACCATCAACGCGCCTCTCAGCGCCCTGTCCACGCCGTTCCGCCCGAAACAGCGGCTCGGCTTCAACACCCGCGTGTCTTTCAACGATGATGCCGGGCCGGCACAGGGGCTGCGTGACGGGATCGAGCTGTTCAAGGCCGCTGAGCGGCTGGGCTACCAGTCGGGCTGGGCCTACCAGCGGCACTTCGACCATTACCTGTCGTCACCGCTCCCGTTCTTCGCCGCAGTCGGCCAGCACACGCAGCACATCACGCTCGGCTCGGCGGTCATCCCGATGCGCTACCAGGATCCGATCCTGCTTGCCGAGGCAGCCGGCACGACCGACCTGTTGATCGGCGGCCGGCTGGAGCTGGCCATCTCGACCGGCGCCAACGCCGCCTTCGACGCTGTCTTCGGTACAGTCGACACCGATGCCCGCACAGAGGCCAAGCGCCGCCAGGCGCGCTTCCTCGCCGCGATCTCGGGTGAGGTCCTCCACACCGTCGCCGGGCCGAACCAGGGTGCCCCGGAGGGTATCGAACTACGCGTGACACCGCACAGCCCGACCCTGCGCTCCCGCATTCGGCAGGGTTCGGCGAGCCTCGGCTCAGCGGTTCAGGCGGCCGAACTCGGCATTGGGCTCATCTCCGGCACCGTGCAGCACGACCATGCCGAGGGCGAGACCTTCGGGGAGTATCAGGCCCGCAGCATCAAGGCTTTCCGTACCATCTGGCGCGAGACATGGGGCACCGAGCCGCCGCCTGTCACCGTCGCCGCCTCGATCCTGGTCGGCACCACCGCCGAGCTTCGGGAAAAGTACGCCGCCTACGACCTCGAGCGACGCACCCTGGGCATCGCCGCATCCCGCCCCAAGGGCGCCCTCACACCGACCGCGCCGGCCAACCAACCCTCCGGAGTCCAAATTTGCCCCGTCTTCCAGGGCACGCCCGACCAGGTGATCGAGGCCGTTCTCAACGACCCGGGCCTCGCCGCCGCAGACGAGATCGTGCTCTTTCTACCGCCTGCCTTCGGTCTTGCCGAGAACGTGCGGCTGCTGGCCGACCTCGCGGAGACAGTGGCTCCCAACCTCGGCTGGTCGCCTGCCTCGTGACCTAATATGCAACCGATGCCTTGATGGGTTCGCGGCCACCGTCTCCACGCGTCGATATTCTATTTTATGAGACGAGTTTCATACTCTGGTTCGAGGCAACAAAAGGCGCTGTGCGCGGCATTAGCGCACGGTGTAGCCGCCGTCGACCGGCAGCGCGTGTCCGATGACGAAGGTCGAAGCGGGACTGGACAGCCACAACACCGCATCGGCGATTTCCTCGGCACGACCGAGGCGGCCGATCGGAACGTCCTTCATCATGACCTCCATGGCCTCGGGTTGGGTTTCCAGCATGCCCGTGACCATTGGAGTCGCAATAATTCCGGGGCATACGGCGTTGATCCGAATCCCCTTCGGAGCATATTCAAGTCCAGCGCTCCTGGTCAGCCCGACGACGCCGTGCTTGGATGCATGGTAGATGCCACGTTCGGCGATACCGACCAGACCGCCGAGCGACGAGTTGTTGACAATGGTTCCACTGCCCTGCTTGCGCATCTGGATCAGCTCGTACTTCATGCAGTTCCAGATGCCGCGAAGGTTCACGCCCATCACGAAGTCGTAGTCTTCCGGATCAGCGTCGGCCGTTTCGGCAACGGGGCTTTGAACGCCGGCATTGTTAAACGCAGCATCGAGGCGCCCGAAGGTCGCCACAGTCTCGTTCACCATCGCCTCGACCTCCTGCATGTTGGCGACGTCACAGCGTATGCCGATCGCCTTGTGACCAGCAGCGACGAGCTCTTCGGCTGCAGCGCGAGCTGCATCTTCGTTGACATCGGCGAGCGTTACGGCCGCGCCCGCTGCTGCGAACGCCTTGGCTGCGGCAAGACCCATGCCGGAGGCTGCGCCCGTAACGAGTGCGACTTGGTTCTCGAACGAGAAGGTCATGATGTTTCCTCTTTTGTTTCGTGTTTGGACGGACGCCGCGTCCAGGTCTTGAAAGAATTCGCTCGTGCGGGTCGCGCAGACATTAGCTATTTCGCGCGGGACAATTTCAGCAGCCGATCTTGCGATGGCCCTTCAGCGCGTGGCGACCTATTGGTCGTGATGAGGTAGATGTCCTCGCCGACGGGCAGCACGTCTCTCAATCGATCGCCCGAGCTGAAGATCGGCCTGAGCCTACCCCTCCTCGCATCGAGGACGTAGAGCGCTTTTGAAGCCAGCGCCGTGACGAGCAGCTCCTTTCCCGCAAAGGCGATACCGGATGGAGCCCAGGTCGCGTTGCCGGAATGCAGCATTGGCTTTGCCATACCCTGCCGTTGGTCATCTCCGAAAATGAGCGGCCAGCCGTAGTTGGTGCCCGGCGTTATAACGTTGATTTCGTCGTGCGCCGTCTGTCCATGTTCCGAGGCGAAGAGCCGACCTCCGTCGTCCCAGGCAAGCCCTTGCGGATTGCGATGGCCGTAGGAGTAGACGTACGAGCCGGGAAACGGATTGTCGTGCGGAACCTTGCCATCGAGGGTCATGCGCAGAATCTTGCCGGCAAGGCTGCTCAGATCCTGCGGACGTTCCCTGTCCTCGGTCCACCCGGTCGTGACAAACAGGTTGCCGTCCGGCCCGATGGCGATGCGTCCGCCGTTATAGAGGCGATGACCGGGAATTCCATCGACCAGGACCCGTGTCTCCCGCCAGCTGTTGCCATCGAAGCGCGCCTCTACGACCTTGTTGGTCAGTCCGGCGTCGGAGTTATAGGTGTGATAGAAATAGGCCATGCCATTGGTCTCGAAGTCTTTCGACAGCGCCATTCCGAGCAGGCCTCCGCCGCCCTCCCGGACGATCGGGTCGGAGGTCTTCACCGGATGGCGCGCCAGATGCCCGCCGTCAACCATGACGACATCGCCGGCAGCCTCCGTCACGAGAATTCGATCGCCCGCCCGCTCGATGTCCCAGGGATAGTCGAGATCCCCGGCGATGACGTCGAACGTCCAATCAGAACTCGTCGTTCCGGAGATCGGCAACGTGGCGTCGGCATCCTGTCCCCATGCCGCTGACGATGCCAGGCAGGCTGCCACAACAATCACCTTACCCACCGTTTGCAGATATCTCATCGGAATACCCTCAGGCCTCAGTCGAGATATTGCGCGTCGGTGACCTTCTCCATCCAGTCGACGTTCTTGCCGTCCTTCATATTGGTGATGGCGATATGTCCGACGCCGTTCGTGTCGGTGGCTCCATGCCAATGCTTGACGCCGGGCGGCGTCCAGATGACGTCGCCCGGTCGCATGACGCGCTTTTCGCCGCCCTCTTCCTGCACCCAGCCAGTCCCGGTCGTGACGATCAGAACCTGTCCCGCCGGATGCGTGTGCCATGCTGAGCGTGCGCCCGGCTCGAATGTGACGTGGCCGCCGGTATTACTCGTATGTTCGTTGCTGGAATAGATCGGGTCGACCGTCACAGAACCTGTGAAATTCGCCTCCGGGCCTTTCATCGCGGGCCGCGAGCCGCCAGGCATGAATTGCATGGACTCGGCATGGGCTGAGGTCGATGCGAAGAGGGCGAGAGCAATGGCAGTGAGCGTAAGCTGTTTCATGGAGCGTCCTTTCGTTCTGCTTCGCGGGATATCTCAGCCCTGGTACTGGTGGTCCGTCACATGCTCCATCCAGTCGACGACTTTGCCATCGAGATTTTCCTGGATGGCGATATGTGTCATCGCGGTGGTTGGCGATGCGCCGTGCCAATGCTTTTCGCCCGGTGCGAACCAGACCACATCGCCCGGACGGATTTCCTCGATCGGACCGCCTTCGCGCTGTACCCGGCCAAAGCCGGCAGTCACGATCAGAGTCTGGCCAAGCGGATGCGTGTGCCAGGCGGTTCGCGCACCCGGCTCGAAGGTCACGGCCCCCGCGGCGCCGCGCCGCGCGTCATTGGCCCCAAACAGCGGATCGATGCGGACAGTACCGGTGAACCAGTCCGCCGGTCCCTTGCCCGACGGGGTGGAGCCGTTTCTGGTGATCTCCATGCACTTATTCCTTTTCACAAATGTCGAATGTGAAGGAAAGATAGTGCCTGCCATTGAGAAGGATTAGAGCGTAAATCCTGCAAAGACATATGGACACCACGCATGAATTGAGGGCTGCGGCGCCAAATTTCCGTGGTAGAATGCAGATATCACTTATGCGGAGAGCCCATGAATGTTGCGTGAGAACGTCAATGACCTGCTCGCTTTCCTGGTGGTTGCGCGTGAGCGGAGCTTCACCAAGGCGGCCGCCAAGCTCGGCATGTCGCAGTCTGGCCTGAGCCATACGGTCCGCGGCCTTGAGGAACGCCTCGGGCTTCGATTGCTGACGCGCACGACACGGAGCGTCGCCCCGACGCCGGAAGGCGAGCGGCTCTTGACGACGATCGGTCCACGCTTCGAGGAAATCGAAGGCGAACTGATCGCGTTGACGGATCTGAGGGAAAAGCCCGCCGGGACCATCCGCATCACCGCGGAAGACTTCGCGATCGACCATGTCCTGTGGCCGAAGCTCCGAAAGGTTCTGCACGACTATCCCGACATCAAGGTGGAATTCGTTATCGACTACGGACTGACGGACATCGTTGCCGAGCGGTTTGATGCAGGCGTGCGTCTGGGCGAGATCGTATCGCAAGGAATGATTGCCGTGCGGATCAGTCGCGAACAGAGGATGATCGTCGTCGGCTCGCCCGATTACCTCAAGCGGCGCCCGGTACCTGTGGTTCCCCAGGAGCTGACGAACCATAGCTGCATCAATCTACGACTTCCGACGCGGGGCGGCCTCTATGTCTGGGAGTTTGAAAAGGATGGCCAGGAGCTGCGCGTGCGCGTCGATGGCCAGATGACCTGCAACGGCATTACCCAGATTCTCAACATGGCTATTGACGGCTATGGACTGGGTTTCGTCCCCGAAGATCTTGCAAGACCGGAGGTCGATGCCGGGCGTGTTGTCGAGGTGCTTGGGGACTGGTGCCCCTATTATCCCGGATATCATCTGGTTTATCCGAGTCGCCGACAAGCATCGGCAGCCTTCACCGTCATACTGGAAGCGCTGCGCGACCGAGGTTAGCGGGTGACGATCACGTTGATTGCGCCTGTCCATGATCCGAGCGGAAACAGGCGCAATCATATCGGCCGGTCACGAAAGCGGATCGTAACCAGGCTGTTTCCAGATCAGCTCGGGTTTGTCGAGGATATCCGGAATGAAAACCTTGTCCTTCCAATCCGATACCTCGATGTCTTCGATTGCGACCGAGACCAATTTTTCGTCGCAGTTCAAGGTTGATGTCACTGCGTCCGCCAGCGCCTGAGCGAGCATCTGCTTTTCCGCCTTCGACTTTCCGGCAGCCATTTTTAAGATCACATGGGGCATGTCGTTTCCTTCAGATCCCGACGCGCTTCATATGTTCCTCGGGGTAACGAGCACCCTTAATCTCGATGGACGAACCTTCGATTTCCTCAAGATCGTCTTGCGTGAGATGGACCTTGAGCGCGCCGACATTTTCCTCGAACCTTTCAAGCTTTCGCGTACCGAACAGCGGAACGATCCAGGGCTTCCGTGCAAGCAGCCAAGCAAGAGCCACCTGGGCAGGCGTTGCACCATGGCGGTCGCCAATACGAGCGATAAGCTCGATGAGTTTCCGGTTTGCCTCCCTTGCCTCCGGAGCGAAGCGGGGAACGCTGTTGCGCATGTCGGAGGTATCGAAAGACGTGCCGACGTCGATCTTGCCGGTGAGGAACCCCTTGCCCAGAGGACTGAACGGAACAAGGCCGATGCCGAGTTCTTCGAGCGTTGGAAGGATCGCGTGTTCCGGCTCACGGGTCCACAAAGAGTATTCGCTCTGCAACGCGGCGACGGGCTGGACGGCGTGGGCGCGGCGTATCGAATTCGCTCCAGCCTCGGAAAGACCGAACCAGCGGACCTTACCCTGCGCGATGAGATCCTTCACGACACCCGCGACGTCCTCCATCGGTACGTCAGGGTCGACGCGGTGCTGATAGAGAAGATCGATATGATCGGTTTTCAGTCGCCTGAGACTGCCTTCGACCGCTCTTCGTATATGATCCGGCTTGCTGTTGACGTTGCCACTATGGACCCCGGTATCCGGATCGATATCCCAACCGAACTTCGTGGCGATCTTGACATGATCGCGAAGCGGCAGGAGAGCCTCGCCAACCATCTCCTCGTTCGTAAACGGACCGTAGGCCTCGGCGGTATCGAAAAAATCCATGCCCCGTTCGACCGCCGTCCGCAGCAGCTTGATCATGTCGTCACGGTCCGGCAGTTCGCGGGCCTTTCCATATCCCATGGCGCCCAGGGAAAGTGCCGAGACTTCCAGACCTTGGCCTAATGTGCGTTTCTGCATGTTGGTATCCTCCGTCAATCGCGCGGCGCGATCTTGACCGTCGCGGCCCGCGCACGCTCCCCAATCATGGGAGCCAGATAGCTGCTTTTTGAATATTTGATCCGGTAGGCGTCATCGATCTTGTCGTTGATCTCGCCATTCACCGGCTCGAATGAAACCTCGATGGTCAAACCCGCCACCGTCACGCGGCCCGCCTTCTGTCGAACCGCCGCTTGATACCACCGGGACTTGGTGCCGTTGTACCCGCGAACGAACAACTCGCCATCGACAACGACGGACCATATCCATGTCGGGGTCCCGTAGGTCGCGCCATCCTCTCTGAACGGCGATATGTGCAGATCATCCGCTTCGGCAATCTGCTTTAGCCTATCTTTCTGCCAGGTCATGACATCGCTCTTCCGCCGGCTCTCGTCGTCTGTGCCGGATGTAATTTAGGCGATCCGCGGCGTCGGACTATTGGTCGATTCCTGCTAGGACTTATGTGGCTGGCGCATCAATTGGATCCGAGCCAGCAGCGCGAGGCCAAGGACGATGGCGATCAAGTTATAGATGCCCGCAATCGAAAAGGCCTCTCCATAGGCATCCGCTGCAGGTTGGGCCAGGACGGCTGTCCCACCAATGTGCTCCAGCACACCGAACAGAATGGCCCCGACGATCGACACGCCAAAGGCGGATCCAGCTATCTGCATGGTGCTGAAGGCACCGGACGCCATCCCGGCCTCTTCACTGGAGACGGTGCTCAGGATCATGTTGAGGAGAAGGGGAATGACAATGCCCTGACCCAGTCCCTGAAGGATAACCGAGGCGCTCAGCGCCAGGATATAATGACCAACGGCAAGGTCGGACAGAACGGCGGTTAGCAATCCCACCACAAAGACGACCATGCCGAGGAACAGCGCCCGGTGCTCCCCTCGTTTTGCAAGCGGCTCCGAAAGAAGCGAGCCGATGAAGAATGCGACTGTCGATGGGACAAAGAAAGTCCCGGCTTCCAGAGCGGTTTGCCCGAGGCCGACCTGCAGCAGGATTGTCAGCGACAGGGAGAACGAGCCGATCGCCGAGAAAAACAGAAATCCCGCGAGAACCCCGAGGACGAAGTTTTTCTTCTTGAAGAGCGAAATATCGATGATGGGCACGCCGCCGCGCCGCGCCAGCCGGGCCTCGTAGAAGGCGAAGCATAGGAACATGGGAAGAGACAGCAAAGGGGCGACGATTGCCCACCAAGGCCAGTGATGCTCCTGCCCGACCATCACCGGCAGCAGGATCAGGGTCAGTGCAGAGGTCCCCAGGAGAGCACCCCATGGATCGAGCTTCGGTGATGCAAGCGCCCTGGTCTCCACGATCATCCGTTTTCCCGCGATCAACGCATAGAATGCGACCGGCAGGTTGACGAGAAAGACGAGGCGCCAGCCAATATCCCCGATGTTGAGCACGAGCAGATATCCCCCGATGACTTGGGATGCTGCACCGGCAACCCCCTGGACGGCGCCCATCACCGAGAATGCCCTTCGGCGATCTTCACCCTCAAAGAGTACACGTAGCGATGCATAGACCTGCGGCATCAGGAGCGCCGCGCCAATACCCTGGACCGCACGTGCGCCGATAAGGCTCCAGGGGGAAGGCGCAAGGGCACACAGCAGCGACCCGAGCGCGAAGATCGCCATACCGACGAGAAACAGCTTCCGCCGCCCGTAGAGATCCCCCAGACGGGCTCCGTTCAGCAGCAACGCGCCATAAGTCAGGCTGTAAGCCACCATGATGAGCTGCAATTCCCCATTGGATGCATGCAGCCTGCGCTGGATGTCCGGCAGCGCGATATTGACGATGAACAGATCCAGGATGGTGAGGAAATTCCCGGTCAGAAGAACGGCCAGCGACGACCAGGCTCCCGCTTTCTCCGTTTCAACCGATACTGTGGCCATCTGTGTTCCCGCGTGATCGAGCTTGCAGCAGGAACCGGGTATCGGTGCCTGCAAAGCTGAAAACGAAGGATATTTTATCTTTAATGTTGATCAATTACGGGTATTGGAACTACTTAAAGGATAAAATGTCTTCAATTGGAGATGTCATGGAAAGCCTGACGGGCATTGCCGCCTTTGTTCACGCCGCCGAACAGCAGAGCTATGTGGCAGCTGCACGTGTCACAGGGGCATCTCCATCCGCCATTGGCAAGGCGGTGGGCCGCCTCGAAGCTCGCCTCGGGGTGCGGCTCTTCAATCGCACGACACGCAGCATGAGTCTGACGGAAGAAGGTGTGGTCTTCTATGAACGCTGCAAGCGTATCCTGGAAGACCTTGGGGATGCAGAGGCGGTCATTCTTCAGAGCCGGGAGCGGCCAACGGGGCGCCTGCGCGTCAGCATGCCTCATATCGTCGGGCATCATCTCTTCATGCCGATCCTGCACTCCTTCGTCGAATCCTTCCCGGGGATCGAACTGGACATTGATTTCGAGGATCGGGTGGTGGATCTCGTTGCCGAGGGCGTGGACGTCGCTGTCCGCAGCGGTGAGCTGCCCGACAGTGGGTTGATCGCCCGCGTCCTCGGACAGCAGCATTTCGTCGTCTGCGGGAGTCCCGAATATGTCGAACGGCGAGGCCGACCGCAGACACCGGCCGATCTTGCCGGGCATGCCTGCATTCACTTCAAATATCCATCCAGCGGCCGCATCGCGCCCTGGGCTTTTCAAGCTCCCCACGAGCGGCTGATCCTGCCCAAAAACCTCATCTTCAACAATACGGACGCAGGATTGCGGGCGACGTTGGATGGGTTGGGGCTTTCCCATCTGCCCGTCTATGTGGCGGAACCATACATCCGGAGCGGCATGCTTACCCCGGTTCTCACCTCGCTCATGGTTCCTTTCGGCTCACTCTCCCTTGTCTGGCAATCCAATCGCCAGCTTTCGCCGAAGGTTCGTGCTTTCGTGGACTTCATGGTTGAAAGTCTGGCCTCTGAAGGCGGAACCTTCCGATCGGCTGCAACCTTGTCGCCATAGTCCAAATTCTTATTTCAGCGTGATCACGCCTGTTGCGATATCCGGCGCCGCAGGAATTATACCGCTTTTCACATACCACTGTGCGATATTACCGATCTGCTTGACGTCGGCATCGGTAACAGCGGTTGTCGGCACGGCATTATTCTCGCCGATCTTTGCACCAAGTTCGGCCGGAATATTCATTTCCTTTGCCCAGATCGCGCCTGCCTCGGCCTTGTTTGCAAGAGACCAGGCATTCTCGCTCTTCACGACATCGAATATGGCTTGCAGCTGATCCAGTTTCCTGGATACAAATTCGCGGCTGGCGACGAGCACGACGGCATTGTCGGACCCGATCGCCGCGCCATCGGCAAGGACTTTGCCGTCATAGGTTTTCTCGGCAATCGTCAGGAAGGGATCCCAGGTGGCCCAGGCATCGACATGGCCTTGAACGAAGCTCGGTCCGCTGTCGCTGGGGCTGAGATAAACGCGCGTGACGGTCGATGGATCGACGCCGTTCTTTTCTAAGCCACGCATCAGCAGATATTCGCCGGTCCCGCCCCGATTGACGGCAACTTTCTTGCCGGCCAGATCCTTCAGCGACGAGATGCCGGCGCCATTCTTCACCACCACACCTTCGGAGCCGGCCGCCATCTTCTGGTAGGCAAAGACGACAAGCGGGATCTTGGCGGCAAGTGCTGCGATCGACGATGTCGAACTCCCCGCGGTGATATCGATGCTTCCGGCGTTCAATGCCTCAAACGCCGGAGCTGCGGCCGGAAAGGGGCCAGCCCATTCGACCTTGATGCCCTTTTCGGCGAGCGCCTTTTCCAGCGTGCCGCGCGACTTGGCAAGCGTCAGATCGTTCGGGCCACGCAGCCAGCCGATCCTGACGACCTGATCGGCAGCCTGCGCCATCGGCGCGACGAGAGACAGGAGAGTAGCGGCGGCAAATGCCTTAAAAAAAGAGCGTTTTTTCATGGATGTGTTATCCGTTCTGCCCGAGGGGCCTGAAGGTTTTCAAGATTATTCTGTTCGACACCGAGCTGCGACAGAAGCTCGGATTCGATCTGGGTGGCCCGCGGGTCGCTTCGCTGCCGGGGATGTGGAATATCGACGTTGATTTCCAGGCTGAACCGCCCCTGATCGATGACGAGAATCCGATCGGCCAGCGCCACGGCTTCCCAGACGTCATGCGTAACCAGGAACACGGCCGGCCTGTGCTTGCGCCATAGCTCGTCGACAAGCGCATGCATCCTGATCCTGGTCAGCGCGTCGAGCGCCGCGAAAGGTTCGTCGAGCAGCAGCAATTGCGGCGTCCTGACCAGAGCGCGTGCCAATGCTGCCCGTTGCGCCTCACCACCCGACAAGGTCAGCGGCCAGGCGTCACGACGATGCGACAATCCGACATCGGCAAGCGCCTGTTCGGCCGCCCCGCGAGCGTTCGGCGAATTCACGCCGAGAGCGACATTGTCGATGACGCGCTTCCACGGCATCAGTCTCGGCTCCTGGAAGACGACAGCACGGCGGGCGGGGATCTCGGCTTTTACCGCAGGTGCCTGATCGAGACCGGCCAGAACCCGCAGAAGCGTGGATTTGCCGGAGCCGCTGCGGCCGAGCAGTGCCACGAACTCTCCCGGTTTTATCTGAAGGTCGATGCCGTCAAGCACCGCCGGGCCGCCGAACGATCGGCTCAGGCTCTGAATATCGACGAGTGCACTCATGCAGTCACCGCCGGCCGCCAGCGCAGCGCATAGGCCTCGATGATCCGCACCAGACCATCCGTCAGAAGCCCCATCACGGCATAGACCAGAAGGCACACGACAATCACATCCGTTTGCAGGAAGTCGCGCGCATAGGTCATGATGGAGCCGATCCCACTCGACGCGTTGATCTGCTCGCCAACCACAAGGCTGAGCCAGGCAACGCTGAGACCGTAGCGGATGCCGACCAGCAACGATGGCAGCGCGCCGGGGATCACGATATGGCGCACGATCCCGAGCGTGCCGAGACCAAGTGTCTTTCCAGCCTCGATCAGCTTGCGATCAATGCCACGAATGCCGCCGTGCAGGGTAAGGTAGATCGGGAAGACACAGCCGAATGCCACCATACCGACCTTCGGCAGCTCGCCAATTCCAAACCACAGGATGAACAGCGGCAGAAGCCCGAGAAACGGCATCGCCTTCAGCATCTGGATCGGCGGATCGATCACCGTTTCCCCGAAACGGGAAAGTCCGGAGATGAGGGCAAGCAACACGCCGACCACGAGAGCGATGGAGAAGCCGGCGACCACGCGCAGAAACGACACGCCGAGGCCGATAATCAGTTCACCCGATGCTATCAATTTCGTGCCGGCGGCAACGATTTGAATGGGCGATGCCAGCACGCGTGGGGATAGCAGTCCGGAGGCGCTTAAAAGCTGCCAGAGAACCAGGATGGCCAGGGGCGACACGAGACGGCTGAGAGAGCCGAAGCGAGGCTTGCGCCTTTGGCTCCGAAGCTCCGGCGTGGCGGGCCGGTCCAGCGCCTGCCCGATAGAGCGGGTATCAACCATTCGCCGTCTTTCCCGAGAGGTCGCGGTCGAACAGCGTCGACCAGGTGAACTGCTTCTTCTCCGGGATCAATCTTTCAACCGGCAATCTTGGCAGCACCGTCTCGCCGAAACGATAGGCCTCCTCGAGAAGCGGCATGCCCGACAGAATGAAGGTATCGACGCCGACGGCCTGATAGGCCTCGAGCGTGCGGATGACGGTGTTGGGCGATCCGACAATCGCGGTTCCGGGACCCGGCCGGACAAGGCCGATCCCGGCCCACAGGTTCGGCGATATCTCCAGATCGCGGAGATTATCCGGCTTGATGCCCCCATGCATGCGGCTCATGCGCTGTTGACCGACGGAATCGGTGTTCGACACGAAGCGCTGGTTGGCGGCGATGGCGGCGTCATCCATCTGTTCGTAGAGATCGGCGGCCGCCTCCCAGGCCTTCGCGTCGGTCGACCGCACGATGACATAGAGCCGGATACCGTAGTTCAGCTCGCGCCCATGCGCGGCGGCCCGGGCCTTCACCTGCAGGACCTTTTCGCCCATCTGCTCAGGCGTCTCACCCCAGGAAAGGTAGGTGTCGACATGTTTGGCCGCCACCTCGATGGCGCTGTCGGACGAACCGCCGAACCAGAGCGGCGGCGCCGGAATGGAGGAGCCCGCCGGAAGCGCGAGCTTTGCGCCTTCCGTCTGGAAGTATTTGCCGTGATGGGTCACGCTTTCGCCAGCCATCAGACGGTGCCAGATGGTCAGATATTCGTCCGCCATGTCATAGCGCTCGTCGTGCGGCAGCGTCATGCCGTAAGCGCCCAGCATCTTGGCATCGCCGGACACCACGTTCAGAAGCAGCCGTCCATTGGAAAACTCCTGGAACGTCGCGGCCATTTTCGCCAGCAAGGTCGGCGCCACCAGGCCGGGGTGGAACGCCAGGAGAAATTTCATCCGCTCCGTATACGGCAGCAGCGCGCCCGCCAGCGGCCAAACATCGTGGGCGCCCGTTGCAAACAATGCGCCGGTGAAACCGAGATGATCGTAGGCTTGCGCCAGCTGCTTGTAGTAGCCGTAGTCGATCGTGCGTGACCCCTCAGGCTTCCACGGATAAGCGCCGTCCGGCGCGCACATGTACCAAAGAACGTTCATCGCTATGAATTCCCCGCGACAGTATTGGTTGCGATCTCAAGCCTGATCGCCAGATCCTTGTGACGGAACAGGGTATCGGCCTCCGCCTGCTGCTCGCGAAGGATCACGTCACTGGCCGGAACGACACGCCAGTCACGCTCATTGACGACGCGCGTCCAAGCCCGCCGCTCCACCTCGGTTCCATTCTCGGATAGAAGCGCGGCCGCCTTTTCAGGATCGAATTGAATTTCGTTGCCGATCCGCGCCAGCTCATTCACAAAGCCGTCGATGACAGCGGCACCCAACCCGCGCTCGCGGATCGTCCAGAAGGTCGATCGGTTCGGGATGGTCGCGCCGCAATGGGCAAGCACCCGAAACTCACCCGAAGACAGCGACTGCTCAAGATGCGGAGCCATCGCCACCCATGCATCGATTTCGCCGGACCTCAATGCGTCGCGAGACGGCACCGGTAAGAGGTCGTGGCGATGCACGTCCGGCAGTCCGAAGCCGGCTTCTTCCAGGCTCCTGGCAAGGAAATAGGTCAGGAAGGAACCATCGACGAGCGCGATCGAACGACCTTTCAAATCCGCCAACGTTTCGATCCCGGACTGGCGATTGACCAGGATCGCCCCATTGGCGGGCCTTGGCGACGAGCCGGCGACATAGATCACCGACAGGCCCGAGGCGGCTGCCAGGATCGGTGGTGTCGATCCGGTACCACCGATATCGAAAGTTCCGGCGGCAAGCTTGGCGGCGGTCTCGCGCCCCTCCTGGTAGGGCACGAATTCTGGATCGAAATCCGCAAAGGCGCCAGGCCAGCGGGACGCGAGACTGAGATGCAGATTGTTCGGGTGAAACCCGATCCTCAAGGCCATGAATATTTCCACGATCGTTGAAATTCCCAATATATAAAATTATATAATGGAAGGCCGATTGCAATCGAAGAACGTTTCGATCAAACTTTTGCGGGCCGGGAGAAAACTATTTCACGGCAAATGCTGCATCATGAAGAGCGCCACGATGAATGTCATGAATGCCGGAAGGCATGAAGCCAGGGACCGGCAAAAGGTCAAATGCCGCGCCATCGGCGCCGCATCGGATTTCCTGAAGGCAATGGCGAATCCGGTCCGTCTTTCGATACTCTGCGCACTGGTGGAAGGAGCTCGTTCGGTAACCGAGCTGGAAGCGATGCTCGACGTGCATCAGCCGACATTGTCTCAGCAACTGGGCGAATTGCGGGAAGCGGGCATCATCGTGGGCAAGCGATCGGCTCGCGCCGTCGTCTATCGGCTCGCCGATCCAAGGGCCGGACAGCTCATAGGCCACCTGCGGCTATTGTTTGCCGATCCCGACGCCTCCGCGATCTGGCGGGGAACATCGGTCGAAGCCGTCTTCAAACACCAGATGTGACAGCCTTGTGTTGAACACCCTATGAAACTCACCCCGTTTACCATTTCACGATCGCTCGCGATTGGTTCAGAGTAGTGAAGCACTATAGGCCCGTCTCCGCATGAGACTATCTCCGCCGGGCGGGGTCAGCGCCAGGCGGAAAGACGGGTCCATTCCTCACGGAAATCAACGGCCACGCTTCGGGGAGGTTGCGGAGGAGGAACATCTCTTTTGTCAATACATGTATAGACATCATTGTCGGGCGGTGCTTCTATCCTACAAAAGCAAGGGGATCATGATGGCGAAGGCGATGTTCGACCTTACAGGAAAAGTCGCGGTGGTGACCGGCGCCAGCCGCGGTTTGGGGCAATGGATTGCGCTAGCTCTGGCAGAAGCAGGCGCCGATGTTTGCATTACGGCGCGCGACGAGAGTTCCCTGACCGAAACCAGGCAGAAGATCGAAGCGCTCGGCAGAGTTTGCATCACGAATGCTCAAGACGTGACCGATATTTCATCCATCGACAATACGCTAAGCCGGTTTGAAAGCATCACTGGTGCCATCGACATCCTCGTCAACAACGCCGGCTACGAACAGGTATCTCCCTCGCTCGATGTCGATGAGCAAACCTGGGACAAAATCATCGGAACCAATCTCAAGGGCGCCTTCTTCTGGTCGCAAGGCGCAGCGCGGCGGATGTCCCGACAGTCCCGCGGCGGAAGCATCATCAATCTCTGCTCTCTGACCTCCTATGTCGGCATCCCGACCGCCGTGCCCTACGGATCGTCGAAGTCGGGGCTGCTTGGCATGACACGCGCGCTTTCGGCCGAATGGGCGCCGCTGGGCATCCGCGTGAATGCAGTGGCACCGGGCTATTTCCGCACAGCGATGACCGAGGACTTTTACCAGGACGGGAGTTGGGCAGAACGCATGATCGACAAGATCCCACAGAAGCGGTTCGGCGATGCTTCCGACATTGGCGGCGCAGTCGTCTTCCTCGCAAGTAGCGCATCTGCCTATATCACCGGCCAATGCATTCCTGTCGACGGCGGCTTTTTGGCATCGATCTAGAAGCGAAAGATGAGGCTTGACAGCATACGAATGATCATATTGTCTATAGATGTATAGACAACTCTAGACAATAAAAAACGGGAACGAAGTCTCCGACTTCCTGGGAATTTGCCGGATAGCCATATCCGGCGTCCTCGCACGAATAGCTTGCAGGGTATTGTGCCGGTAGCCACCGACTTGCGGTGCGTTTCGGCATGTTCTGTGGGCAACTTGGATCGCCGCGCCGTCCGCGCGCGGACGACTGTGGCTGTCTGCGCCTCTGTGCGCCAACAAGGGTATGAGCAATGACCGATGTCACGTTTCATGAGTATTCCAATCTTGGACCGAATGAGAAGGCCGCGCTCTTGCGACGGTCGGAAACGGACATCTCCGGCTTCATCGAAAAAGTGGCGCCAATCCTCGAAGCCGTGCGTACCGAGGGTGACCGCGCTGTCGCACGCTTCGGCCGGGACCTCGACAAGGCGAATATTACAGAGACGACGATTAAGGCGACGGAAGCGGAATTCGATGCAGCTTTCAAGCTCGTTAGCGAGGATGTGATAGAGGCCATCACATTCGGCATCGAGAACATTCGTCATTTCCATGAAGAGCAGAAACCGGAGGCCATGTGGCTGAAGGAAATCAAGCCGGGCGCCTTTGCCGGCGACCGCTTCACCCCGATCAAGTCCGTTGCGCTCTATGTCCCACGCGGCAAAGGTTCGTTTCCGTCCGTCACGATGATGACCTCGGTCCCGGCCGTCGTGGCAGGCGTTCCGAATCTGGCGATCGTCACTCCTCCTGCTCCGGATGGTAGCGTGGACGCAGCAACGCTGGTGGCGGCGCGTCTGGCCGGTGTGGAAACTGTTTACAAGGTCGGTGGCGCTCAGGCGGTTGCAGCTATCACCTACGGGACGGAAACGATCAAGCCGGCGCTGAAGATCGTCGGGCCGGGAAGCCCTTGGGTGGTCGCAGCCAAGCGGAGCCTGTCAGGCATCATCGATACCGGCCTGCCCGCCGGCCCTTCCGAAGCCATCATCTTTGCGGATGACACCGTTCATGGCGGCCTTGCCGCGCTTGACCTCCTGATCGAGGCCGAGCATGGCCCGGATTCATCTGCCTATCTCGTGACCCATAGCCGCCGCGTGGCCGAGGAGGCCCTCGCGGCACTGCCCGAGCACTGGGCACGGATGACCGAACAGCGCGTCCAGTTCTCGAGCACCGTCCTTTCGGGCAAATGCGGCGGGATCATCCTCACCTCCTCGGTCGAGGAAAGCTACGACTTCATCAATGCCTACGCGCCGGAGCATCTCGAAATCCTGTCGCAGGATCCTTTCGCCCATCTCGGACAGATCACCGAGGCCGCGGAGATCCTCATGGGTCCGCATACGCCTGTCAGCATCGCCAACTTCTGCCTCGGTCCGAACGCGGTGCTGCCGACAAGCCGCTGGGCACGCACATTCGGCCCGCTGTCGGTCACCGATTTTGTGAAACGCAGTTCTATTGGCTACGTGACAGCGTCGGCCTATCCTGAATTCGCAAAGCGAGCCCATACGCTTGCGGAATATGAAGGCTTCTCATCTCACGCGCATGCAGTCTCGGCAGTGCGCGACAACTATCTGCCAAAGCGGGGCTGACGGGATGAAGGCCGTCCGGCTTTACGACGCACTTGATCTTAGGGTGGAAGAGGTCGACAGACCTCGCTCGCCGCCGGCGGGCTACGTGACGATCGATGTTCGCGCGGCGGGAATCTGCGGCTCGGACCTCCATAACTACCGAACCGGCCAGTGGATCAGCAGGCGTCCGTCGACGGCGGGCCACGAATTCTGCGGGCGTCTTTCCGCAATTGGCGAGGACGTCGAAGATCTCGCCATCGGTGACCTGGTCGCAGCTGACTCCCGCTTTTACTGTGGCCAATGTGAAGCGTGCAGATCAGGCCGGACCAATATCTGTGAACATCTCGGTTTCGTCGGCGAGGTGTGCGACGGCGGGTTTGCGGAACAGGTCGAATTACCCGCCCGACTCGTTTTCAAGCACGAGCCATCACTTGATCCTGCAGTGGCGGCCATGGCCGAGCCTTTGGCCGTCGCACTTCATGCGGTACGACGGCTCAATCCGCCTCGAGGCGAAGCGATTATCCTCATCGGCTGCGGGACGATAGGCGGTCTCTGCGGTTTGCTGCTTTCACATCTCCATGACGGGAAGCTGTTGTTTGCGGATTTGAACGGCAGCCGTGCCGAGATGGTGGCCAGCCTCTGCGGAAGCTCCGTGGTCTCGCTGGACAAATCGCAAGCAAGGACTGTTCTCGGCGACAAGCGACTGCGTTATGCGGTGGATGCAACGGGAAGCACAAAGGCCATCGCGCAAGGCATCGAACTTCTGGACGGGGGCGGCGCCTTCGCGCTTGTGGGCATTAGTCACGGGAAACTGGATCTGGATCCCAATGTCCTGGTCGAGCGTGAGATTTCCCTGATTGGCTGCCATGCCTTTGAAGGCGAACTCGCCGACGCCATCGCCCTGTTGCCAAAGCTGCAGCCCTCACTTCTGCAATTTAGCGAGATCCTGAACTCACTCGACGACATTCCCGAGGCGTACTACCGACTGATCGATGGTCGTTCAACCAAACTGAAAACGATCATTCGAATAGCCGATTGATCGAGCACACGCCTCGGCGTGAGACGGAGATAGAAATTGCCCGGTCTTTCAAACACCGCGCTACCGCTCTACGAAAAGGTCAAGGACTTCGTCCTCGACAACATCGGGAACGGCAACTGGCCACAGAATGAAAAACTCCCGTCCGAACATGAATTAACGTCGTCGCTCGGTGTCTCTCGCATGACGGTCCATCGCGCACTTCGCGAACTGACCGCCGAAGGCCATCTGCGCAGGATCCAAGGCGTCGGAACATTCGTCTCGCCTCCCAAGGCGCAGTCGACCCTCATCGAGATCAGCAACATCATTACCGAGATCAAGGCGCGCGGAAGCCAACACCGCGCGGAGGTAATCCTGCTCGAGCGGATCGAGCGGCCGGATCAAATGCTACTGGACGCGTTCGAGTTCAAGAAGCTTTGCCCGATCGATCACTCGCTGGTCGTTCACTATGAAAATGGCGTCCCCGTTCAACTTGAGGAGCGTTACGTCAATACAGAGCTCGTGCAGAACTATCTCGATCAGGATTTTACGTCCATCGGCACCTACGATTACCTGCAGCACAGCACGCCGCTCACCGAAGTCGAGCATCTCATCAGCGCTATCCCGGCAACGGAGAGACATGCACGCCTGCTGCACATTCGTGAGCGCGACAGCTGCCTGGTGCTGCACCGCAAGACATGGACAGGGCAGACGATCGCAACGGTCAATACCTTCACCTATGTCGGCAGCAGATACTCGCTCGGCAGCAGATACTTACCGCCCAAAAAATGAAAACCTTCGCGTCATTCCAGGAGTGAGAGAAATCATGGGGCAGCCCAGCAGTCGGACCGCAGCCATCCGGGAGAAGGCCCAAAAACGCGACGGTAGCGCCGAGGCCATGCTTGCGGATCTGCTGCGAGATCTGTTTCGGATCGAAGCACGCGATCTGGCGATCAACCACGACCAATACAGCCTCAATTCGCTGAATGGCTTCTTCGAGGCCGACGGAAAACCGTACTTCTTCAAATTCCATCAGGAGGAAAATGAGGAGGAGATGAGCGGCGAGTACTATCGCGCCGATATCCTTGCCAAGGCCGGCCTGCCGGTAGATCAGCCGCTTATGATGTCGACCCTTCCGGGCGAACAGATCCTTGTCTACAGACGCAGGACGGATCCACGCTTTTCCGATGTTCTGCGCGCGCTCGACGAGCTTCATGATGGGGAAATGGCAAGCCAGGCCGTGGATGCGGAGCGACGGCTCAATGAGGCCGTCCTGTCCGTCTACCTGAAGACGCTGCATCCGGTCACGCCTGATCAAGTCGCAAAGGAGCCGGTCCACCGGCTGTTCTACGACCGGCTGGTCACGGCGCCGGACGGAACCTACCCTGGTGGCAGGCTGGCGAGCTTTTACGTCGGAAAGACGTTCGAACTTCCCGGCGTTACGCTGTCCTGGGATACGCTCTCGAAAGCCCGCTTCGTCATCAATGGCATCGAATACCACAACACGCTTGGCGAGCTGTTCGACGCCGCGCATGCAAGACTGGACCCTGCCCGTCTGGCGGACAGTGGCGGCGTGACGGCACATGGCGACGCCCACAACGCCAATGTCTGGTTCGAACGGCGGGAAGGACGCGCGAGCCTGTCGTTCTTTGACCCAGCCTTCGCCGGCGAGCACATTCCGACGCTTCTGGCGGAGGTGAAGACGACCTTCCACAATATCCTTGCCCATCCCTACTGGCTCTATGATCCCGCGATCGCCGAACAGAAATTCAACGCAACAGCCGGCTATAAGAACGGCCGTCTCTTTGCCGATTTCGACTGGACGCCAAGCCCGGTTCGAGTCGCACTTCTGGAAACGAAGGCCGAAGCAATGTGGAAGCCGTTGCTTGCCGCCCTCAAGCAGCGGGACATGCTTCCATCCGACTGGCGAGAGGTCGTCCGACTCGGGCTTTTCCTCTGCCCGACTCTCGTCATGAACCTGCGTGCCAGTGCTACAAGCCATATTCCCATATCCTCCCTGATCGGTCTTTCAGTGGCGATGATGGTCGGCTCGGAGCCTGAGGACGGCGCGGATCTGGTAACCCGCTTCCTCGCAAAGATAGATCCGGAGGGGTAGATTGTGACGATCGTCAACATCGACGACCTCCGGCTGGCCGCGCGCCGGCGATTGCCGAAGCTCTTCTTCGATTACATCGACGGCGGCTCCTTTGCGGAGGAAACCTGCCGTCGAAACCGGGACGATTTCTCGCTTTTGCGGCTGCGACAGACCGTTCTCGGCGATTATGCCGAGCCTGATCTGTCGACCGAATATCTCGGACGGCAACATCCTCTTCCATTCATGCTGGGACCGGTCGGCTTCCTTGGTCTCTACACGA
>DASVPC010000049.1:0-31007 GCA_036383055.1 Rhizobium sp. | reverse complement strand
CGGCATCGTCACGGTCGACGACGTCATTGACACGATGATTGCCGACAACACGGAAGCCGCGCAAAGGTTCGGCGGCATGGAAGCCCTTGGCCAGCCCTATATGAAGATCGGCTTTGCGGGCATGATCCGCAAGCGCGCCGGCTGGCTCGCCGCCCTCTTCCTCGGCGAAATGCTGACGGCAAGCGCCATGCAGCATTTCGAAGGCGAACTGGAAAAGGCCGTCGTCCTGACGCTGTTCATCCCGCTGATCATGAGCTCGGGCGGCAATTCCGGCTCGCAGGCGACGTCGCTGATCATCCGGGCGCTGGCGCTCGGCGAGCTCAAGCTTTCGGATTGGTGGCGCGTCGCCCTGCGCGAACTGCCGACCGGCATCGTGCTCGGCTCCATCCTCGGCCTCGTCGGCTTCGCCCGCGTCGTGCTTTGGCAGACCATCGGCCTATTCGACTACGGTCCGCACTGGCAACTGGTCGGCCTGACCGTCTTCGCCGCGTTGATCGGTATTGTCACCTTCGGCTCGCTTGCCGGTTCGATGCTGCCGTTCCTGCTGCAGAGACTGCGGCTCGATCCGGCCAGCGCCTCGGCTCCGGCCGTCGCAACGCTAGTGGATGTGACCGGCCTGGTGATCTACTTCTCGGTCGCGCTGCTGATCCTCAGCGGCACGATGCTCTAAGAACAATCGAAATCCTGACATCGAAGGGGCCGGCAACGGCCCCTTTTCGTTTCAGACCGGTTGGGGCAGCTTCAGGGCGCCGTTGGTCTTGAGGGTGCGGATCGCGAAATTCGAGCGCAGGTCGGAGACGCCGGGCAGCACCAGCAGCTTTTCCGACATCACCTTTTCATAGGCCGTGAGATCCTCTACCACGACCTCGGCCAGAAAGTCGGCCGTTCCTGAAATCAAATGGCAAGCGACGACTTCCGGGATTGCAAGCAGTGCTGCCTGCTGCGCCTCGGAATTTTCCTTCGAGTGATGCCCGACCTTGAGCTCGACGAAAACCGTCAGGCCGAGACCCGCTTCCTTGCGGTCGATATCGGCGCGGTAGCCGCGCAGCAGGCCCGATTTTTCCAGATTGCGGATGCGCCGCAGGCACGGCGACGGCGATAGATTGACCTTTTCGGCGATCTCGACATTGGTGGCGCGTGCATCCTCCTGCAGGCAGTTGAGGATGGCAATATCGAATTTATCCAGTTTTGGCATTTTTGCGAATCTCAATTGCCTATATTGGCAGATTATTGCTATTAGCATGTTTTTGAAGCCATAACTAGCAAGGACATGCCTCGGCCTCCGGCGCTATCTTTTCTTCAACCGGATGATGATCCGGACGGTTAGAAAGGATATGTCGATGACCACTTTGGCTTTCTCCTCCCGCAAGACGATGCCCGCCGCGATCGGCTATGCCGGCGCCATCATCACCGTGCTGATCTGGGCCAACTGGATCCTGGCCACCCGCCATACCGCTGAAACGCAGATGAGCACGATCGACCTCGGCCTGATCCGTTACGGCATTCCGGCGCTGGTGCTCTCCCCCGTCTGGATGCGCACCGGCCTCTTGCCGAAGGGCGTGCCGCTGAAGCTGCTGGCGCTGATGGTGTGTGGCTCCGGTGCGCTGTTCTTCCAGTTGACCACCTTCGCCATCCACTTCACGCCCGCCGCCTCGGCCGGCATCCTGCTTGGCGGCTCAATGCCGCTGGCGGCCGCGCTGATCGGTGTGCTGCTGTTTCGCGAGCGTCCGGATATCACCCGCTGGCTCGGCCTTGGCGGCATCGTCGCCGGCGTCGTCATTCTTCTGGTGCGCAGCCTTTCCGGCGCGGAGGTTTCCTGGGTGAGCTTCACGCTGCTGCCGCTCGGCGCCCTGCTCTGGGCCGGCTATACCCACGCCTTCCGCCGCTCCGGCCTGAACGCCGTCCAGTCGAGCGCCATCATCGCCGTCTGGTCGTTCCTCATCCATGTCGGGCTGGCTTTCGTCTTCGGCAGCTCGCTCGCCTCCGTATCGCTGCCGGAAATCGGCTTGCAGGTCGTGAGTCAGGGCCTGCTTTCGGGCCTCGCCGCCACCCTCGCCTACGGTCTCGCTGTCCAGGCGCTTGGCGGCACGCAGGCCGCCGCCTTCACCGCCATCACCCCGGTTCTCGCGACTTTCGGCGGCGGGCTGCTGCTGGGCGAGCCGCTCGGCATGGCGGAGATCTCGGCAGCGGTGGTTACGGGATTGGGGGTCGCGCTGTCGACGGGACTGTTGTCACGGAAGTGAGCACGCTCTCTGTAAAGGGATAGATTGGAGGCTGCCATCGGCAGCCTTCGGCATTTAGCCGCCGTGGCGCCTTGCCGAGCACCTTAGAATTGTCGCACCATCTCAGCTCAAAACCACAGCGCCATCGCAACCCGTCGGGCCGGGTCGGCGCCGTGTTCGAACTCCCTTTCCAGGATTCGCGTCAGTTCCGCCGATCTTTCGCTTTCGTCCAGTATGCGGAATCCAAGCGAGACATAGAACGGCGCGTTGAAGGGGACATGGCGATCCGTCGTCAGCGTAATACCCGATGCGCCGCGCGTGCGTGCCCGCTCGATGAGCGCCTGCATCAGCCGCCGTCCGACACCCTTTTTCTGCCAGTCACGCACGACGTCGATCTCGGCGATATGGACGGTATCGGCCATGGCGACACCCGCAAGGAAGCCGAACGGCTGGTCGCCAACATCGGCTGCGACGAACAGCAGATCCGCCTCCAGGGATTGCCGGAGCACGCCGATCGGCAAGGAGGTCGGTTCGCAGGCGACCGCGCCAGCATCGTGCAGTGCCCAGAAAGCGTCAACCTCGATCGCCGCCAGCAGGTGCAATTCATCCGGCCGGGCGGAACGGATCGCATACATATCTCGACCGTTCCCCGACATCTCCGTCACATATTCGGATAGACCGGTCCCTCACCGCCCTGCGGCGGGACCCAGTTGATGTTCTGGTTGGGGTCCTTGATGTCGCAGGTCTTGCAGTGGACACAGTTCTGGGCGTTGATGACGTAGGTCTCCTCGCCGTCCTTCTCCACCCACTCATAGACGCCGGCGGGACAGTAGCGGGTCGACGGGCCGGCATAGATGTCGTGCTCCGAGTTCCTCTGCAGAGCCATATCATTGACCTTCAGATGAACCGGCTGGTCCTCCTCATGATTGGTATTCGACAGGAACACCGAGGAGAGACGATCGAAGGTCAGCACGCCGTCCGGCTTCGGATAGTCGATCTTCTTGTGCTTGGCCGCCGGCTCCAGCGACTGGGCGTCGGTCTTGCCGTGCTTCAGCGTGCCGAAGAAGGAGAAGCCGAGGAGCTGGTTGGTCCACATGTCGAGGCCGCCCAGAGCAACGCCGACCGCCGTGCCGAACTTCGACCACAGCGGCTTGACGTTGCGAACCCGCTTCAGGTCCTTGCCAATGTCGGAAGCACGCCATTCGTTCTCGATCTCGATGACTTCGTCATTGGCGCGGCCGGCCGCGATCGCGTCCGCAATCTTGTCGGCAGCGAGCATGCCCGACAGCACCGCGTTATGGCTGCCCTTGATGCGCGGCACGTTGACGAAGCCGGCCGAACAGCCGATCAGCGCGCCGCCGGGGAAGGAGAGCTTCGGCACCGACTGGTAGCCGCCCTCGGTGATGGCGCGGGCGCCATAGGAGATGCGCTTGCCGCCCTCGAAGGTGCCGCGGATTGCCGGATGCGTCTTGAAGCGCTGGAATTCCTCGAAGGGGAAGAGATAGGGGTTCTTGTAGTTCAGATGGACGACGAAGCCGACGGCAACCAGATTGTCCTCGAGATGATAGAGGAAGGAACCGCCGCCGGTCTTCATGCCAAGCGGCCAGCCGAAGGAGTGCTGCACGAGGCCCTGCTTATGGTTCTCGGGCTTCACCTGCCAGAGCTCCTTGATGCCGATGCCGAACTTCTGCGGCTCACGATCTTTCGACAGATCGAACTTGGCAATCAGCTGCTTGGCGAGCGAGCCGCGCACGCCTTCGCCGATCAGCACATATTTGCCGAGCAGTTCCATACCGCGCGTATAGTTCGGTCCGGACTCGCCATTCTTCTCGATGCCCATGTCGCCGGTGGCGACGCCGATGACGGCACCCTCCTCATTATAAAGCACTTCGGTTGCGGCAAAGCCGGGATAGATCTCGACGCCCAACGCCTCGGCCTTCTCGGCCAGCCAACGACAGACATTGCCGAGCGAGACGATATAATTGCCGTGATTGTTCATCAGCGGCGGCATGGCGAAATTCGGCAAGCGGATGGAGCCGGCGGGACCCAGCAGCATGAAGTGATCGGCCGCTACCTCGGTCTTGAAGGGATGCCCCTCCTCCTCGCGCCAACCAGGGAGCAGGCGGTCGACGCCGATCGGGTCGACGACGGCGCCGGAGAGGATATGCGCGCCCACCTCGGCGCCCTTTTCAAGCACGACGACGGTCAGGTCCGGATTGACCTGCTTCAGTCGGATCGCCGCCGACAGCCCGGCAGGGCCTGCCCCGACAATCACAACGTCGAATTCCATGCTCTCGCGTTCCGGCAGCTCGCTGGCGTCAGTCATTCACTCTCTCCGATTGGCCATGCCCCGATTGAACCGGATGCGCGGCCTTGTCCCCTTTGGGCGTCTTCCCCGTTTCGTTTATCTCTTGTCAAAACAAGAGAGGATTGTCGAGCCGGGAAGCGACAGGCAATCCTCCAATTCACCCAACGCGTCAATCAAGTTAAATGACGCTTACGTTAACGTCAATATTTTAACCCGCATTTCACTGTCGTTTGTTGGCATTCAACTTTCAAAAGCTGTTTGCCACGCTCTATAAATTCCGCCTGAAAGACTCAAACACTATGAAGGATGAACAGGATGGATCTCGGCATCAAGGGAAAGCGGGCGCTGGTTCTCGCCTCGTCCAAAGGATTGGGTCACGGGATCGCTGTGGCGCTGGCGCGCGAGGGAGCGAATGTCCTGCTTTGCGGGCGCAGCGGCGAGCGGCTGGAAGCCAATTGCAAGGCCATCAATGCCGAGGGTAAAGGTCGGGCCGACTGGATCTGGGCCGACCTCAACGACGAAAACTTCGTAGAGGTCGTCAGCAAGGCGGTTGCCGACAAGCTCGGCGGGCTCGACATCCTCGTCAACAATAGCGGCGGGCCGACGCCGGGTACGACGGAGGACATGACTGCCGAGCGGCTGGAGACCTATTTCCTGTCGATGGTGGCACGGCTCATCACGCTGACAAATGCGCTGTTGCCGGGCATGAAGGCGCAAGGATGGGGACGTATCCTCACCGTCGCCTCCTCCGGCGTCATCGAGCCGATCTCCAATCTGGCACTGTCCAATACGCTGCGCCCCGCACTTGCCGGCTGGAGCAAGACGCTGGCGAGTGAAGTGGCGGTGCAGGGCATCACCGTGAACATGCTCTTGCCGGGCAGCATCGCCACCGACAGGCTTGCCGACCTTGACAATGCTGCCGCCAAACGCAGCGGCAAGAGCCTGGAAGACATCAGCGCCGAGCGACAGCAGCGCATCCCCGCCGGCCGTTACGGCCGCGTCGAGGAATTTGCCGCCACCGCGGCCTTTCTCTGCAGCGAACCCGCAAGCTATGTGACCGGTTCGATGATCCGCTGCGACGGCGGCGCAGCGCGGTCGCTCTAAATAACAACTTTCACGGGCAAGAAGAGGCAGACTGAAACCACGAAAGGCAACACAATTGCGTGAGTAACAGCGAGTCTCGCCATGACGACGGGACTCGCCATTTCAAGATAAACCTAGCAAAAATCGGCTTGGCCCCGCTTTTATTACATGGCGGCAATCAAAAAATAGTCATTTCGACCATTTGTTGCGCTGCGAGAAGCGTCGCGGCGGCAAAGCTTTCCAAGCTTTAATTTTTCACCACCGCGAACTGTGGTAAATTGGGGCGGAATGGCGTTCATGAATTCGCGTTATAGGGACAGAATAACCGAACGTTAGCGGTAACGGCGATGTGAGGAGTTGTAGCGAAACACATCTTTGTTTGCGCCGCAACAAATCCACTTCGAAGTCATCGCATTTCCCGCAACTCGCCTCGACCGGTTCTTAAATATGAAGAAATTCTGGCTCTCTCTCGGCCTCATCGTTATTGCCGCCTTTGCAGTATGGAATTACCGCGACCGTATTCCTTTTATGTCCGCTTTCGTCGACAAGGCATCCGCCAAGACCGAGGACAGCACCAAGACGGCAGACGCCGGAGGCCATGGTAAACGTCAGGCCGCCGCCCAGGTCGTCAAGACCGTGGCGGTCACGAAAACGACGCTGGCCAACGATGTCACCGCCACCGGCTGGGCCGATGCGCAGGATACGACGACGATCGCCGCGCAGGAGTCCGGCATTATCGTCTCGATCGAGGCTCAGGACGGCGCCATGGTCAAAGCCGGCGACCTGATCGCCAAGCTCGATCCGCGCACGGCCCAGGCCTCGGTCGACAAGGACCAGGCGACGCTGGCCAAGGACCAGGCAACTTTGACCCAAGCCGAATCCGCCCTCACGCGCGCCAAGAGCCTATTGAACGGCGCCGGCACGCAGCAGACGCTGGATCAGGCCGTCGCGGCACGCGATACCGCGGTGGCAACGGTCAATGGCGACAAGGCACAGCTCGCCTCCGATCAGGTCCTGCTTGAGAACACCCAGATCCGCGCACCTTATAATGGCCGCCTCGGCGACGTCGCTCTCAGCGTCGGTGCCTATGTGAGCCCCGGCACGGCGATCGTCTCGATCGCGCAGTACGATCCGATCTACGTCAAATTGCATCTGCAGGAGAGTCATCTTCGCGAACTGGAAGAAGCGATGAAGAGCGGCTCCGTGCCGGTCAGCACCGTGCCCCGCTCGGAACAAGGCAAATCGCGCCAGGGCGTGATGAGCTTTTATGACAATCAGGTGGACGCCACCTCCGGCACCATCCTCGCCAAGGCCAAGTTCGACAATGCCAATGGCGCCATCTGGCCCGGCCAGTCGGTCAATATCGTCGTGCATTTCAATGACAACCAGCCTGTATTGGTCGCGCCCACGGTTGCAGTCAGTCCCGGTGCCGAAGGCTTCTACGCCTTCGTCGTCAAGGACAACAAGGTTCATATGACGCCGGTCACCGTTGCCCGCCAGAATCGCGGCTTCTCCGCCGTCGCCACGGGTCTTTCGGAAGGCGACCATGTGGTGATCGAAGGCCAGGTGCAGCTCAATGACGGTCAAAGTGTCGTCGAACAGTTCAACGACGGCAAGTCCCAGAATGTCGCCTCGGCCGACGGCGAGTCGGGTCAGAAAACCGAAACGATCACGGTTGGAGCACAGCAATGATCCCCAATTTCTGTATCCAACGGCCGGTTGCGACGACACTTCTGGCCCTGGGTGTAGTGATGGCCGGCCTGGCCGGCTATCAGCTCGTGCCCGTGGCGGCCCTGCCCCAGGTCGACTTTCCAACCGTCAACGTCACAGCACAGCTGACGGGCGCTTCCCCGCAGACCATGGCGACCTCGGTTTCGACACCGCTGATCAAGCAGTTCGAAACCATCCCCGGCATCAGTGAAATCTCGTCGACGAACTCGCTCGGTAATACCAGTATCGTTCTGCAGTTCGACCTCAGCCGCGATATCGATGCCGCCGCCGCCGACGTCCAGGCGGCAATCTCGAATGCGACGCGCCAGCTGCCCGACAATCTGACCGTGCCGCCGAGCTATCGCAAGACCAACCCGGCCGATGCGCCGATCCTGCTTCTGGCCGTACAAAGCGATACGATGCCACGCAGCAAGCTCGATGAAATCGCCGAAGACATCATCTCGCCGTCGCTGTCGACCATTTCCGGCGTCGCCCAGGTGACCGTCTATGGTGCGCAGACCTATGCCGTGCGCGTCGAGGTCGATCCGAACAAGCTGCAAGATCGCGGCATCGGTATCGATACCGTCAATACCGCGCTTTCCAACGCCAACAGCCAGGTTCCGATCGGCACTCTGCAGAACAAATCGCAGAGCATGACGGTCAACGCCAACACACAGCTGCTCAACGCCCAGCAGTTCCGCACGCTGGTCATCGCCAACCCCAATGGGGCGCCGATCCACCTGAGCGACGTCGCCGACGTCCAGGACAGCGTGCAGAATACCAATACGGGCTCCTGGTATGACGGCAAACGGGCGATCATTCTCGCCGTCCAGCGCCAGCCGGACGCCAACACCGTCGACGTGGTCGATGCGATCAATGCCAAGCTGCCGCAGCTGCACGCGGAAATCCCGGCTTCGGTGAAGACGAGCATCATGAACGATTCGGCACAGCCGATTCGCGATGCCATAGCCGACGTCAAATTCACGCTGATGCTGACGATCAGCCTTGTCGTCCTGGTCATCTATCTCTTTACCGGCAAGCTGATGGCAACGATCATTCCGGGCCTTGCCGTGCCGTTGTCGCTGATCGCGACATTCGGCATGATGTATGTGCTCGGATACAGCGTCGACAACATCTCGCTGCTAGGATTGACGCTTGCGGTCGGCCTTGTGGTGGACGACGCCATCGTCATGCTCGAAAACATATTGCGGCATGTCGAGGAAGGCATGCCGGTGCTGCAGGCGGCGATCAAGGGCTCGGCGGAAGTCAGCTACACCATCATCTCGATGTCGATCTCGCTGATCGCGGTCTTCATTCCGATCCTGCTGATGGGCGGCGTGGTCGGTCGTATCTTCAACGAATTCGGCATGGTGGTCGCCATCGCCATCGTGTCGTCGGCGATCGTCTCCCTGACCGTCACACCGATGCTCAGCTCTCGGCTCTCCAACGACCATCGCCCGCCACCGCTGCCGGTACGCCTCTTCAATATCGGCTTCGACTGGGTCCAGCGCTGTTACGACAGGGGTGTCGGCTGGTGTCTACGAAACCGCAGTATCGTTCTTCTCTGCTTCGCCGGCTCGATCGGTCTCTCGGTGTACCTGTTCATGGTGCTGCCCGCGAGCTTCTTCCCGACGGAAGATATCGGCCGCCTGCAGATATCCACCCAGGCCCGCCAGGATATTTCCTATACGGCCATGCGCGATCTGCAGAATCAGGCGGCGGCCGCCATCAAGCAGAACCCCGCCGTTGCCCATGTCATGTCGATTGTCGGCGGTAGTGCGCGCCAACCATTGAACAACGGCACGATGTTCGTCGAACTGAAGCCGAAGGATCAGCGCGAGCCTCTGGACACGACGTTGCGTGAACTGCGCGCCAGCATCAACAAGATCGCCGGTATCAAGGCCTTCATCACGCCACAGCAGAGCCTGCGCTTTGGCGGCCGCCAGACGGCCAGCCAGTATCAGCTCGTCGTCCAGGCGCTCAGTGCCGACCAGACCGATCTCTGGGCCAACAAGATCGAAGACGCCATGCGGCGCGATCCGCGTTTTACCGACGTGACGTCGGACGAGCAGAACAACGCGCTTCAAGCCAATATCGTCGTCGATACCGAAAAGGCGGCAGCCTACGGCATCAACAACAACCAGTTGCGTACCACGCTCGAAGAGGCTTTCAGCAGCTACGAAGCCGCGCAGATCCAATCCACCGGCGATAGCTACGACGTCATCGTCGAGTTCGACACCAGCAAGCCCTGGGATGATCAGAAGCTTCAGGAAATCCAGATCGCCTCCGCAAGCGGCGCTCTCGTTCCGCTGTCGAACTTCGCCCATGTCGAACGCACGACGGGTCCGGTCACCATCAACCAGACCGGACAGCTCGTTTCGACCACCGTGTCCTTCAACCTGCCGGCCGGCGAGGCGCTCGGCGACGCCACCGCCCAGATCGAACAGATCAAGAAGGACCTCAATGTGCCGGCGGACGTCTTCACGTCCTACGGCGGCACCGCCCAGATCTTTCAGCAGTCGCAGGGCAGCACGCCTTACCTGATCCTTGCTGCCGTGCTGACGATCTATGTGGTGCTCGGCGTTCTCTATGAAAGCTTCATCCACCCGCTGACCATTCTTTCCGGTCTGCCGGCCGCGGCCCTCGGCGCGCTGCTCGCCCTGAAGCTCTTCGGCTTCGACCTGTCGATCATCGCGCTCATCGGTCTCTTGATGCTGATCGGCATCGTCAAGAAGAACGCGATCATGATGATCGACGTGGCGCTGGAAACGCTGCGAACGACCGCCGGCATATCGCCCTCGGAAGCGATCCATGAAGCCTGCGTGCGCCGTTTCCGTCCGATCATGATGACGACCTTCTGCGCCCTGCTCGGTGCGCTGCCGATCGCCGTCGGCGGTGGCGCCAGCTCGGAGCTGCGCCAGCCGCTCGGCATCGCCGTTGTCGGTGGTCTCGTCGTCTCGCAGATCCTGACGCTGTTCATCACGCCGGTCATCTTCCTGGAGATGAATCGCCTGAACGACTTCGTCGGCCGCCTCGGCAAGCGCAAGGACAAGCATCCGCACGAAGAGGAAACGCCGACCGCCATCGCGGCCGAGTAATAGATGACGGGCGCCGAGAAGACGCCCGTTTCGCTTTGGCGCGGTCTAGAACTCAAGGACGGCGCGGCGAAAAGCACAAGGCCGTTTCCGGATCGGATCCCGCCCAAATAAATCCGCGCTCCAGTCTTGCGCTTGCAATCCAGCCATGCCATGACGCGCCCTCTTTCAGACAGGGGCGCGTCTCGCGTTCCATGAGGGGCATCGGCCTCATTCCATAAAATTTCGACAGAAGGGAGTGCGGGCATGGCTCGGGCGCTTGGTCTTGACTTCGGCACAACGAATACGGTTCTGGCTCTGGCCGACGGTCCGGCGACGCAATCGGTCGCCTTCACCAGCGCCGCTGGCACGGCGGACAGCATGCGTACGGCTCTGTCCTTCATGAAGGATCCGGGCTTGGGTGCCGCAGCCCTGAAGGTCGAGGCGGGGCATGCCGCCATCCGGCAGTTCATCGACAATCCCGGCGACTGCCGCTTTCTGCAGTCGATCAAGACCTTTGCCGCCAGCGCGCTTTTTCAGGGCACGCTGATCTATGCCAAGCGCCATACGTTCGAGGATCTGATGGAGATCTTCGTGCGCCGTCTGCGCGCCTATGCCGGCGATGGCTGGCCGACGGAAGTCGGCCGCATCGTCGCCGGCCGTCCGGTGCATTTTGCCGGTGCCAATCCTGATCCGACGCTTGCCACCGCGCGCTACAACGAGGCGCTGTCTCGGTTCGGCTTTCCGGAAATCCATTATGTCTACGAACCGGTGGCAGCCGCCTTTTACTTTGCCCAGCATCTGAAGGCGGATGCGACCGTGCTGGTCGCCGACTTCGGCGGCGGTACCACGGACTATTCGCTGATCCGCTTCGAGAGCCATGCAGGCCGACTGACGGCGACGCCGATCGGCCATTCCGGCGTCGGCATCGCCGGCGACCATTTCGACTTCCGGATGATCGACAACATCGTCTCGCCGGAGATCGGCAAGGGCAGCTACTTCAAGAGCTTCGACAAGCTGCTGGAAGTGCCAACCTCCTACTACGCCAATTTCGGCCGCTGGAACCAGCTTTCGATCTTCAAGACCTCGCGCGAATATGCCGACCTGAAGAAGCTGGTGCGCAGCAGCATGGAGCCGGACAAGCTGGAGACTTTCATCGATCTCGTCGAGCATGACGAAGGCTATCCGCTCTATCAGGCGGTGTCGGCGACGAAGATGGCGCTGTCGGCTGAAGAAGAAGCCGAATTCAATTTCCCGCCGCTTGGCAAGGCCGGCTGCAAGACGGTGCGCCGCGCCGATTTCGAGCGCTGGATCGCCGACGATCTCTCTCGCATCGAGGGCGCGCTGGATGATGTTCTGACGACCACCGACACGTCACCCAACACCATCGATAAGGTGTTCCTCACCGGCGGCACCTCCTTCGTGCCGGCGGTGCGCCGCATCTTCACCGAACGCTTCGGTCAGGAGCGGATCGAAACCGGCGGCGAATTGCTGTCGATCGCCCATGGTCTCGCCCTGATCGGCGAGCGCGACGACATCAGCCAGTGGACGGCGTGAGGGGAGTCACGCCCCTGCCCTTTCGTTCTGCCCCGGCTTTGGCTAGAGTTCACCAATGATCTCCGCCAACGACCTTTCGCCAGCCGAACTCGCCGCCCTTCTGCATTTTCATGCGGATGCCGGTGTGGAGTGGTTGCTGGAAGAAGAGGCCGTCGACCGCTTCGTAGAGTTCGAGGCGATGAAAGCCGCTCGCCAAGGCGCGCGGGCGGCCCAGCCGCGTGTCGAGGCGACACAGCAACCCGCAGCACGACCGGCACAACAACCGGAGCGCCGTCAGGCCGCACCAAAGGCGGCCGCCCCTGCAACGGCACCCCGCAGTGCACCTGCCATTCCCGACGAACAAGCCGTCGAGCAGGCGCGCTTCGCGGCCGAAAGCGCGCGGTCTCTCAGCGAACTCAAGACGGCGCTCGAGGCTTTCAACAGCTGCAATCTGAAAAACAGCGCCCGCTCGACCATCTTCGCCAGCGGCACCCCCGAGGGCCGCATCATGGTAATCGGCCCGATGCCCAGCGCCGATGACGACCGCGAGGGTGCGCCCTTTGCCGGGCGGACGGGGCTGTTGCTCGACAAGATGCTGGCCGCCATCGGCCTCAAGCGCGACGGCATCCTGCTCACCAATGTCATTCCCTGGCGGCCGCCGGGCAATCGCGCACCGTCGGCGCCGGAAATCGAGATCTGCCGCCCCTTTATCGAGCGGCAGATCGCTCTTGCCGAGCCGCAAGCCCTACTGCTGCTCGGCAACTTCACGGCCCGCCACTTCTTTGGAAGCAATGAGACGATCCACGGTCTGCGCGGACAGTGGCGGGACGTGACGATATCCGGCCGGGCGATACCGGCAATCGCCAGCCTCCACCCCCAGGAATTGCTCACCGCCCCAATCAACAAGCGATTGGCCTGGAACGACCTGTTAGCCTTCAGAACGCGCATCGACACCGAAGCCAAAGGCTAATTTTTTAGCAGCATTAACGGAATATGAAAGCTGCCATGCATATCGCGCATAGCAGCACCCCAATTGCGTGCATTGCGAAATCAATGTTGCACTGCAATATATAAGACGTGTCTTGGGAGGAATTTTGAAAGGAACCAAGGCCGTGACTGCACGTTTTCGTCCTATCCATTGTGGGTTTGATACCCTGCGCCGTGCCATTGAACCTGTACGCGCCATCAACGGCCATCGCAGCGTCGGCATTGCCGCTAATGAGCAGATGACTGCTCGCGGCACCGGAATTTCCGCGCGCGTTGCCCGCCCGGCTGCCATATTCGCTGATTTTCGTCAGTGCTGAAGAGGAATTGCATCGTGTCTACAGGATTTCGTTCCCTCTTTACCCTCCTCGATACCGTTGGGCATATCGGCTCGGCGGTGCGCGCGGCGGAAGAATTCGAGCGCTCCCGCGGCCTGCATAAGGTCGCGAAGCGCGAAATGAGCCCCGCATATGCGGCGGCGACCGGCATTCCCCTGTAAGTTTGAAAAGGGCGGGATCGATGATCCCGCCCTTTTTCGTTTCGGATTTTCATCATCAATTTTCATGAAGTACGCGCCGGGCCTAGCCCGGCGTTTTTTCTTCTGATCATTCCTTCGGCGCGGCATCTGCCACAACGGCTTGCGCCCATTCGAAACCCTCGTCCACAGCCGCGAACTTCACGGCCTGCCAACTGCAATATTCATCGAGAAAGTCACGCGACATCCATAGTCGCGTCTTCTTCGCCTCGTCGTACCAGCCGATGCAGCCGTGGTCTGCAGCCTTGCGCAGAAGGCGCTGCAAATGGGTGCGCGACATCATGAACTGCGCGGCGATGGCGCGCGTATCGATGCGGCCAAGATCGATGCGACCGTCTGCCTCAGCATTCGGCTCCAGTCGGGACATGAGATTATCGACCACGAGGCCGCCTGCCTCCGTCCAGAGAAACATGCCGACGCGCTCCGGCGGCTCGCGCCAGGCCGTCTCTTCCAGACAGCGGCGCGCCATGCGTGGCTGCGCCAGATCGAACAACCCCGGATGGGCCGCAAGCGTCACGGCGCGGCTGCCATTGTCGATGAGGTCGAGAGCGGCAAGATTGGCGAGAAACCAACTGAACATCGCAGCATGGCTGATCTCCGCCGGCTCGTAGCGCCGCGGGCGCAGGACCGGGCCGGTAGCGGGAAGGAGGAAGCGATAGGTCAGCAACTCCTCAATGTAGGTCAGCACGGTATTGCGGCTTGCCACGCGGTAATGGGTGATGAGATTGCGAAGCTCGACGGCGGTCAGACCGGAACCGGGTATGGTAGGGTCATATTCCAGATGAAGTGCATAGGCCATCTGGGTCAAAAGCCAGCGCTGGTGCGAGGCCAGGAGGCGTGCAATCCGCGGCCCGCTGTCATAACGGTTCCGCAGCGCCTCTGCCAGAAAGCGCAAGGAAGGTACGAATTCGGAATGGCGAGCAAGTTGCTCGACGGAAAAGCTCAAGCGGGCCTCCTTATGGCGCCCTTTTAAATACCAATAGGCAAGGAATTTTTCTAATTCTTACACGAACTTATCGTCGTCGTGTACAATACTGACACAAGATAGCATGCTATAAACACAGTTGACGCGATAGGTTAAACAAAAAATACTTTCATAGCCGTCTTTTCCATGGCTAAGCGCGATACCAAGACCGGTCCAACCATTCGCGTCACGCGGCGTCGCGATTGATCGCGCGTCATTGCCGGGTTAAAGCAAGATGGCCGTGGCAATCGGCGCTCTTCAACTCACTTGACCGGAATCCCGTTCCAATGCTGGCCAGCCTCGTCTCGATCGCCAGTCTGATGCTGTCAACGCTGTTGATGATGATCGGCTATGGCCTGATGAATTTCGTCGTACCGATCCGATCGGTGGCGGAGGGCTGGTCGACCTTCACCATATCGGTGATCGCCACCGGCTATACGTTCGGCTTCACCATATCCTGCATCATCACGCCGCGCTTCGTGCGGCGGGTGGGGCATGTACGCGTGTTCGGCGCGCTGATCTCGCTTCTCAGCATCGGTATCCTGCTTTGCGCCCTGATGGTCGATTGGCGTGCCTGGCTCGCCTTCCGCTGCATCAGCGGCTTCGGCATTGCCGGCGCCTATCTCATCATCGAAAGCTGGCTGAACGAGCGGGTCAACAACGAGAACCGAGCAACTGTCTTCTCGGTCTATATGATCACCTGCCTGATCGGCTCGATCGGCGGCCAATATCTGGTGCCGCTCGGCGACCCCAGCAATACCTCGCTTTTCATCCTGTGCGGCATCATCTTCGCGCTCGCCATGCTGCCGACGGCGCTTTCGACCGCCAAGTCGCCGACGCCAATCCATGAGGCCAAGTTCGACCTGCCGAAACTCTACCGGCTATCGCCCATTGCCTTCATCGGCTCACTGCTATCGGGCGCCCTCTCCGGCACCTGGAGCAGCCTTGGCGGCGTCTACACCCAGAATGTCGGCATGAATACAGCCGAGGGCGCAACGCTGCTTGCCTGTGTGCTCGCCGGCGGCGCGGTGTCGCAAATGCCGATCGGCCGCATCTCCGACCTCGTGGACCGGCGCTACGTCATGATCGTCTGCGGCAGCATCGGCGTTCTCGCCTGCATCATCATGACCTTATTCGACGCGCATACGCTGATGACGCTCTATATTGCCGGCTTCTTCATCGGCACGGTGCTCTACCCGATCTATGCCCTCAATGTCGCCCATGCCAATGATCGCGCCGCACCCGACGAATATGTCACCATTTCCAGCGGCATCATGCTGCTCTACGGGCTCGGCACCGTCTCCGGCCCGCTGGTCGGCGGCGCAATGATGGAATTCGCCGGCCCATCCGGCCTTCTCTGGTTCCTGGCACTCGCCTTCGCGCTCTATGCCGGCTACGCCGGCTGGCGCATCGCCAGGCGTAAACCAAACGAAGGCCGTATCGACAAGACCGATTTCCAGTCGATCCCGCTTCCCATGCGCGGCGGTGAGCCGCCCGTTCCCCCGGCTCCAACGACAGTCGACTGATCGACTCGCGTCTTCCGGCCAAGACTTTTTTTGGGTCAAAACAATATGGCTACTTCATAGCGGGCCGTATTAACCTTTTAAAAACCATAGTATTTCAACTTCATTTCACCGCATTCAATAATTCCTGCGGCGCAGCATGTATTTCCAACAACTACTACAGCTTTTACTGTTTACGAGGTCTAGGTCGGATGACAGCAGCCCCATCGATGAAACGGAGCTCTCAGCAGCATGCGGTAACGCCGCGTTCGATGCGCGTCGTGACCGATGGCATCGGCAACGACCTCGAGCGCTTCAGCACCGATAACACCCATGTCGTCAAGCAGATCAAGCTTCTGGCAATCAACGCGCTGATCGAGGCTGCCCGCGCCGGCGAAACCGGCAAGGGCTTCGCCGTGGTCGCCAACGAGGTGCAGCGCCTTGCACAGATCGCGACCGATATCGCGAGCAAATTTCAGGACAACGTGCTCAGCCGCATCGGTGTCAGCCGCAGCATGGCCGAAGCGCTGGTGGAGGAGATGGAGGGCGTTCGCCTGACCGATCTCGCCCAGACGCTGGTACAGCTCATCGTCCGCAATCTCTTCGAGCGCACCGCCGACGTCCGCTGGTGGGCGACCGACACAGCTCTCTGGGAGGCACTTCAGGACCCGCAGCCGCAACGCATTGCCTTTGCCGCCGAACGGCTCGGTGTCATCAACCGCTTCTATACGGTCTATCTCGATCTGGTCGTGACCGACATGAAGGGACAGGTCATCGCCTCGGCCAACCCCGCCTATCAGCGCAAGCTCGCCGGCGCCAATCTTGCCTCGGATTCCTGGTTCAGGGCCGCTGCGGCTTGCCGGTCGGGTGACGAGTATATCGTCGACGAGGTTCGGCCGAGCGAGTTTCACGAGCGGCGGAATGCTCTCGTTTACGCCACCGGCATTCGCGAAAACGGACGATCGGATGGCAAGCAAATCGGCACGCTGGGTGTCTATTTCGACTGGCAGAACCAGGGACAGGCAATCGTCGACAAGGAAGCCAATCTGCCGCCGCAGGTCGCCGAAAAGACCGTGGTGATGCTGCTTGACGGCAAGAGGCGCGTGATCGCCTGCAGCGACCCGAAACTCATGTTCTCGCATTTCGCGCTTGCCAATCCCGAGGGCACGACGCGGGGAAACTATTACGACAACAACGGCGCCATCGTCGCCTACGCCAAGACGCTTGGCTACGAGGATTATGATGGTCTTGGATGGTATGGCGTCGTTGTGCAACAGACTGAAGCCGACGATACGATCAGGGCGGCTTTCAACCTGAAATGAAGCACAATCTTCTCGATCAAATACTTTCCCCGCCGTCACAAATTGCAGCGATGCGATGATATGACTTTAACTTTGGTTCAGATTTCGATGTAATGATGCGGCGGATTTCGTTCGGAGCATTGCTCCGGATCAATGCCCGCCGCAGTATCAGCCCGATCAGGATAGACCATGCGAACAGACACCGGCCAGATCGTTCATCTGGCAGACTATCGTCCCACCGACTTCGTACTGGAACGCGTGGACCTTACCTTCGACCTGCATCCGACTGAGACCAAGGTCGAAGCCCGGCTGATCTTTCATCGGCGCGAAGGCATCGATCCCAAGGCACCGCTGGTACTCGACGGCGACGAGCTGGTCCTTTCGGGACTGCTGCTCGACCAGACCGAACTTCCGGCCGAACAGTATATCGCGACGCCTGACAGCCTGACGATCCGCGACCTGCCGGAAAACGCGCCTTTCGAACTGACGATCACGACCGTTATCAATCCCGAAGCCAATACGCAGCTCATGGGGCTCTACCGCACCGGCGGCGTCTACTGCACCCAATGCGAGGCGGAAGGCTTCCGCCGCATTACCTATTTCCCCGACCGCCCTGACGTACTTGCGCCCTACACGGTCAACATCATCGCCGACAAGGCCGCCAATCCGCTGCTGCTGTCGAACGGCAATTTCCTTGGCGGCGCCGGCTACGGCGAGGGCAAGCATTTTGCCGCCTGGTTCGATCCGCATCCGAAGCCAAGCTATCTCTTTGCACTGGTCGCAGGCGATCTCGGCGTGGTCGAGGATACGTTCGTCACCGCGTCGGGCCGCGAAGTGGCGCTGAAGATCTATGTCGAACATGGCAAAGAGCCGCGTGCAGCCTATGCGATGGACGCGCTGAAGCGCTCGATGACATGGGACGAGCAGCGGTTCGGCCGCGAGTACGATCTCGACATCTTCATGATCGTCGCCGTTTCCGATTTCAACATGGGCGCGATGGAGAACAAGGGCCTCAACGTCTTCAACGACAAATACGTCCTTGCCGATCCTGATATTGCCACCGATGCCGACTATGCCAATATCGAGCGGATCATCGCGCACGAATATTTCCACAACTGGACAGGCAACCGCATCACCTGCCGCGACTGGTTCCAGCTCTGCCTCAAGGAAGGCCTGACGGTCTATCGCGACCACGAATTTTCCGCCGACCAGCGTTCGCGTCCGGTCACGCGCATCGCCGAAGTTCGTCATCTGAAGTCGGAGCAGTTTCCGGAGGATGGCGGCCCGCTCGCCCATCCGGTGCGCCCGACGACCTATCGCGAGATCAACAATTTCTACACGACGACGGTCTACGAGAAGGGCAGCGAAGTCACCAGCATGATCGCCACCCTGCTCGGTCGCGATCTGTTCAAGACCGGCATGGATCTCTATTTCGACCGCCACGACGGCCAGGCCGTGACGATCGAGGATTTCGTCAAATGCTTCGAAGATGTCAGTGGCCGCGACCTCGCGCAGTTCTCGCTCTGGTATCACCAGGCCGGCACGCCGCTCGTCACCGCCTCCGGTGTTTATGATGCCGCCGCGAAGACTTTCACTCTGTCGCTCGAACAGATGCAGCCGGCCACTCCCGGTCAGACGACCAAGGCGCCGCTGCACATTCCGCTGCGCATGGCGCTGATCACCGAGGACGGCACGTTACTGACGCCGACATCGGTGACCGGCGCGGAACTGACCGGCGACGTTCTGCACCTGACGGCGCGGACACAGACGGTGGTCTTCCACGGCATCCCGTCGCGGCCGGTCCTGTCGCTCAATCGCAGCTTCTCCACGCCGATCAATCTGCAATTCAGCCAGAGCGCCAAGGATCTGGCACTGATCGCCCGCTACGAGACCGATCATTTTGCCCGCTGGCAGGCGCTGATCGACCTTGGTCTGCCCAACCTGCTGCAGGCTGCCCGCGACGCCCGCAAGGGTGCTCCGGTCACTTGCGACCCGGTCTTCATCGATGCGCTTCTGGCCGCAGCGAAAGACAAGAGCCTGGAGCCCGCTTTCCGCGCCCTGGCACTCGCTTTGCCGAGTGAGGCCGACATCGGCCGCGAGCTCGGCGGCGACAACGATCCTGACGCAATCCACACCGGCCGCCAGGCGATCCTCAAGCAGATCGCCGAGGCCGGGAAGGACATTTTCGCATCCCTCTACGACGGCATGCAGACACCCGGCCCCTTCAGCCCGGATGCGGCCAGCGCCGGACGGAGGGCCTTGCGTAATGCAGCCCTTACCTATCTCTCCCAGTCGGACGGGAGCCCTGCCCGCGCCAAGGCGGCCTATGACGGCGCCAACAACATGACCGATCTCAGCGCCGCGCTGACCATCCTTGCCCACCGTTTCCCAGATACGGCTGAGGCCAAGGCTGCCCTTCAGGATTTCCACGACCGTTTTACCGAAAACGCGCTGGTCATCGACAAATGGCTCTCCATTCAGGCGGCCATTCCAGGTGCTGCGACGCTCGATCGTATTCAAGGTCTCATGAAGATGCCTTTCTTCAAGCGCACCAATCCCAACCGGATGCGCGCCCTCGTCGGCACCTTCGCCTTCTCCAATCCGACCGGCTTCGGTCGCGCCGATGGCGCCGGCTATCGTTTCCTCGCGCAGGAAATCCTCGATATCGACCAGCGTAACCCGCAGCTTGCCGCGCGCATTCTGACCTCGATGCGCTCCTGGCGGTCGCTGGAACCCGTTCGCGCCGACCATGCTCGCTCCGCTTTGATGCAGATCGAACGTGCCGGCGGCCTTTCGACCGACGTTCGCGACATTGTGGATCGCATCCTCAAGGACTGATTTTCCGCTTGCCATCCGGTGATCGAGGCGGGTGATTTGCACCTGCTTTTTCATCCTGAGCGAGTCTCGGATGCCGGCGCCCTACCCTCGCGGGTACAAAAAGCACTGAAATCACTTATGGTTAACAAAGTTTTACCGCACCCTCTGGACAAGGCGAATCACGAGTGATTCATTAGGGTAGATTCGGGCGAGCGGCGCAGCGAATCACACGAGGGACAAGGCTAGAGCGATGGTGGACGTGCGGCGGGCAACCGCGGCCGAAGGACGGCTGCGTGTTAATTTCGACGGTCTGAAATCCTGGCATAGCGGTGTTAACGACAGAGCGGGAGTCCGCGCGGAGACCATTTCGCGACGCTTTCCGCAAACGGAACATATCCTGAAGCGGGTCATTCCCGTGCTCATCGTCTCCTTCCTGATGGTCGTTGCCGCCTCGCATTTCTTCAGCATGGTCACCGAACACGGGCGCATGGCAGCCTCAGCCCGCCAGGCGACGTCGCTTTCCATTGCCGCGGCGGCGGCCGCCTTTTCCAACGATGCCAGCCTGTTTCGGGCCGGCGATCGCAATGGCGCCGAACAGAAGCTTTCGACCTATCTGCCGCAGGACCGGCTCGATCCCGGCGCCTTCGTGCTTCTGGTCCAGTCGAGCGGCCGCGTCTTCGGCTCATCGGCTGCCGGTTCCAACTATATCGGCCTGATGATCTCGGATTTCTTCCCCGAGGTCTCGGCCATCCGCAGTTTCGGCGACCATGCCGGCGTGATCGAGACCATGATCGACGGTGCGCCCTATTATGCGGCGATCTCGCTGATCGGCGACAAGGGCGATTTCGTTCTCTCCGCCGCCTCCATGGAGCAGATCGACAAGCTCTGGCGCGATGAGCTGACACTCAATGTCACGCTCTTTGCCGGCATTTCCTCCATCCTGCTCGTCATCCTCTACGCCTATTACACCCAGGTGAAACGGACGCGCGACGCCGACGAGATCTTCCTCGAATCCAACATGCGCGTCGAAACCGCGCTGTCGCGCGGTCGCTGCGGTCTCTGGGATTTCGATTTTACCACCCGCGAATTCTTCTGGTCGCGGTCGATGTACGACATGCTCGGCCTGCCGGCGGCAGACCGGCCGCTGTCGTTTGCCGACGCGGAACGGTTGATGCACCCCGACGACAACAGCCTGCATACGCTGGCGCGCTCGATCACCCGTGGCAGTGCCGGTCAGGTCGACCAGATCCTGCGCATCCGTCATGCCAAGGGGCACTATGTCTGGATGCGCGCCCGCGCTCAGGTCATCCGCACCCATTCCGGCCGCGTCCACATGATCGGCATCGCCATGGATGTCACCGAGCAGCATCGGCTGGCGCAGCGCTATGCCGAGGCCGACCAGCGTCTGGCCGATGCGATCGAATGTACCTCGGAAGCCTTCGTGCTCTGGGACAAGAACGACCGTCTGGTGATGTGCAACGACCATTTCCAGCAAGCATACGGCCTGCCGAATGGTGTGCTGGTGCCGGGCACGGAACGCGCCGTGGTCAACGCCGCCGCGGCACGTCCGATCATCGAGCGGCGCATCGTCGATCCCGGCCGCTCCAACCATTCGCAGACGACGGAAGTGCAGCTTGCCGACGAGCGCTGGCTGCAGATCAACGAACGCCGGACGCGCGATGGCGGCCTGGTGTCCGTCGGCACCGACATCACCCAACTCAAGCGCAACCAGGAGCGCCTGCGCGAGTCCGAACGGCGGCTGATGGCGACGATCAACGACCTCTCCGCCTCCCGGCAGATCCTCGAGCGGCAGAAGGCGGAGCTTTCGACCGCCAACACCAATTATCTCGCGGAGAAGGAACGCGCCGAAGCCGCCAACAAGGCCAAATCGGAATTCCTCGCCAACATGTCGCATGAGCTGCGCACGCCGCTCAACGCGATCCTCGGTTTTTCCGAAATCCTGCAGGACCAGATGTTCGGCCCGCTCGGTTCGTCGCGGTACAATGAATACGCCAAGGATATCCACGACAGCGGCAAGCATCTGTTGAACGTCATCAACGACATTCTCGACATGTCGAAGATCGAGGCGGGTCATATCAAGCTATCCTGCGAGACGGTCGATCTCGCGCCCTTGATCGAGGAATGCCTGCGCCTTACCTCCATCCCGGCCGCCTGCAAGAACATCCTCGTCGAGCAAAGCATCTCCTCTGGCATCAAGCTGACGGCCGACCGCCGCGCCATGAAGCAGATCCTGCTCAATCTCCTCTCCAATGCCGTGAAGTTCACCAATAATGGCGGCCGCATCGCGGTGCGGACCCGCAAGGTCGAAGACGCTGTCATACTGACCATTGCGGATACCGGCATCGGCATTCCGAAATCGGCGCTCAGCAAGATCGGCCAGCCCTTCGAGCAGGTACAAAGCCAATATGCCAAGAGCAAGGGCGGTTCGGGCCTGGGGCTCGCCATCTCGCGGTCGCTGACATTGCTGCATCACGGCCGCATGCGGATCCGCTCACGCGAAGGCATCGGCACCGTCATCGCCATCCGCATCCCCGACCGGGGCTGAATCAGGCCTTCACCACCGACTGAAAAACTTTCCGCACCGCTTTCGACAGCCGCTTCAGCTCTGCCTCCAGCGTGCGGATATCCGGGCAGTCGCCGGCGCGGCAGACCAGCTCGATCAAGCCCGAAGGAGCCTTGCCAGGATCGAACGGTCCATCAACGCAAAGCCGGATGAGCTGCGACAGTTCGGTATAGATATACAGCGCCTCCAGGCAGAGATCGAGATCGTTGCGGTCTATCAGGCTGCCACCGAGCAGTTTCAGTGCCTCGCCGGTGCTCAGACCACTGGCATCGATGCCGACGCCGCGAATGGGTGCGATCAACCTCAGATATTGCGCGATGAATTCGATGTCGATCAGCCCGCCGGGGATCAGCTTCAGGTCCCAGATGCTGACCGGCGGCTTTTCCTGCTCGATCAGGCCTCGCATCTCAGCAACATCCCCGGCGGTCTTCGGGATATCTCGTTTTGCCGAAAGCACCTCGCCGATGATCCGTTCGGCGTTGAGGATAAGGTCCTCATCGCCGCAGATCAGGCGGGCGCGGGATAGCGCCATATGCTCCCAGGTCCAGGCCTCATCGCGCTGGTATTTCTCGAAGGAATTGATGCGGGTTGCGACCGGCCCCTTGTTGCCGGAGGGACGCAGGCGCATGTCGACCTCGTAGAGCACGCCCTCCGCCGTCGGCGCCGACAGAGCCGCGATCAGCCGTTGGGTGATGCGGGTGAAATAGCGGGTGGCGTCGAGCGGCTTCTGGCCGGAGGATTCGCCGGCCGCGTCGTCGTAATCGTAAAGCAGGATGATATCGATGTCGGAGTCCGCGGTCAGCTCGAAGCTGCCAAGCTTGCCCATGCCCATGACCGCGACGCGGCCGCCCGGATAGTCGCCATGCGCCGCCGTGATCTCCTTCATCACCGCGCTCAACGCCGCCTCGACGATCAGATCGGCGAGATAGGTGAAGGCGCGGGCCGCCATGGCGCCGCCGATCGTGCCCGTCAGCAGGCGGATGCCGATCAGGAAGCGCTGCTCGGAGGCGAAGATGCGCAGCCGGTCCAGCACCTCCTCGTAATGCCCTGCCGAGGCCAGAAAGCTGGTGATGCGCTCGGCCAGATAGTCACGCGTCGGCAGCTCCGCCATCAGGCGGGGATCCAGCATGCCGTCGAAGACATGCGGTTTAGCGGCAATGATCTCGGCGAGCCGCGGTGCCGACGACATGATGTTGACGATGAGGGAGAGCAGCGCCGGGTTGGTGCTGAGCAGCGAGAACAGCTGGATGCCGGCGGGCAGGCCGGAAATGAAGCTGTCAAAACGTAGCAGCGCCTCGTCCGCCCGCTTGCTTTCACCAAAGACCCGCAGCAGCTCGGGCGTTAGTTCCGTCAGCCGCTCGCGCGCTTCGACAGACTGCGTGGCGCGGTAACGGCCGTAATGCCAGGTGCGGATGACGTTGGAAATATCGGATGGGCGCTCGAAGCCGAGGCGGCGCAGCGTTTCCAGCGTGTCCGGATCGTCGCCCTGCCCGGTGAAGACCAGATTGCCGGTCCCGCCGGAAAGCTTCGCTTCCTGCTCGAACAAACGCGCATAGCGCCGCTCCACTGTCTTCAGTCTAGTGACCAGTGCCTCGGAGAAGCTGGAGATATCGGTGAAGCCCATCATGAAGGCTACACGCTTCAACTCAGCATCGGTTTCGGGCAGCAGATGCGTCTGCTCGTCGCGCACCATCTGGATGCGGTGTTCGACATCGCGCAGGAACCAATAGGCTTCCGTCAGCTCGTCGCGCGTTTCCGCGTCGATCCATTTCGCCTTTGTCAGCTCCGCCAGCGTTTCCTCGGTGGCGCGGGAGCGCAGCTCCGGCATGCGGCCGCCGGCAATCAGCTGCTGCGTCTGGACGAAGAACTCGATCTCGCGAATGCCACCACGGCCAAGCTTGACGTTATGGCCCTTGACCGCGATCGCGCCGTGGCCCTTGTGCACATGGATCTGGCGCTTGATCGAATGGATATCCGATATCGCCGCATAATCGAGATACTTGCGGAAGACGAAGGGCACGAGATCGCGGATGAAGGCTTGCCCGGCCATGATGTCGCCGCCGACGGCGCGCGCCTTGATGAAGGCGGCGCGCTCCCAATTCTGCCCCCTGCCTTCGTAATAGATCATCGCCGCGTCGACGGGGATGGCAAGCGGCGTCGAGCCGGGATCGGGGCGCAGGCGCAGATCGGTGCGGAAGACATAGCCGTCCGCCGTGCGCTCCTGAAGGATACGCACAAGACGGCGCATCAGACGCGGGAAGATATCGATGGCATCATCGGGATTGGAGACGATGCCGGCCATCTCGTCGAAAAAGACAACCAAGTCGATATCGGAGGAATAGTTCAGCTCTCCGGCGCCCAGCTTGCCCATGCCAAGCACGATCAGGCCGGAACCAAAGCTCGGCACGGAGGGATCGCGAACCGTGATCTTGCCGGCCTCATGCGACGACAGCAGCAGATGATCGATCGCCGCCGAAATCGAGGCTTCGGCAAGCGCACTCAACCAGCGCGTCGTCACCCTACCATCGAAGATGCGGGCGAGATCGGCCAGCGCGATCAGGAAGGCGGCGCGGCGCTTGGCGATGCGCAAACGGCTCATGACCTCGGATTCGGATGGAGAGGATGTAGCATCCTCTCCCGGCAGCCAGGCGCGGCGGGCCTCGGCCACCAGGGTCTCGATCTGCGGCGACAACGGTTTGCTGATGGCCGCCACGAGCAACGCCGGATCGAGATTGGCGGTTTCCCGAAGATAGGGCGAGAGCGTCAATGCGGCGACGATAAAATCGCGCAAGGAACCGTCGCCATCGAGAAGAGCGGCGATTGCCGGTTCCGATTTGGCGATGTCCTTGAGGTCGGCAAGCGCCGCTTTCAGCTCCGTCTGGTTGAGCGGCCGAAGCCGACCGGGCGGAACATTCCGCAGCAAATCGCTTTCCATCATCGTCATGCAGTCTCCTCCCTACCACGGCGCACGTCCGATTGGACACGCAAAGACGCGGTAACCCCTTGAATCGAAACATGATCCCGAAAACCATCAATGATTTTCGGGATCATGTTTCAAGCAATCCGATGAAGCAGGATTAACCTATTGTTTCTGCGTGGGGAAGATCATGGTCACGGTGAGGCCACGGGCATCGGGGCTGGCCGGGTCGGTATCGGAAAGCTCCAACTGGCCGCCATGCAGCTCCATCACGGCCTCCACCAGCGAAAGGCCAAGGCCGGTGCCAGGCTTGGAGCGGCTCTCGTCCAGGCGGAAGAAGCGCTTGATCACCTCGGTCCGCTGGTGGGCGGGAACGCCTGGCCCATGATCCGCGACGGCAAGGTTCACGGCGTCGGGCGTCCGTGACAGTTTCAGTGTCACCGCCTGCTTGCCGGGGCAGCCGGAGGCGTATTTGACCGCATTGTCGATCAGATTGAAGATCGCCTGGCCGATCAGCTCTCGATTGCCCTGCACCTCGACATCGGGCTCGATTTCCGCGGTCAGGGCGAGACCCGCCTCCTCCGCCACAGGCTCGTAGAGCTCGGCCGTATCGGCGACGATGGAGGAGAGATCGACGCCGGTCATTTCGGCGGCGACCGAGCCCGCCTCGACGCGAGAGATCATCAACAGCGCGTTGAAGGTGCGGATCAGCTGATCGGATTCGCCGATAATGCCTTCCAGCGCCACGCGACGGCCTTCGCCGTCGGCATTGTCGAGCGCATCCGCCGCCTTGTTGCGCAGCCGCGTCAGCGGTGTCTTCAGGTCATGGGCGATATTGTCGGAGACCTGCCGCAGGCCTTCGTTCAGCTTCTCGATGCGTCCGAGCATGGCATTCAGCGATGTCGACATGCGGTCGAATTCATCGCCGGAGCCGCCGACCGGCAGGCGCTGTGAGAGGTCGCCGGCCATGATCTTGCGGCTGGCATCGGTCATGCGGTCGATGCGCTTCAGCGCGTTGCGGCCGATACCGAACCAGATGACCAGCGCGCCGAGGCCCATGATCGCCAGCGCCAGCATCAGCGCCTGGCGCACCAGCACGCGGAAACGCTCCGGCTCGCCAAGGTCGCGGCCGATGAGGATGCGCAGGCCGTTGTCGAGGAGGAAGATATTGGCGATGGCCAGATGCCGGCGCTCGGGATCGACACCGGAATCCGTGTAGCGCTCATACACGAAAGGCAGCTCCGTCCAGCCGGCCTGGCCGAGAACGCCGGGCTGCACCGAAGCGACGTTGCCGGCGAGGATATCGCCGGTGGGGCTGGCGATGACATAGAGGTTGGCGCCCGGCTGGCGGGCGCGGCGCTCCATCGTGCGCAGCAGCAGGTTCAACCCGCCGACATCATAGGCGCGCTTGACCTGGCTGACCTCCTGCTGCACGGCATCGCGAATCTGCCCGGTCAGCAACCGCTCGGACATAGCCGTGACGTAGAAGACGAGCGTGGCGGCGCAGAGCGCAAAGAGAAGGATATAAAGGGCGGATAAGCGGACTGCGGTGGACTTGAAGAGGACGCGAAAGCGACTCATCCCTCGTCCTTGATCATATAGCCGGCGCCGCGGATCGTCTTCAGCAGCGGCTGGCTGAAGTCTTTTTCGATCTTCGAGCGCAGGCGCGAGACGTGGACGTCGATAACGTTCGTCTGCGGATCGAAATGATAATCCCAGACATTTTCGAGCAGCATGGTGCGCGTCACCACCTGGCCGGCATTCTTCATCAGATATTCCAGCAGACGGAACTCGCGCGGCTGCAAGGGTATCTCCTTGCCGCCGCGGCGGACCTCATGCGACAGCCGGTCGAGCTCGAGATCGGCAACGCGGTAGAGCACATCCTGATCCGGCGTGCCCTTGCGGCGGCCGAGGACTTCGACGCGGGCAAGCAATTCGCTGAAGGCATAGGGCTTCGGCAGGTAGTCGTCGCCGCCGGCGCGAAGGCCGGTAACGCGATCGTCGACCTGACCAAGGGCGGAAAGGATGAGAACGGGCGTGTGCACGCCCTTGCGGCGCAGTTCGCTGATGACGGAAAGACCGTCGCGGCGCGGCAGCATGCGATCGATGATGGCGACGTCGTAGACATTCTCCGTGCCCATGAAGAGACCGCTCTCACCGTCACTCGCATGGTCGGCAACAATGCCGGCCTCGCGAAACGCCTTGGTGAGATAGGCGGCGGCTTCCAGATCGTCTTCGATAATCAAAATCTTCATGTGGGCAACATTATCCGCCGGCAGTGCTTTAGCACAACCGGAATCGGAGGAGTCCACAGCATGTTGGCCAGAGGTTGTCATCTTGTACCTGCCCTGAAAACGTTGATCGATGAAGGCACGTTGGAAACAGAGGAGCCGCGCCAGCCGTGGCCAGCGCGGCTCCCAATTCATTCAATCGACTGAAAGATCAGCCGGCGTTGATCGGCAGGGCAACGAAGCGGCTGCCGTCGCCGGACTGAATCTGGAACAGCGCGCGAGTACGGCCGTCCTTCTTTGCCTGGTCGATGACCTTCGCGATGTCGCCGGCATTGGAGACTTCCTGGTTATTGACCGAGGTAATCTTCTCGCCTTCCTTCACGCCCTTGTCGGCGGCGTCGGAGTCCGGGTCGACGCCGGTGATCGCGACACCCTTGCCATCATCGGACGGGCCGACGGTGAGGCCGAGATCGGCAAGCGCCTTTTCGGAGGACGGCTGCTGCGGCTGAGATTGCTGCGAATTGTCGTCGTTCGACGCCTGGCTCTGTTCAGCCGGCAACGTACCGAGTTCGACGGTGACCGACTGGGACTTGCCGGCCCGCCACAGCGAGACATCGACCTTGGCACCCGGCTGCATCGCACCGATGCGGCGGGCGAGATCGCGCGGATCCTTGACCGGCTCGCCATTGACGGCGGTTACGACGTCACCGTTCTTGATGCCGGCCTTCTGGCCCGGAGAGCCATCCTGCGGGGAGACGACCAACGCGCCGCTCGGCTCGGACAGGCCGAGCGATTCGGCAATGTCCTTGGTGACCGGCTGGATCTGAACGCCGAGCCAGCCGCGCGATACGGTGCCGCTCTTGATCAGGTCGGCAACGACGTCCTTGGCCGTGGTGGCGGGGATGGCGAAGGCGATGCCGACGCTGCCGCCCGACTGCGAAAAGATCGCGGTGTTGATGCCGACGACCTGGCCGTTGAGGTTGAAGGTCGGGCCACCGGAATTGCCCTTGTTTACGGGCGCATCGATCTGGATGTAGTCGTCATAGGGGCCGGAATGAATGTCGCGGCCACGGGCCGAGACGATACCGGCTGTCACCGTGCCGCCAAGGCCGAAGGGATTGCCGACGGCAACGACCCAGTCGCCAACACGAACCTTCTCATCGTCGGCCCAGTTGACATAGGTGAACTTCTTGCCCTTACCGTCAACCTTCAGCACAGCAAGATCGGTGCGCGAATCCTTGCCGACCAGCTTGGCGTCGAACTCGGTGCCGTCGTTGAGAATGACAACGAAGGCAGCGCCATCGGAAACGACGTGGTTGTTGGTGACGATATAGCCATCTTCCGAGACGAAGAAGCCGGAGCCCTGAGCGACCGGGCGCAGATGGCCCTTGCTATCAGGCTGACCTTTTTGCTGGCCTTGCTGCTGGTTGCGACCCTGCTGCTGCTGGAACTGCTTGAAGAACTTCTTCAGCGGATGATCGTCCGGCAGCTCATCGAAACCGCGACCGAGACCGAAGGAATCGTCCTCATCGGCCACCGGATTGATGCGGGATTCGACGCGAACGGAAACGACTGCCGGAGAGACGGCATCAACGACATTGGCGAAGCTCGGAACCTGCGGAGCCTGGACATTGACGGCATCGGCATAGGAACTGCTGACTTGAGCCGGAACACCGGTGGCGAGGGCAGCAACAGCGAGACCGGCGACGACAGAAGCTTTCATAGCGGTGCTACGGGACAAAGTGTCCTTGATATTCCTGAACATATGCGAGTTACCTTTTCTTCTCTCGTCCGATTTTCTTCCACCGGCGGAACCGGTGATGAAGGCTCATGGGAATGATATAGGGCTTCGGACCTTACGGCGAACTGTCCGACCCATGAAAACTTGGTAATGTAACGAAATATTGTCGACAGGAGCAAAACAACGCGTCGTGTAACGTCACTTGTCGAGGATCTCGCTGAGGCGCGCCTCTTCCTCCGGCGTCAACCGCGTCCCCGTCGGCTTTCCGGCGCGGCGTCTGGCGTAAACTGCGAGAGCAAGCCCGCCGAAAACAAAGAGCGTTATCGGCGCTCCCCAGAGCAGCAAGGTCTTTTCGGTGAAGCGCGGCTTCAACAGAACGAACTCGCCGTAGCGGGAGACGATATAGTCGAGCACCTGCTTGTCGCTATCGCCGTCAGCGAGGCGCTTGCGCACCAGAAGGCGCAGGTCGCGGGCGAGATCGGCATTGGAATCGTCGATCGACTGGTTCTGGCAGACCATGCAGCGCAGCTCGGCCGAGATCGTGCGCGCCCGTGTTTCCGGAGCCGGATCGGGCAACACCTCGTCCGGGTTGACGGCGAAGGCAGGTGCGGCCGCGAAGAAAAGCGCAAGGGCCAGGAACAATTGCCGGATCATTCCGCCGGCTCCATGGCTGGGCGAGACACGGGCTTCGCCTTGCGGCTCGGGGCGCCGACACGCAGGCGGCGGTCGCTGAGCGAGACAAAACCGCCCAGCGCCATGATGACGGCGCCGCCCCAGATGCAGAGGATGAAGGGCTTCCACCAGATGCGGACGACCATTCCGCCATCATTGGTGGGATCGCCGAGCGAGACGTAAAGCTGGCTCAAGCCGAGCGTCAGAATGCCGGCCTCGGTCGTCGCCGTGCGGCTAGCGATGAAGACGCGCTTCGAAGAGGAGACATCAGCGACGGCGACGCCGCCACGGCTGACCATGAAGTGGCCGCGATCCTCGGTGAAGTTGGGGCCGACGCCCGGTTTCGTGCCGTCGAAACGCAATGTATAGCCGCCGAGCTCGGCCGTGCCGCCCGGCTTCATCGCGGTGATATTCTCGGTCTCGAACGTCGTGACCGCGACGATACCGAGGATGGTGACGCCGAGCCCGGCATGGCCAAGCGCCGTTCCGAAAGCGGAGCGCGGCAGGCCGTTTAGCCGCCGCCAGGCGACATTGCCCTTAACCTTGCCGATGCCGGCGCGATACCAGAGATCGGTGACCGCCCCGAAAACCAGAAAGAAGCCAGCGGCAAGACCGAGAACGGCAAGCACCGGCCCGCCATGGCGGATGTAGAACAGGACAAGGCCCGCGATCAAGGCAAGGCCGGCGGCGACATAGAGCCGCTGCAGCACGCCGAGCAGATCGCCGCGCTTCCAGGCCAGAAGCGGCCCGAAGGGAACGGCGATCAGGATCGGCGTCATCAACAGGCCGAAGGTCATGTTGAAAAAGGGCGGCCCGACGGAAATCT
>DASVPC010000048.1:0-21171 GCA_036383055.1 Rhizobium sp. | reverse complement strand
GAGACGGTGGTGCTGGCCTTTGCCGCCGAAATGCTGACGCAGGCAGGCGTCGCAAAGACACTTGCCGAGGCCGAAGCCAGCGCCCGCCATGCGCTTGCCTCCGGCAAGGCGGCCGAACTGTTCGGCCGCATGGTCCATGGTCTCGGTGGTCCGGTCGATCTGTTGGAGAATCCGGCTAAGTATCTCATTGTGGCGCCGGTGCAGAAGCCGGTTCTTGCCTCTTCTGACGGCTGGCTTACGGCCTGCGATGCCCGCGCCATCGGCATTGACGTCATCGATCTTGGCGGTGGCCGTCGCCGTCCGCAGGACAAGATCGATCATCGTGTCGGCTTCAGCGATATCCTGCCGCTCGGAACGAAGGTGAACAAAGGCGATCGCATCGCGACCGTTCACGCGGCCGATGCGGCAAGCGCCGAAAAGGCCGCAGCCAACCTCGCCGCAAACTATCGCATCGCGGATGCCGCTCCGGTTCTGCCGCCGGTGATCGTCTCACGGATCTGACGGATTACTGCGTCAGGCGCAATGAGCCGCTTTCGACACCGTAGGAATTGAGTTTTTTGAGAAAGCTCATACCGATCAGCGTGGTGTTCAATGCGCTGTCCTTCGCCACCACGGCGTCGACGTCACGGACCTTGATCGTGCCGATCTCGAGACGGTCGAGCTTGACGAGCGCCACCTTGGACGTGCCGTTGGCCGTCTGGGTGGTATAGCGATAATCGAGGTCGTTGCTGCTGATGCCGAGGCGGCGCGCCGTGCTCTCGTTGATCGCCACATAGGTCGCGCCGGTATCGATCATGCCCTGCACCGGCCGGCCATTGATCTTGAAGTCGCCCTGATAGTGACCGCCCGCGCCGGCGGGCAGCAAGACGCTGCCATGCGGCAGGCTCGCCATCGAGACCTGTTGTCCGGAAGAAGAAGGGGTGCTGACGGCAGGCGCCGGGCTTTCCTCGGTGGCGAACTGCGTATTCAGCAGTGACGGCACCTGTGTGGCCGCCACGGCGATGATACCGGCAAAGACAAGCACGCGAACGAGCATCGGCAGAGACCTTTCCCATGGACCCTCCATGTCGAGCCCATCGATCCCCATCGTTTAAATCAGCTTTGCTGACAGGCCGCTAAACAGATCAATAAAAAGCCCGGCAGTTGGACACTGCCGGGCGAAAAACAAAGAAAAAGGGAGGATTTACTTCGTGCCGTACATGCGGTCGCCGGCATCGCCGAGGCCGGGAACGATATAGCCCTTCTCGTTCAGGTGGCTGTCGATCGCCGCAGTGAAGACCGGTACATCCGGATGCGCCGCGCGGAAATTGGCGATGCCTTCCGGGGCGGCGAGCAGGCAGAGGAAGCGGATATTATGGGCACCGCGCTCCTTCAGCTTGTCGATGGCGGCAATCGAGGAGTTGCCGGTCGCTAGCATCGGATCGACGACGATGATCAGGCGCTCGGCAATATCCTCCGGCGCCTTGAAGTAATATTCGACGGGTTGCAGCGTCTCATGATCGCGGTAGACGCCGATATGCGAGACGCGGGCGGAGGGAACCAGATCCAGCATGCCTTCGAGCAGGCCATTGCCGGCGCGCAAGATCGAGGCGAAGACCAGTTTCTTGCCTTCGAGGATCGGCGATTCCATGGGCTGGATCGGTGTTTCGATGGTTTCCATCGTCATTTCCAGATCGCGCGTCACCTCGTAACAGAGCAGCGTCGAAATCTCGCGCAGCAGCCGGCGAAAGCTCCCTGTCGACGTCTCCTTCTTGCGCATGATTGTGAGCTTGTGTTGCACAAGCGGGTGATCGATGACAGTGACGCCGTCCATGGTTTCAGCCTTCCAGTAATTCCGCGATATCCGATATTTCTTTCACGGAAATTGTCTCTGGTGCAAGGAAATAGGCGCTTTTTGGGATGTCATCCCCAGTCTGCGGCCTAAAATAATGCGATCATAATTTTGCCAGCAACACCGCCCGCGTCGCCTCGTCCGCGAAAGCCGCCTCGATCGCCGTGCGCGTCATGGCGTTGATCTCGTCGTCGCTGAAGCCGAAGGCGGTGGATGCCAGCTCGTATTCGCGCTTCAGCGAGGTGTGGAAGAAGGGTGGGTCGTCGGAACTGATGGTGACGCGCACGCCGGCGTCGCGCAGCTTGCGCAGCGGGTGCGAGGGAAAATCCGGGAAGACGTTGAGAGCGATGTTGGAGCCGGGGCAGACTTCCAGCACGGTTCCGAGATCGGCAAGGCGCTTGACCAGATCGGTATCCTCGATGGCGCGGACGCCATGGCCGATCCGCGCCGGACGGACCAGTTCGACCGCATCGGCAACGCTGAAGGCACCGCAGACTTCGCCGGCATGGATGGTCAATCCGAGGCCGGCCTCGCGGGCGATGTCGAAGGCGCGGGCATAATCGGCGACGCGGCCCATGCGCTCCTCGCCGGCCATGTTGAAACCGGTAATCAGCGGATTATCGCTTCTGGCGGCATATTCGGCGGCCTTGATGACACGCTCCGGTCCGAAATGACGCTCGCCGGTGACGATCAGGCGGGCCTCGATACCGCTTTTTTCCCTGGCGGCGCGGATGCCGGCCGAGACACCTTCTATATAAGCGTCTGCACCAAGGCCGATGCGGTCACCATGGTCGGGCGAGACGATCAGTTCGCTATAGATCGCGCCGATGCCGGCTAGCTCTTCCAGATAAGTCTCGGTCAGCAGTGCGTAGTCTTCCTGGGTCCGGTAGACCCCCGCAACCTTGTCGTAGCACAGGATGAATTCGGCGAAATCCTTCCAGAGATAGACGCCGTCGCGCAGGAAGCCACTGGTGTCGACATTGTATTTACGCGCCTGCGCGAGCGTCAGCGCCGGAGGAGCCGCACCTTCCAGATGGCAGTGCAGCTCGACCTTCTTCAAATGCGATGTCACAGAAAACTCCTCCCATGCGGCCCTGCCGCAATTCCCAGATGGTGTGCAACGGTTTCGCCGATATCGGCATAGGTCTGGCGGATGCCGATCGGGCGCGAGCGGATGCCGAGTTCGTAGGCGATGATCGGCACCCGCTCGCGTGTATGGTCGGTACCGCGCCAAGTCGGGTCGCAGCCGTGATCGGCGGTAAGGATGAGGAGATCGCCGGGCTTCAGTTTCCTGTGCACCTCCGGCAGCCGCGCATCGAAGGCCTCGAGCGCCGCCGCATAGCCGGCGACGTCACGGCGGTGGCCATAGACCATGTCGAAATCGACGAAATTGGTGAAGACGAGATCGCCATCGGCCGCTTCGTCCATCGTCTTCAGCGTCGCGTCCATCAGCTTCATGTTGCCGTTGGCCTTGACGACCCTGGAAATGCCCTGATGAGCGAAGATATCGCCGATCTTGCCGACGGCGTGCACATTGCGTTCGGCTTGGATCAGGCGGTCGAGCAGGGTCGGTTCGGGCGGAAGCACGGAGAAATCACGGCGGTTGCCGGTGCGCTCGAAACTCGCCGGCGTCTCGCCGATGAAGGGGCGGGCGATGACGCGGCCGATATTATAGGAATCGAGCAGGGTACGGACGATCTGACAGAGGGAGATCAATCGCTCCAGACCGAAATGCTGCTCATGTGCGGCGATCTGGAAGACGGAGTCGGAGGAGGTGTAGCAGATCGGCTTTCCGCTGCGGATATGCTCCTCGCCATACTTGGCGATGATATCGGTTCCAGACGCATGGCAATTGCCGAGAATGCCGGGGAGATCGGCCGCCTTGCAGATCGCTTCCACCAGTTCCGGCGGGAAGGCGTCGCCTTCGGTCGGGAAATAGCCCCAGTCGAACGTCACGGGCGTGCCGGCGATTTCCCAATGGCCCGATGGCGTATCCTTGCCGCGCGAGATCTCGTTGGCGCAGCCATAGAGCCCGTAAAGCTTCTGCGGCAGCGGCATGCCTGGAGGATAGCTGCCCGTCGCCGCCTTGGCGATTTCCAGCAGCCCGAGGCCCGACATGATCGGCAGCGACAGCGGACCGGACCGCAGGCCTTCGCGGTCGGCCGCGCCCGCCGCGCAGAATTCGGCGATGTGACCGAGCGTATCGGCACCCTCGTCACCATAAGCCGCAGCATCCGGGCTGCCGCCGACGCCAAAGGAGTCCAGAACGAAGAGAAATGCGCGTGCCATGGGTCACCCGATAAGATTGCTCAGCGCGCAACATTTCATGTCAGGCGCATGGGACGTCACCCATATAACGCAGGTGTGAACTTGGCAATTTTCTCGCTAAATGGCGACTGCCGCAACTGGTGAAAAGCAGTTCGGCTCAACAATCGCCGCAGGTGATCGGGTCTGCCCCGCGCGGGCGATAAAAATAGGAGCGGCCGATGGTGATCTGGTTGCTGCCGGCGGGTAGGAAATCCGAGCCGAAGCTGAGCATCTGATAGGGAATGGCAAGTTCGGTGCGGACCAGAAACGAGCTTGGCAGTTTGAGGTCGCTGGGTACTGTGACGGCGCTGCCGGTCGTATAGGGCTTGCTGCCGTCCTGCGCCCAGGACCAGGCCACGGTGGCGCTGCTGCCGGCATCGATCTGGATTCCCGTGACTTTTAGCGTCAGGCCGGTGGTGGCATAGGGCGCGAAAATGGCGCCGGCGACGGAGGTCATGGTGGCCAGTTCCGCCTTGGTAGTGCTCGTTTTCTGGGTCAGGATGTCGGCAATGGATCCGGCCGCCCGGCTTGTGCGTTTTTCGACGCTGAGGCCGACGGTGATTTCGAAGGCGCCGAGATAGAGCATCAGCAGCACCGGAAAGAGAATGGCGAATTCGATGGCGCCGATGCCGCGCTCGTCGCGGGTAAAATGCCGAAGGCGTGCGCAAAGCCTTGCCGCCAGCGTCTGTCTCGCCATTTCCCGCCGCCTCATCAATAGCTCTCGTTCTGGAAGGCACCCGTCGCGACGATGAGATAGGTGCTCGGCATCGAGCCGTCGGATGGATGGATGTTGGTGAGATAAGGCCGCAGCAGATCGACAATGATCTGCCAGCGGTAGTAGGCGCGCACCATATTGATGGTCCCGGTGCCGCCGGGGGCGAATGAAAAGCCCGTGGTATTGAGGTCGGAATAGGGATCGGACGAGGCACGCGGGATCGTCGTCGGCATGTCGGCGAAGGTCGAATAGCTTTTGACGTCGAGATAGAGGTTCGTCGGGGTCGCCAGTTCAGCGGCCGAGCAGGCGATGAGCACCGAGATTTCGTTGCAAAAGGCCTGACGGAACTGCTGCCCGGTCGTATTGGCCGCGGTGATCTGTCCGGTCCTGATCTGCCGCGACAGCGTATCGACGGCGTTGGCAACCACCTGTTCGGCGATGAAGGCGACAAAGGTTTCCAGGATCGCGAAGATGATCATGAAATAGGGGATGGCCAGCAGCGCGAATTCTATGGCGGCGGCGCCGTCGCGGGCACGCCCGAATGCGCGCAGGCCTTTCTTCGCACGCCGCGGTGCAAAGGCCTTGTCTCCAAGAAGAACGTCGTCTGGCGTCATAACGGAACCCGCGGCGATTTGAATCGTGGCGAGACTAGGGCGGCTTCCTTGACAATCCGTTTCTCTTCTCCCTCCATATTTAGAGGAAGCGCACATTAATCAGAAAAGTCTTGGCTTATACAGTATAATTGAATGAAAATGAACGCGAGATGCCGGTCTTACTGGCTGGTGGCGGCTGCAGCATTGTTGTTCTGCTGGGCATGCTGCTCGCAATTGGGCGTGCAGGATAGCACCGAACGGTCGGTCTGGCGGAAGACGCGCACCGTGTTGCCCTCGTCGATCGAGACCAGGATCCGCTCGTCGACGATGGCGTTACCGTCGGCATCGAGCAGAACGATGTTCGTGGTGCCGAAACTGCGGCCGGTGAGCACGATCGTCTTCGGATCCGCCACGGTCGCGTCGGCGACCTGCGCATTGCCGACGATGACCTTGCTGACGGGACGATCGAGCTTCAGCACGCGCGCGTGATCCATATAGACACGCAGCATGCCGTCATCGGCGGCGCGCGAAAGCTGCGGCATCAGGCCTGCCATGGCGGCGACGCCGGCAAGAAATACGGTTCTGCCGCGGATTGGCATGGTCTGGCCTCGTGAAATCGGTGATGGAAACAATTTCTGAATAGAATGAGAAAGAAGGGTGAATGAACAATTAAGAGTGCAGTCATTGCCGCTATTACGGGGCAGGTATGGCCATTTTGACACTCCTTTCCGGATTCTAGCGTCAAGCATGTAATATTCTGGCACACGAAGTATATAATTCTAATATATTAGCTTCTAAATTTTGCGTTGTGTCTGAAGGTTTTCTTTAAAAATGCTCGGGAAGACCTGAATTTATATTAACTAGTCTATTTTTGCTTCGGAATTGGCGATCTGTTAACCCATTTCCTTAAAGCGATGGAAACGGCCACCCGTTACGGTTCAACTCATCCGATCAACGGCACAGTTGGCGGACGTGCTGTCAACAAAGTGAGTGGAGTTAAATTATGACCAAGATTTTTTCGCGTTTCCTGAAAGACGAATCCGGCGCGACCGCCATTGAATACGGCCTGATCGCTGCCCTGATCTCCGTCGCCATCATCACCGGCGCAACGACGCTGGGCACCACGCTCAACACGACTTTTGCTAACCTTTCGACCAAGATGACCAACGCTTCTGCTAAGTATTAATTGCTTAGTAGTATAGTGATGTAAGATTTTCGGAAACCGCTCCGCATAGTGAGCGGTTTTTGACATTTCTAGGTTAAGCGAGGGATATCCAATGCTTGAAGCCGCAACATTGCTGATTTTTCCGCTTTGCCTGTCGGTTGCAGCCATCTCCGACCTTTTGACCATGACGATCCCGAACCGGGTATCGCTCATCCTGCTCGGTACCTTCATGGTGCTTGCGCCGCTCATCGGCTTGACTCTGCCCGAGATCGGCATGCATGCCGCCGGTGCGGCCATCGTTTTCTGCGCCTGCTTCGCGCTCTTCGCCCTCAATGTCATGGGTGGCGGCGATGCCAAGCTGCTGGCGGCATCGGCGCTCTGGTTCGGCTTCGATCCGTCGCTTCTCACGTTTCTCGTCTATGTCGCCTTCCTCGGCGGCGCGGTGACGATCGTCATCCTGATGATACGCTCGCAGTCGAATGCCATCATGGCCATGGGCCTGCCGCTGCCGAATTCGCTGCTGATCGCCAAGAAGATCCCCTATGGCATTGCGATCGCCATTGGCGGCTTTCTCGCCTTCCCGTCTTCGCCGATGGTTGCCGCGGTTACATCGCGTATTATCTAAATTAGCTTATTCTAAGTATTTGATTGGGATGATGCGTCTGTATATATTGTATTGCTTAAATAACTATAGTGAAACAATAGTAGATGTAAGACACCATTAACCATAATTACACCAATTACTGAGCATTCTGCGGGGCGAAGAATCGTATTCCCCAAGGAATGATCAATGAAACCCGCTCGCATAATGATACTCGCAGTAGCAGTCGTCGCGGCAGGGCTTGCCGGACTGCTGGCGATGCATCTGGCCGGCTCGCGCAATATCGTGCAGCAGGTCGAGACGGTGGTGGAGAAGGAGGCGACGGTCAATGTACTCGTTGCCGCCGCCAATCTTCCTGTGGGATCACGCCTGAATGAGAAATCGATCCACTGGATGGCATGGCCGCAAAGCGGTGTCGTCAAGGGACTCATCACCCAGGCCGATCGTCCCGATGCGCTGAAGGATCTGAACGGTGCGGTCGTCCGCCTGCCGATCTTCGAGGGCGAGCCGATCCGCGAGGAAAAGGTCGCCGACGCCAGTAGCCGCATTTTGTCCTCGCTGCTGCCCTCCGGCAAGCGCGCCGTCGCCACCGAAATCTCGGTCGCCACCGGCGCCGGCGGTTTCATTCTCCCCAATGACCGCGTCGACGTGATCATGGTGCGCAAGGGCGACACCCAGAAATTCGTGACCGAGACCGTGCTCAGCAATGTCCGCATCCTGGCCGTCGATCAGCAGATCGAGGAAAAGCAGGACGGCAGCAAGGCCGTGGTCGGCACCACTGCAACGCTGGAGCTGACGCCGGACCAGACGAAGGTGCTCGCCGTCGCACAGCAGATGGCTGACCGGCTGACGCTGGCGCTGCGCTCGGTTGCCGACGCGCAACAGCCGGATACGACGGCCGCCGACTATCTGCTGACCGGGGACAATGGCGGCGCCGTCGTCCAGGTCATCAAGTCGGGCGCCATCATCGCCAACGGCACAGCCGCGGCCAAGACACAATGAGAAGGGGCGGGACCATGTTGAAAATCAGCCAGATAACCGGCCTTCCCCTTCTGGCGGCGCTCTCTTTCTCGGTTGCGTTTGCCGGCCTTCCGTTTGCCGAAGCCCCTGGCTTTCTGCAGACCGCCGTCGCCAAGGCCGACGGGGCCGACAGCATCGTCACCATTGCCGGCCTGAACACCAAGCGCACGTTGAAGCTCGGGCTCAACAAGGCGCTGGTGGTCGACCTGCCGGCGGATGCCCATGATATCCTCGTGTCCGATCCCAAGATGGCGGACGCGGTTACGCGCACCTCGCGCCGCATCTATCTCTTCGGCAAGACGGTCGGCCAGACGAATATCTTCGTCTTCGGCGCCAACGGCCAGGAGATCGTCAGCCTCGACCTGCAGATCGAGCGCGATATTTCTGGGCTGCAGGCCAATCTCAAGCGCTTCATCCCGGACTCCAACATCAATGTCGAGATCGTCTCCGACAATATCGTCCTCACCGGCTCGGTACGCACGCCACAGGATTCGTCCCGCGCCCAGCAATTGGCCGGCGCCTTCCTGAAGGGCGGCGAGGCCACGACCCGCACCGAAACCGCCAGCGGCACGGGCGGCGACAGTTCGGTCGCTCTCTTTGCTGAAGGACGACAGACCTCGCAGATCGTCAATCTTCTGCAGATCGAGGGCGAGGATCAGGTGACGCTCAAGGTCACCGTCGCCGAGGTCAAGCGCAGCGTGCTGAAGCAGATCGGTTTCGACAATCTCGTCAGCAATTCCTCCGGCCTCACCGTCGCGCAACTCGGCAATATCAGCAGCGATTCAACCTCTGCCACGGGCAATGGTGGTCTCAGCGCTCTGTTCAAGACCGCGCTCGGCAAATACAATATCAGCAGCTATCTCAATGCCATGGAACAGGCGGGTGCGGTACGCACGCTTGCGGAACCGACGCTGACGGCGATCTCGGGCCAGGCGGCGACCTTTAATTCCGGCGGCCAGACGCTCTATTCCGTCATCGATAGCGACGGCAAGGTGACGATCACGCCGTATACCTATGGCATCAGCCTTGCCTTCACGCCTGTCGTTCTCTCCGCCGGCCGCATCAGTCTGCATGTCCAGACTCAGGTCTCCGAACCGACCGGCACCACCGGTGCGGCGACCTACAATCGGCGCGCGGCCGATACCTCGGTCGAATTGCCGTCAGGCGGTTCGATCGCTCTTGCCGGCCTTCTGAGCGACAACGTGCAGCAGTCCACCACCGGAACGCCGGGCGCTTCGAAGATCCCGATCCTCGGTGCGCTGTTCCGCCAGAAGACCTTTCAGCGCGACGAGAGCGAGTTGGTGATCATCGCGACGCCCTATCTCGTGCGGCCGGTGGCGCGCAACCAGATCGCCCGTCCAGACGACAATTTCTCGCCAAGCAACGATGCCGATGTCTTTTTCATGAACCGTGTCAACAAGATCTACGGCCGCAAGGATGCGCCGCCGGTCGCCGATGCCGATTTCCACGGCACGGTCGGCTTCATCTACAAGTGAGGGGACCGATCGTGACGCACCCCTTTTCAACCGGATCAACGAGAGACCAAACGATGGCCAGCCTCGATCGTAATGCGCCCCGCACCGGCAGGCCACGCTTTGCCGCGCTCGCCATGATCGCCCCCGTCTTGATCGCAATGACGGCCGCCGTCAGCGGTTGCGCTGGTTCCAGGGACGGCATGACCACCAGTGCCATCACCGATGACTATCGTCAGCGCCATCCGATCGTGCTGACGGACAAGGAACACCGCGTCGATATTCCCGTTTCCGTCAGCGATCGCCGTTTGACCTCCGGCATGCGCGACACTGTGCGCGGCTTCGTTCAGGATTATCGTGCCCACGCCACCGGCACGGTGGAAATCATGACCCCGCGGGAATCGGCGAATTCGCCGGCCGCTTCCGCCTTGCGCCGGCAGATCCACCAGGAACTGGTGGCGAGCGGCATCCCGTCGGCGCGTATCGTCGACAATTATTATCCGGCTGGCGCTCCCGGCGACGCCGCGCCGATCCGCCTCCGCTTCATGGCGACGACGGCGGTTACCAATGCCTGCGGCCAATGGCCGGCGGATCTCGCAGACAATGCCTTCGACAACCAGAATTATTACAATTTCGGCTGTGCCACCCAGAACAACCTCGCCGCACAGGTCGCCAATCCGACCGATCTCATCGCGCCGCGCGCCATGACGCCGATCGATGCCGACCAGCGCAGCAAGGTGATCGGCAACTATCGCAGTGGCACGACCGCAACCAGCACCGCATCAGTCAGCAGTTTCTGAACATGAGAGCCAGCCGTCGCCGGAACAGGATAAAGTCATGAGCGCCATCGATTACGATATCAGGCCGACTGCGGCGGACGCCGAGGATGCGCCGCGCACGGGCGATATCGAGAACATGCGGCCGTTGCCGCGCATTTCCGTGCATGCCTTCTGCGAGAGCGAGCAGTTGCACCAGGTCATGGACCGATGCGCCAACGACCGGCGCATGTCCAAGGTCAATCTCAGGATCACCGGCGGCAGCACGGCGGCGGCGGCAAACATGTTCGCTTCGACGCCGACGCCCAATCTGATCATCCTGGAAACCCGCGCCAATCCGCAGAATCTCCTGGCCGAACTCGCGCCGCTCGCTGCCGTCTGCGACCCGACCACCAAGGTGGTGATCGTCGGCCATCACAATGACATCGGCCTCTATCGCGAGCTCATCCGCAACGGCATTTCCGAATATATCGTCCAGCCCGTGACCATGACCGATATCATGGCGGCGATGGCGGCGATTTTCGTCGATCCCGACGCCGAGCCGATCGGTCGCAGCGTCGCCTTCATCGGCGCCAAGGGCGGGGTAGGGGCGTCCACCATCGCACATAATTGCGCCTTCGGCATCTCCACCCTGTTCTCGGTCGAGACCATTCTCGCCGATCTCGACCTGCCCTACGGCACCGCCAATATCGATTTCGACCAGGACCCGGCCCAGGGTATCGCCGAGGCCGTCTTTGCGCCCGAGCGTCTCGACGAGGTTTTCCTCGATCGCCTGCTGACCAAATGCTCGCAGCATCTGTCGCTGCTCGCGGCTCCCTCCATGCTCGATCGCGCCTATGATTTCGAGGGCCAGGCCTTTCAGCCGGTGCTCGACGTCCTGCAGCGCAGCGCGCCGGTGACCGTCCTCGACATGCCGCATCTGTGGACCGAATGGACGCGCTCCGTGCTCTCGTCCGTCGACGAGGTGGTGATCTGTGCGGTGCCCGATCTTGCCAATCTGCGCAACGCCAAGAACATGCTGGACGCGCTGCGCAAGCTGCGTCCCAACGACAAGGCGCCGCATCTCATCCTCAATCAGGTCGGCATGCCGAAGCGCCCGGAAATCGGCCCCTCGGAATTCTGCGAGCCGCTGGAAACCGACCCGATCGCCATTATTCCCTTCGACATCAACCTGTTCGGCAACGCGGCGAATAGCGGCCGGATGATTTCGGAGACCGATCCGAAGTCGCCGATCGCCGAAACCTTTTCGCAGATATCGCACATCGTTACCGGGCGCGTGGCGCTGAAGAAGGCAAAGAAAGGCGGCCTGCTCGGCCTCCTGAAACGGAAGTAACTGTTTGATTTCGCATGATCGGATTGGAAAGGCGGTTCGCATTTTCGGGGTCGTGCTCAAGCGTAGAATTGGATCGACGGCATGTTTGGCAGACGCGGAAATGAAGGTCCTGCAAAGAGCGGCGGCATAGCTCCGCCGCCGGCGCCCGCGCGCGCTCCGTCCGCCGCGCCGCCCGCGACACCGACCATACTGGTCGAGCCGGTGCGCGAGGCCTCGCCGCAGCGCCAGCAGGTACCGCCGCCGTCGATGCAGACGCCGACACGCCGCCGGCCCGTTCGCACCGAGGAATATTACGACACCAAGTCGCAGGTCTTTGCCGCGCTGATCGATACGATCGATCTGTCGCAGCTCTCCAAGCTCGATGCCGAGGCGGCGCGCGAGGAAATCCGCGACATCGTCAACGACATCATCACGATCAAGAACTTTGCGATGTCGATTTCCGAGCAGGAGGAACTGCTCGAGGACATCTGCAACGATGTGCTCGGCTACGGCCCGCTGGAGCCGTTGCTCGCCCGCGACGACATCGCCGACATTATGGTCAACGGCGCCGGCCAGACCTTCATCGAAGTCGGCGGCAAGACCATCGAATCGGAAATCCGTTTCCGCGACAATGCCCAGCTTCTGTCGATCTGCCAGCGCATCGTCAGCCAGGTCGGCCGCCGCGTCGATGAATCCAGCCCCATCTGCGACGCCCGCCTGCCGGATGGATCGCGCGTCAACGTCATCGCGCCGCCGCTGTCGATCGATGGCCCGGTGCTCACCATCCGTAAATTCAAGAAGGACAAGCTGACGCTCGACCAACTCGTCCGCTTCGGCGCCATCACGCCGGAGGGCGCGACGCTGCTGCAGATCATCGGCCGCGTTCGCTGCAATATCGTCATTTCCGGCGGTACCGGCTCGGGCAAGACCACACTGCTGAATTGCCTCACCAACTATATCGACCGCCATGAGCGCGTCATTACCTGCGAGGACACGGCCGAACTGCAGCTGCAGCAGCCGCATGTCGTCCGTCTCGAAACCCGCCCGCCGAACATCGAGGGCGAGGGCGAAATCACCATGCGCGATCTCGTCAAGAACTGCCTGCGCATGCGTCCCGAACGCATCATCGTCGGCGAAGTGCGCGGACCAGAGGTCTTCGACCTGTTGCAGGCGATGAACACCGGTCACGACGGTTCCATGGGCACGATCCACGCCAACACGCCGCGTGAGTGCCTAAGCCGTATCGAATCGATGATCGCCATGGGCGGCTACAGCCTGCCGGCAAAGACGGTGCGCGAGATCATCTCCACCTCCGTCGACGTGATCGTCCAGGCCGCCCGCCTGCGTGACGGTTCGCGCCGCATCACCCAGATCACCGAGGTGGTCGGCATGGAAGGCGACGTAATCATCACCCAGGATCTGATGCGCTACGAGATGGAAGGCGAGGATGCCAATGGCCGCATCATCGGCCGGCACATGTCGACCGGTGTCGGCAAGCCGCATTTCTGGGAACGCGCCCGTTACTACAACGAGGAAAAGCGCCTGGCGGCCGCCCTCGACGAGATGGAAAACAATTCGAAATAGGACTTTCCCGATGTTCGGTGTCGATCCGATCGTGCTTTTGATTGTCGTGCTCGCAGCCGTTTCGGCGGCGGCGGTCTGCTACGGCGTCCTTTATTCGCGGATCGAGGCGCAGAAGAAGACGGACAGCCGTGTTAGCCGGGTCAAGGCGGCCGAGGGTGATCGCTCCAAGGTCAAGGCGGCGCGCGACCGCGTGCAGGAAATGTCGAAGCGCCGCAAATCGGTGCAGGACACGCTCAAGGATCTGGAGAAGCGCCAGGTCGAGAACACGAAGAAGAAGCAATCGCTGAAGGCGCGCCTCGTGCAGGCCGGCCTGTCGCTGACGCCGGCGCGTTTCTATCTCTTCAGCATCCTGTTCGGCCTTTTCGTCATGGTCGTTGCCCTTCTTTTCGGCGCGCCGCTCGCCGTTATCGCCGGCCTGCCCTTCGCTGCGGCCTTCGGCCTACCGCGCTGGGTCGTCAGCTTCCTCATCAAGCGCCGGCAGAACAAATTTCTGGAGGAGTTTCCGAACGCGCTTGATCTCATCACCCGCTCGATCCGCTCCGGCCTGCCGCTCAACGACGCGGTACGCCTTGTGGCAAGCGAGGCGCGCGAGCCGGTCAAATCCGAGTTCCGCAGGGTCGTCGAAACGCAGCAGGTCGGTCTGAGCATGACCGATGCCTGTGCGCGCATGAACAACCACATGCCGCTGCAGGAGGTGAACTTTTTCTCGATCGTCATCGCCATCCAGGCGCAGGCGGGCGGCAATCTCTCCGAAGCGCTGGGCAATCTTGCGAAGGTGCTGCGCGAGCGCAAGAAAATGAAGGCGAAGGTGGTGGCGCTGTCGATGGAAGCCAAGGCCTCGGCCGTCATCATCGGCGCACTGCCCTTCATCGTCATGCTGCTCGTCTACCTGACTTCGCCGCAATACATGATGATCCTGTTCACCGATCCGCGCGGCCATCTGATCATGGGCGCTGCCGGCATCTGGATGTCGGTCGGCGTCTACATCATGCGCAACATGGTCAATTTCGAGATCTGATCGGAAGGATACGCACAGCTCATGAGTTCCGATATTGCCGCCAGATTGACAGACCCCGGCACGATCCTCGCCGTTTTCGTGGCGATTGCCGTCTTCGCCACCTTCTACACGATTGCCGTGCCCTTCCTCGAGCGCGGCGATCTCAACAAGCGCATGAAGGCGGTCTCCACCGAGCGCGAGCAGATCCGCGCCCGCGAACGCGCCCGGCTGAACTCGGACGGCAGCAAGGCGTCCCTGCGCAGCCAGAACAACAAGAACGTCCGCCAGATCGTCGAGCGCTTCAATCTCCGCAACGCGCTGGTCGACACCAACACCGTCAATCGCCTGCGTGCCGCCGGCCTGCGTTCTGAAAACGCGCTGAACATGTTCCTGGTGGCGCGCTTCCTCTTGCCCTTTCTGTTCCTGGCCGTCGCCGTCTTCCTGGTTTTCGGCCTTGGCTATTTCGCCGCCAAGCCCTTCGCATTCCGTCTTCTCGGCGTTATCGGCACCGCCTATCTCGGCTTCTACTCACCGAATATCTATATTTCCAACCGAGTAACCAAGCGGCAGAAATCCATCAAGCGCGCCTGGCCGGACGCGCTCGACCTGATGCTGATCTGCGTGGAGTCAGGCATCTCCATCGAGGCTGGCATGCGTCGCGTTTCCGAGGAGATGGCAGAGCAATCGCCGGCACTTGCCGAGGAAATGGTCTTGACCACGGCGGAACTCTCCTTCCTGCAGGAGCGGCGCACCGCCTTCGACAATCTCGCCGCCCGCACCCAGATCGAAATCGTCAAGTCGGTGACGCAGGCCCTGATCCAGGCGGAGCGCTACGGCACGCCGGTGTCGCAGGCGCTGCGCGTGCTGGCGCAGGAAGGCCGCGACGAGCGCATGAACGAGGCGGAAAAAAAGGCCGCCGCCCTGCCGCCGAAACTGACCGTGCCGATGATCGTCTTCTTCCTGCCCGTCCTCATGGCCGTCATCCTTGGCCCGGCCATCATCCAGGTGATGGATAAGTTCTGACGGGCAAACCTTGCCGCTGGCACCGAGAGCGTTTACCTTTCGATTCCGCGTAACTGGCAAGGTAGGATGGATGACCATCGGGGAGCGCGGCGAAGACAGAGCCGCTTGCCTGGGCAAATTTCCAACCGAAATGGGAGTTGCTGCATGTCGTCCACAGCCATCTTTTTCAGCATTCTTGCCGCCGTCTTGATCGGTGCGGTCAGCCCCGGGCCGAGTTTCGTCCTGGTGTCCCGTATCGCCATTTCGCGTTCACGCCAGGCGGGGCTGGCCGCCGCCTTCGGCATGGGAACCGGCAGCGTCATCTTCGCAACCCTGGCCCTGTTCGGCTTGAGCGCGCTGCTGATGCAGGTCGAATGGCTGTATCTCGCCCTCAAGGTCGCCGGCGGCCTTTATCTGATCTATATCGGCATCCGCATCTGGCGCGGCGCGGCGCAGGATCTTGCGCTCGACGCACCGGCATCGCCCGCCGGAGCGAGCGTCGCGCGCAATTACTGGTTCGCGCTCGGCACGCAGCTCAGCAATCCGAAGACCGCGATCTTCTATGGCAGTATCTTTGCCGCACTACTCCCGGCCCAGCCCGCCCTCTGGCTGCTGGTCGCCCTGCCGCCGGCGGTCTTCGCGATCGAGGTGGGCTGGTACACGGTGGTGACGCTCGCCTTCTCGTCCAACCGCTCGCGCGCACTTTATCTGGGATCAAAGCTCTGGATCGACAGGGTGGCGGGCGCTGTTATGGGTGCTCTCGGTGCCCGGCTCGTGAGCGAGGGCCTACCCCGGCATATCTGGCGCTGAAGGCCTAATTGACCGGCTTCTTGGCACCGTCGCTGGCGGCGAGTTTCTGCCAGGAATTCTGCTGCGCGAGCATGCCGCGCAGATAGGCGACATTGGCATCGGCCTGCTGCTGCGTCAGCTCCTGGCGGGCAATCTGCTCGGCCTCGGGGAAGCGGCCCTGCAGGCCGACGACGAGGGCCAGGTTCTGGCGCACGCGGCTGTCGGCCGTCGGCTGGCCGGCGGCGGAGCGAAGATAGGTTTCAGCGGTCTTGAGGTCGCCGGTCAGCACATAGGACATGCCGAGATTGGAAAGTATGGACGGTTCGTTGGGGGCAAGCACTAGGGCGTCGCGATATTTGCCGCGGGCCTCGTTCGAGCGGCCGAGCTGATCGAGGATCGCTCCTTCGGCCGAAACCAGCCGCCAGTCCGGCCGATCCGGCATCTGCGCGCGGTCGATGGTCGCCAGCGCCTCTTGCAATTGGCCCGCCGCCGCCTGGGCCTTACCATAGGCGGCCAGCACGCCGCGGTCGCTCGGATGGGTGATCGCCACCTGCTGCATGACGGCGAGCGCCTGTTCGTTGCGGCCGCTCATGCGCAGCACATTGGCGTAGTTGACGCCGGTGTCGCGGTCCTTCGGATTGGCGTCGTAGGCCTTGCCAAGGGTAAGGGTCGCCTGGGCGAGGTCCGCGCTACTCATCTCGTCGACTGGTTTCGACACTTTCGGGATCGAACCGGTCGTCATCCTGTCCTTGCCCGTCGTCGAGCAGCCCGCCAGCGTCAGCGCCAGAAGAGCTGCCGAGGCGCCACGGAAAAGGAAAGTCTTGAGCGAAGACGTGGTGGAAGCGGCGGACATGTCCCTATCCCTGAATGTCAGAGTCCTGCGTCTGGCCTCAAATCGGAACAGGGAAAGGTTTGACGCAATGTTCGCTCCAGCAATAATCTGTTAACCCTAACAGACAGTTAACTGATGATTCCCTGAAATGACCGCCAAAGGATAGTCATGGCCCCCTATCAGTACATCGAGCGCGCAACGCCGTTCAATTCGAAGGGTGGCGCGACGCTGCCGATCTTTGCCGTCACCCCGGCGCATATCGAGACCGGTACCATCGATCCCATCGCGCTCGATTGGGCGCACAAGGCCGGTTACAAGGCCGAAAGCGGCTCGCTGTTGCTGATCCCGACGGCCGAGGGCCATCTCGGCGGCGCGCTGTTCGGCCTCGGCTCCAACCCCTCGGAACAGCCTTTCCTCACCGGCAAACTGGCGCGCAGCCTGCCAGCCGGCGAGTGGCATATCGAGACCGCGCCGTTGACGGCAAACCGGCTTTCGCTCGGCTTCGGCCTCGGCAGCTACCGCTTCGACCGCTACAAGTCGGAAAAGGCGGCCGGACCGACACTGATGATCCCGCGCGATGCCGATGCTGCCGACATCAAGCGCCAGCTCGCCGGCGTATTCCTCGCTCGCGACCTCATCAACACACCGACCAACGACATGGGACCGGAACAGCTCGAAGCCGCCTTCCGGGCGCTTGCCGACCACTACAAGGCGGAGATGTCCGTCATCATCGGTGACGACCTGCTGAAAGAAAATTTCCCGCTGGTGCACACCGTCGGCCGCGCCAGTGCCGATGCACCGCGCCTCTTGGAGCTGCGCTGGGGTAAGAAGGGCCATCGCCGTATCACGCTGGTCGGCAAGGGCGTCTGCTTCGATACCGGCGGCCTCGACATCAAGCCGGCCTCCTCGATGCTGTTGATGAAGAAGGACATGGGCGGCGCCGCCAATGTCATGGGTCTGGCGCTGATGATCATGGATGCCAAGCTCAAGGTCGACCTGCGCGTCATTGTTCCCGTCGTCGAAAACTCGATTTCCGCCAATGCCTTCCGCCCCGGCGACATCTACCGCAGCCGCAAGGGCCTGACGGTGCAGATCGACAATACCGACGCCGAAGGCCGGCTGATCCTCGCCGATGCGCTTGCCTATGCCGACGAGGACGCGCCGGATCTGATGATCGACATGGCGACCCTGACGGGCGCCGCCCGCGTCGCCCTCGGCCCGGACCTGCCGCCCTTCTTCACCGACGACAACGATCTCGCCCGCGACCTCACCGAGGCGAGCCTTGAGACCGACGATCCGCTCTGGCGCCTGCCGCTCTATAATGGCTATGACAGGGATATCCGCGCCAAATTCGCTGATATCACCAACGCCCCCTCCGGCGGCATGGCCGGCTCCATCACGGCAGCGCTGTTCCTGCGCCGCTTCGTGACGAAAACCCCAAGCTGGGTGCATTTCGATATTTACGGCTGGGCTCAGAACGAACGCCCGCATTCGCCAGGCGGCGGCGAGGCTCAGGCGATCCGGGCGCTGTATCATCATATTCGCGAGAGCGTGCGGTAGGGGCTGATCTTCATAACAGATGGGCTCTTTGATATGCCGAACGTCCGGCACCCCCCTCTGTCACTTCGTGACATCTCCCCCACAAGGGGGGGAGATCGTTTGGAGCATGCCGACCTCCTTCTGCAAAACAACAGCCTGCATTTTCAACAGGTTCGATATCTGTTTGCGGGCAAGAGCAGGCAACGAGTTACCAATCTCCCCCTTGTGAGGGAGATGTCACGATAGTGACAGAGGAGGGTGTGCACCCTCCGCCTGCGCCATAACCCATATCGTCTTTCCCATTTCTTCGCAGAGGTGACGCTGAAAGACCCCTTGAATCCGCCACGATCTTGGCAGAAACTGAAACGGTAGCGTAACGATCTCCGGGGTTGCCTTTGCCGCTTGAACTCTCTGCCTCGCAGGCTCTCGGCCTCTGGCATGGCGTGGCGCTCGAACAAGTGCGCCGCGAGGATCATGATTTGACGCTGCGGCAGACGACGATCCTCCTGCAGATCTATCTCGTGCCGCCGCCGCATACGGTGCGCGGGCTTGCCGCGACACTTGGCGTCACCAAGCCGGTTATCACCCGCGCGCTCGATACCATGGGCGAGATGGGGCTGGTCGACCGCGTGCGCGACGACCGCGATCGTCGCAATGTTGTCATCAAGCGCACGGTAACCGGCGCGCTCTATCTCGAAAAGCTCGGTGATCTCGTCATCGCGCAAGGCCGTAAACTATCAGTCTAGGAACCATCGTCATGACGCTTGACCGCCGCCTCAATGCCTTTCGGCCCGATCTCGCAGAAGCCTCTCTTCGGGGCAAGGTCGAGGCCGAGCGTTTCGTCGAGGGTACGAGGGCGCAGGTGGTCGTTCCGGTCGTGGCTCTGCGTCCGCAGCCGGATCTGGCGCGCGGCATCGATACGGAGCTGTTGCTCGGCGAAGATGTCACGGTTTTCGAGCGCAAGGATGGTTGGGCCTGGGTGAAGGCTGTTTCGGACGGCTATGTCGGCTATTTGCCTGAAGAGACGATCAAGGAAGGGCTCGCGGCGCCGACCCATATCGTCGTGCCGCAGCGGACTTTCCTCTATCCGGAACCGGAACTGCGCAAGCCCCATACCGGCGTGCTCTCCATGGGCAGCCGCGTTCGTGTTACAGGCACGGCCGAGGCGCGGGGCAATCATTACGTCGTGTTGGAAGACGGCACCGCCATTTTCGCCAAGCATGTGCAGCCGATTGGCTACAATGATGGCAGCGACTATGTGGAGATCGCCGCGAAATTCATGGAAACGCCTTATCTGTGGGGCGGCCGTTCCGGCCTTGGCGTCGATTGCTCCAGCCTGATCCAGCTCGCACTCCTGATGACGGGCCGCGCCGCGCCGCGCGATTCCGACATGCAATCGGCCGGGCTTGGCGAGCCGATTGCCCGCGAAGAACTGAAGCGTGGGGATTTCGTCTTCTGGAAGGGCCACGCGGCGGTGATGGAAGACGCGGACACCATCATCCACGCCAACGGTCACACCATGACCGTCGCCCGCGAGAATTTCGCCGCCGCCGTCGAGCGCATCGGCTGGCTCTATGAGTATCCGACCGGCTATCGCCGCCTGAGCGATTGAGCGCTGATTGGAACCGTCGCTGATCTGGACCGTTATTCTCTCGATTGAACATCCCTTTGTTCGAGAGGAGAAGCATCATGCCGATTACCGCTATGGAGCAGGCGATCAGGGATATTCTCGGCGACAGCCATCTCAGGCGCAACCGCAAGATCGACCGGCTGCTCGAGCTGCAGAGCGAAGCGCGCGGCATCCAGCGTGCCGGCAGCGAAAGCATGATGAGCGCTGACGACGGCCTTCAGGACGACCTGCGCGTGATCGAAAAGGCGCTTCTGGGTCTCGGCGCCGATGTCGAGGAAAAGGGCGCGGCGACTCTGTAGCTAAGATCTTAGCTGGGCGCTTTCGGCCAATTCGTCACGCCGCCGGTCCAGGTCTCGAAGGCTTTCGAGAGTTTCAGAACCAGCATGTCACCGAAACGCGGGCCGACGATCTGCAGGCCGATCGGCATGCCGGAGCGGGAGAAGCCGCAATTAATCGAGGAGGCTGGCTGTTCCGACATGTTCCAGGGAACGGTGAAGCCGATGTGTTCAAAGGGCAGGGCCGGATCGTTGGTGGGCGAGGCCCATTCCGCCGGATAGGAGACGATCGGATTGGTCGGCGACAGCACCGCGTCGACTTCCGTGAAGAGTTTCCCGCAGCTTTTACGCATTTCGATCGTCTGGTTGAAGCCGCGCACGGCATCGACGCCGCTGATATCGGCACCGCCCTTCGCCCAGGTATGAATATAGGGCAGGATCATCTCGCGGCGTTCTTCGCTCAGATTGACGATATCGCCCCAGAAACGCGCCCGCCAGAAGACATCCAGCCCGTCGAGCATCTGCCGCGTCAGCACCGGCGCGACGTCGATGACGATGGCGCCTGCCTCTTCGAAACGTTTGGCGGCCGATATCACCGCGTCGCGCACCTCGTCATCCACCGGCAGGCCGCAACCGGCATTGAGCATCAGCCCGATTTTCAGCCCGCGCACATCGATATCGAGATCCATCCAGTCGATATCATTGGGCGGCAGGCTGGTGCCGTCGCGCCA
>DASVPC010000047.1:0-28575 GCA_036383055.1 Rhizobium sp. | reverse complement strand
AACCGGGCGAAATGGGATGAATTCCCTGGCAGGAAACGAAAAGCGCGCATTGACCGGCTGGCCTTGTTTGGCTATGTCCAACACCTGCACATTAGATCCATATGACGATCTCAAGCCGCGACACGTGTCGTCGGCCGTACCTTGCTACAAACATGGCGGAAGCCGACGGCCTCTTCAAGGTCGCGCACGACGCCGGACACGGGATGATTATGACCGCCACAGCCCCATGGACCACCGAAAAGCCGACCGCTCTTCTCGTTCTCGCCGACGGCACCGTGATCGAAGGCAAGGGTATCGGCGCGACCGGCAAGGTCCAGGCCGAAGTCTGCTTCAACACCGCGCTGACAGGCTACGAGGAGATCCTGACCGACCCCTCCTATCTCGGCCAGATCGTGACCTTCACCTTCCCGCATATTGGCAATGTCGGCACCAACGAGGAAGACGTCGAAGACCTGACGCCCGCCGCCCGGCACGGCGCCGTCGGTGTCATCTTCAAGGCTGATGTCACCGATCCTTCGAACTACCGCGCCGCCAAGCACCTCGACCAGTGGCTGAAGGCACGCGGCATCATTGGCATGTACGGCATCGACACCCGCGCGCTGACCGCCTGGATCCGTGAAAACGGCATGCCCAACGGCGTCATCGCCCACGACCCGAACGGCGTCTTCGATACCGACCAGTTGAAGGCCGACGCCAAGGCCTGGAGCGGCCTCGAAGGTCTCGATCTCGCCAAGGTCGCCACCTCCGGCCAGTCGTCGCAATGGTCGCAGACGCCCTGGATCTGGAATGAAGGCTATGGCGAACTGAAGACTGTCGACGCCAAGTATCACGTCGTCTGCCTCGACTATGGTGTGAAGCGCAATATTCTGCGCCTCTTTGCCGGCCTCGACTGCAAGGTCACCGTGCTGCCGGCAACCGCATCCACGGACGACGTGCTGGCATTGAAGCCGGACGGCATCTTCCTGTCGAACGGCCCCGGCGATCCGGCCGCGACCGGAGAATACGCCGTGCCGGTCATCCAGGATCTGCTGAAGACGGATATTCCGCTGTTCGGCATCTGCCTCGGCCACCAGATGCTCGGTCTCGCGCTCGGCGCCAAGACCGCGAAGATGCATCAGGGTCACCATGGAGCCAACCATCCCGTCAAGGATCACACGACGGGCAAGGTCGAGATCGTCTCCATGAACCATGGCTTCGCGGTCGACGCGAGCACGCTGCCGGAAGGCATTGAAGAGACTCACGTTTCGCTTTTCGACGGCACCAATTGCGGCCTGCGCGTTTCCGGCAAGCCGGTCTTCTCGGTACAGCATCACCCGGAAGCCTCCCCTGGCCCGCAGGACAGCCACTACCTCTTCCGTCGCTTCGTCAATCTGGTGCGCGAGAAGAAGGGCGAACCGGCTTTGGCCGAGCGCGCCTAAGCAGCGCCGCCATTATCACCAGCCAAAGAAAAGTCCCGGATTGATCGTCAATCCGGGACTTTTCGCCTTTAGGAGTTCGCGATATCGGTTGATCAGGCCCGCAAACGGCGGAGCCGGACTTCTTCAAGCTCGCTCGTCAGGATTTCCTGCAGGAACTCGAAATCGGACTCGCTGAAGGGAACCAGGCCGAATCTCAGCCTGTAACCCCAGTTCTTGTCCTGGGTGAAATCCAGCCAATCCAGCAAAGGGCGGATCGGTTGTTCAGGCACATCGAGCCAGTCGACATCGCGGCGATAGGCCTTGCCGCATGCCATCTCGCCTTGATAGGGCTCGCCGTCGCGGACATATCCGATCGCCGTGAAGCTCTTGAACCCGTCCTTGTCGCCCATGGCCACAGACGGAGAATAATAGACCACGCCGTCACCGGGCTTGATCCGCTTCAGCGGTCCCTGCTTGCCGTGATTGACCTGCATGAAGCCATGTGCCCGCCCGTAGCGGACATGTACGGCGCAGGCGACCGCCAACCAGTACGACCTTGCTTTCGGTTCCTCGCGTCGCGGCGAAGCATCGGAATGTGCGAGCATGTGCACGACGGCACCGTGGTTGAGAAGTCCATCCAGCGGGAAAAGCGTGGTCTCGCTGTGAGCGCTTGCTTTGTATGTCATGGTCGTCTCCCATCAAATTGGTATGACGCCAATATACGGGATCATGCTGCCAATATCTGTCAGCATTCTTTCTGACGAGACGCGAAAAATGACGGGCTTAACCCGCCATTTTCTCCGAGCGCACCAGAACGTAGAACCGCACGCAAAGCATCGCCGCGGCCGAGGCCAGCCCCAGGAGGAAGCCGACCCAGATGCCGACACCACCGAAGCCGAACGGGAAGGCAAGCAGCCAGGCGAGGAAGAAGCCGATCGGCCAGTAGGCGATCAGCGCCAGGATCATCGGCACGCGCGCATCCTTCAGGCCCCGCAACAGGCCGCTGGCAACCGCCTGCAATCCGTCGACCAGCTGGAACAGCCCTGCAACGACGATCAACGGCGCGGCATAGGCAAGCACCTGCGACGCCTCGGCCGAGGTCACGTCGAGGAACCAGCTTCCGAACCACGTCGGCATGGTGGCGAACAGGATGCTGCCAAACAGCGAGATGCAGCTTGAAACGATGAGCACGACGATCGCCGCACGCGTCAGGCCGATGCGATCCCCCTGCCCATGCGCAACGCCGACCCGAACGGTCGCCGCCTGGCTGAGGCCGAGCGGGATCATGAAGGCGATCGACGCCCATTGCAGCGCGATGCCGTGGGCGGCGAGCTCGATGGTGCCGATCTGCCCCATCAGCAGCGACGCTGCCGTAAACAGGCTGACCTCGGCCAGAACCGTGATGCTTATCGGAAAGCCGAGGCGAACCACGTCCCACAATGCATGCCAATCCGGACGCCAAAGACGAACGAAGATTTCATAACGGCGTATCTTTTCGCGGCTCTGAACGAAGGCGACGATGAACAGGAAACCTGCCGTCTGCACCGCGACCGACACGATGGCAGCACCGTGCAATCCGAGCGCCGGCATGCCAAAATGGCCGAGCACCAGTGCGTAGGCAAGTATGGCGTTCATCACCAGCATGGCGATGGTGACATAGAGAATGATGCGCGCCATGCCGATCGCGCTCACCAGGGCGCGGATGACATTGTAAAGCAGCCCAGGCAGCACGGCGTAATGACCGATAGCGATATATTCACTGGCAAGCCTCGCCACATCGGGCTTCTGTCCGGCCGCCAGAAGGATCTGCTCGGAATAAAAGAAGGCCGGCTGCGTCAACAGCCAAAAGGCTGTGACAACCCAGATGCCCATGCGCAACGCCCGGCGCACCGAAGTGACATCGCCCTGGCCGTAGCCCTGAGCCACAAGCGGGACGACGGCAATCGAAAAACCCGAACCGAAAATCTGGATGGTGAACAGGAATTGGGCAGCCAGAACCATGGCGGCCAGCTGCTCGGCACCGAGACGGCCGACGATCATCACATCTGTGGTATTGATGCCGAGCTGCGCCAGCTGCGCGCCGATCAGCGGTATGCCAAGCGCCAGGGTGGCGCGAAAATGCGCGGACCACGAATTGTCATTGTCATGCGCGAACGGGCGCGCAGTTGCCGGCATATCCATCTTGAAAACTCGATTTTAAAAGACGCGCGGACCACTCCTACCCGAGGGGCGCGAACCCGTCGCCTTAACGCAACTTCAGCGAAAAAGCCAGTTGGCAAAGCTCAAATGCTAAAGAATTCATCAGGCCATCAAAATATCTGATGATTATTTAGGCCACTTCTTGAGCCGCCGGCTCCACCACGGTCTTCGGTACGGTCTTGCGCACCTTGACGACAAAGACGGTCACAGCAGCCACGGTCAGAGCCACCGCCATGATAAAGGGTGCCCCGGCAAAAACGACGGGCGCTTCGGGCGCGGTGAAATAACGGAAGAGATAGGGAAAGAGCAGCGGCCCGATGATCGCGGAAATGCTGGTCAGGCTGCCGAGCGCACCTTGTAGCTCGCCCTGCGCCGATGGCGGTACCTTGCCCGCAGCGATGGACCGCAATGGTGCATCCGCGACGTTCTCGATGACGGTGACGATAATGACGGCATAGACCATCCAGCCATGCCAGGCAGAGGCATACCCCATCAGACCGATGCCGGAAAACGTCATTCCCAATAATGCGGTCTTCCATTCGCCAAGCACCGGGACGAGCCGCGGCATGATCAAGCCGATGGTGATCGCGGCACCGATGCCGTAGACACCGAGCGAAAGGCCGATCTGCCCCTCGCTCCAGCCGTAGCGATAGGAGGAGACGAAAGCCCATACGGCCGGATAGACGCCATGCGCCAGCCAATTGAGGAACATGACGACACAAATCCAGCCGACGCCGGAATAGTGCCGCATCTGCCGAAGCGCACCCAGGGGATTGGCGCGCGAAAGCTGGAAAGGACGGCGGTTCTTTGCATCCAGCGTTTCCGGCAGCAGAAAATAGGCGCAGACGAAATTCAGGAAGGCCACCACAGCAGCCCCATAAAAGGGCACCCGCGGGCCGAACTCCCCGAGAAAGCCGCCGATGACGGGACCGAGCACAAAGCCGACGCCGAAGGCCATGCCGATCAGGCCGAAATTCTTGGCGCGGTTCTGGTCATTGCTGATATCGGCGATATAGGCGGAGCAGGTCGAGAAACTCGCGCCGCTGATGCCCGCGAGAATGCGACCGACGAACAGTACCCAATAGGTGCCCGCGATGGCGCAGATGAAATTGTCGATCGCGAAGGTCAGCACCGAGGCGAGCAAGAGCGGACGGCGCCCAAAACGATCGCTCAGATTGCCGATCAACGGTGAGAACAGGAACTGCATGCCGGCATAAGCAAGCAGCAGCCAGCCGCCCTCGGTCGCGGCCTCGCTGATCGAAGCACCCGTCAGCTCCTCCAGATATTTCGGCATGACCGGCATGATGATGGCAAGGCCGATGACGTCGAGGAAAAGAATGAGGAAGACGAGGAACAGGCCCCGGCGTGCAAATTTCTGGTCGATCATGGAGTTTGCCTTTTGGCGGCCCTATCCCCATGAAGAGACAGAACGAGAACGAAAATCAGTGAGTTCCCAATACTTGAAGATTTTGCCCGAAACAATCCGTGAACGCTTCAATCTTTCTGATTTATCGACCGATTATTTTGATCTGTTCCGCCTGGAATGCGCGCCATTCCCCGCCGCTCCAGCCTCAAAAATCGACTGGGCGCCGAGCGCAGCAGGTGGATTGGAGTGAGGCACAAACGATCCGGATGACCACCTTCTTCCCGCCCCTTCGATAGAACCAGGAGCGGGAAAAAGAAATTGGGAGCTTAGACCGGATTGTTCAGCGTATCGCAATCGCTGAGCTTACCGGAATCGAAGCCCTGCTTGAACCATTTCATGCGCTGCGCCGAAGTGCCGTGGTTGAAGCTGTCGGGAACGACATAGCCCTGGCTGCGCTTCTGTAGCGTATCGTCGCCGATCTGCTGCGCTGCATTCAGCGCCTCTTCGAGGTCGCCCTGCTGCAGAATTCCTTTCTGCTGGGTGAACTTGCCCCAGATACCGGCAAAGCAATCGGCTTGCAGCTCGATACGCACCGACATCTTGTTGGCATCCACCTCGCTCATGGTCTGGCGGGCTCGATTGAACTTCGGCAGGATGCCGAGCTGGTCCTGAACATGATGGCCGACTTCGTGCGCGATGACATAAGCCTGCGCGAAATCGCCCGATGCGCCGAACTGGTCCTTCATCTGCTGGAAGAAGGCCATGTCGAGATAGACCTTCTGGTCGCTCGGGCAATAGAAGGGGCCGGTCGCCGCCGAAGCCGTGCCGCAGGCCGAAGGGAAACTGCCCGAAAACAGCACCAGCTTCGGATCGGTATAGGTCTGCCCCATGGATTTGAAGATGCCGGTCCAGGTATCCTCGGTATCGGCGAGCACCGTGGCGACGAATTGCTTCATCTCGTCATTGGCGGGCGCGACAGTGCCGCCACTGTTGTCACTCTGCTGATAGCCGGATCCTGAGCTGGAGCCGCCGGTCAAAGCGCCGCTCTGCTGCAGCAACCCAATGACGTCGACACCCATGGCCCTCAGCACCAGGAAGATCACCACCAGGACAATGATGGTCCTGAAGCTCAGACCACCGCCACCCAGGCCGCCACCGGGAAAGCGGAACCCGCCGCCGCCGAGAGGACCGCCTCCCATAGGCGAGGAGCCGCGTTCGTCCTCGATATTGTCGGATTGCCGACGTCCCTTCCAGTCCATGGTGCACCTCCGGGCGATACGTTGAATCGATACTCTTTCATACACTTATATATCGAGGAAGGTACGCAACGCCAGTTCTCCGTGAGGGCATTCTCAAATCAAATGCCGGCGCCTCCTTATGTTCATGATGGCGAGCTAGCAGAAAAACGCCGCTATGACGGCGACCGTAATAAGCAACGGCGGTGTGTCACCGGCGGAGGCCACCTCAAAAGAGGCTGAAGCGCGACAATGGCAAGCTTTTCGTAGTAATGCAGGATGGAACTGCAATCCCGGTGAGCCGCCCTATGCCGAAGATGCGGGGCGGCGATTTGGATAGAAGCGGCGAGAGCTGTCGATTCCTGTCGATTCCGTGATTTATGGGGTTCCGTTTGCAAATACATTTGCCTATAAGCCGCTTCTAGCCTGAAAAGACTTGACCATGCGCCCCGGCCGGTGATCTCCCACCCTGGCCGGCTTTTCGCGCAGCCAAAAAACGGATGTAAGCCCATGCCGAAGCGCCAAGATATCAAATCGATCCTCATCATCGGTGCTGGACCGATTGTCATTGGTCAGGCCTGCGAATTCGATTATTCAGGCACACAGGCCTGCAAGGCGCTGCGAGAAGAAGGCTATCGCGTCATTCTCGTCAACTCCAACCCGGCGACGATCATGACCGATCCGGGCCTGGCGGATGCGACCTATGTCGAGCCGATCACCCCGGAAGTGGTTGCCAAGATCATCGCCAAGGAACGCCCGGACGCACTGCTGCCGACCATGGGCGGCCAGACGGCGCTCAACACCGCGCTATCGCTGAAGCGCATGGGCGTGCTCGACCGCTACAATGTCGAGATGATCGGCGCCAAGCCAGCCGCCATCGACATGGCCGAAGACCGCGCCCTCTTCCGCGAAGCCATGGCCCGCATCGGCCTCGAAACGCCGCGCTCGATGCTGGCGAACGCCACCGACATCAAGGATGCCGACCGCAAGACGCATGAGGCCGAGCGCAGCAAGCTGAAGGCTTCGCTCTCAGGTGCAGCCCTCGACAAGGCGCTCGACGAGCTGGAGAACCAGTGGAACCTCGGCGAGAGCGACCGCAAGCAACGTTACATGAGCCATGCCATGGCGATTGCCGCCCAGGCGATCGATCATGTCGGTCTGCCCGCCATCATTCGCCCCTCCTTCACCCTGGGCGGCACCGGCGGCGGCATCGCCTATAACCGCTCGGAATTCTTCGAAATCGTCGGCGGCGGTCTCGACGCTTCACCGACCACGGAAGTGCTGGTTGAAGAATCGGTGCTCGGCTGGAAGGAATACGAGATGGAAGTGGTCCGCGACACGGCGGACAACTGCATCATCATCTGCTCGATCGAAAACATCGATCCCATGGGCGTCCATACCGGCGACTCGATCACCGTTGCGCCGGCGCTGACGCTGACGGATAAAGAATACCAGATCATGCGTAATGCCTCGATCGCAGTCCTGCGCGAGATCGGCGTCGAGACCGGCGGCTCGAACGTGCAGTTCGCCGTCAATCCGAAGGACGGCCGCCTGGTCGTCATCGAAATGAACCCGCGCGTGTCGCGCTCCTCGGCGCTGGCCTCAAAGGCCACCGGCTTCCCGATCGCCAAGGTCGCAGCCAAGCTTGCCGTCGGCTATACGCTGGACGAGCTGGAAAACGACATTACCGGCGGCGCGACGCCGGCCTCGTTCGAACCCTCGATCGACTATGTCGTCACCAAGATCCCGCGCTTCGCTTTCGAAAAATTCCCCGGTGCCTCGCCGGTGTTGACCACTGCGATGAAGTCGGTCGGCGAAGTTATGGCGATCGGCCGCACCTTTGCCGAATCGCTACAGAAGGCGCTTCGCGGCCTCGAAACCGGTCTTACCGGCCTCGATGAAATTGAAATCCCCGGCACCGAAGAGGGCGAAGGCAGCCAGAACGCCATTCGCGCCGCCATCGGCACGCCGACGCCGGATCGTCTGCGCATGGTCGCCCAGGCGCTCCGCCTCGGCATGACCCCGGAAGAGGTTCACGAGGGCTGTAAGATCGACCCTTGGTTCATCGCCCAGTTCAAGGCGATCGTCGACATGGAAGCCCGCATCCGCGAACATGGCCTGCCGGAAGACGCAACCAACTTGCGTATGCTGAAGTCCATGGGCTTCTCCGACGCGCGGCTGGCGACGCTGACCGGCAAGCGGCCGAAGGAAGTGGCCGAACTGCGCAACAGCCTGAACGTTCGCCCGGTCTTCAAACGCATCGATACTTGCGCCGCCGAATTCGCATCGCCGACTGCCTATATGTATTCGACTTACGAGACGCCGTTCGTCGGCGCCGCCCGCTCGGAAGCGGAGGTCTCCGACCGCAAGAAGGTCGTGATCCTCGGCGGCGGCCCGAACCGGATCGGCCAGGGCATCGAATTCGACTATTGCTGCTGCCACGCCGCCTTCGCGCTGAAGGATGCCGGCTACGAAGCGATCATGATCAACTGCAACCCGGAAACCGTGTCGACCGACTACGACACGTCGGACCGGCTCTATTTCGAGCCGCTGACCGCTGAAGACGTGATCGAAATCCTGCGCGCCGAGCAGGAAAAGGGCGAAGTCGTCGGCGTCATCGTCCAGTTCGGCGGTCAGACGCCGCTGAAGCTTGCCGAAGCGCTCGAAAAGAACGGCATCCCGATCCTCGGCACCGCACCTGATGCAATCGACCTTGCGGAAGACCGCGACCGCTTCCAGAAGCTTCTGATGAAGCTCGACCTCAACCAGCCGAACAACGGCATTGCCTATTCGGTGGAGCAGGCCCGCCTCGTCGCCTCCGAGATCGGCTTCCCGCTGGTCGTGCGCCCGTCCTACGTGCTGGGCGGCCGCGCCATGCAGATCCTCCATTCGGAAGGTCAGCTCCAGACCTATCTGCTCGACACCGTGCCAGAACTGGTTCCGGAAGACATCAAGCAGCGTTATCCGAACGACAAGACCGGCCAGATCAACACCCTGCTCGGCAAGAACCCGCTTCTGTTCGACAGCTACCTCGCCAACGCCATCGAAGTCGACGTCGACTGCCTGTCCGACGGCACCGACGTCTATGTTGCCGGCATCATGGAGCATATCGAGGAAGCCGGTATCCATTCCGGCGATAGCGCCTGCTCGCTGCCGCCGCGCACGCTGTCCCCTGCCATGATCGACGAGCTGGAACGCCAGGCAAAAGCCATGGCCAAGGCGCTGAATGTCGGCGGCCTGATGAACGTACAGTTCGCCATCAAGGATGACACGGTCTACGTGCTCGAAGTCAACCCGCGCGCCTCGCGTACCGTGCCCTTCGTCGCCAAGACCATCGGCGCGCCGATCGCCAAGATCGCCGCCCGCGTCATGGCCGGCGAAAAGCTGGATGCGGTTTTCGCCGCCTATGGCGAAAAGCCGGATCCGCGTAAGCTCGAGCACATCGCGGTCAAGGAAGCTGTCTTCCCCTTCGCCCGTTTCCCCGGCGTCGACATTCTGCTCGGACCGGAAATGCGCTCGACCGGCGAAGTCATTGGTCTGGATACGGATTTTGCGCTGGCCTTCGCCAAGTCGCAGCTCGGCGCCGGTGTCGAACTGCCGCGTGACGGAACGGTCTTCGTCTCCGTCCGCGACGACGACAAGCCGCGCGTCCTGCCCGCCATCCGCATACTGACAGAGCTGGGCTTCAAGGTGCTCGCCACCGGCGGCACACAGCGCTATCTGGCCGAACAGGGCATCGCTGCCACCAAGATCAACAAGGTTCTGGAGGGCCGTCCGCATATCGAGGACGCCATCCGCAACCGTCAGGTCCAGCTCGTCATCAACACGACAGACAGCAACAAGGCGATCTCTGATTCGAAGTCGCTGCGCCGGGCGACGCTGATGCAGAAGGTGCCCTACTACACCACCATGGCCGGCGCCGAAGCCGCCGCCATGGCCATCAAGGCGCTGAAGGCCGGCAACCTCGAAGTCCGGACTCTGCAGAGCTATTTCTGAGGGATTGAAGAGCCGTGACCACTACTTTCGAGCCGTCGGTCGCTGCTTGTGTAAAACTTGCTTTGGCGAGCGCTGACCGAGATCAGCCTCACCATAAGTCTTCGAATTTTCTGGAAATCGGCTGTCGCAATCTGCTATAGATGACAGAATAATGGCTCTACATGGTTCCGAAGTACCGCTTCGGGACCTGTTTTCTTTTGTGTCTGCGACAGGGCAACACAGGGAGTGAAGGACAAGAAAAATGGTTGAAAAGGTACCGATGACACAGAACGGGTTCGTCAAGCTGCAGGAAGAACTGCGCTGGCGGCAGCAGGAAGAACGCCCGCGAATCATCGAAGCAATTTCGGAAGCCCGTGCCCATGGCGATCTCTCCGAAAACGCCGAGTACCATGCTGCCAAGGAAGCCCAGAGCCACAATGAAGGCCGCATCGGCGAGCTCGAAGACCTGACGGCGCGCGCCGAAGTCATCGACCTCACCAAGATGTCCGGCTCGAAGATCAAGTTCGGCGCCAAGGTGAAGCTCGTCGACGAGGACACCGAGGAAGAGAAGAGCTACCAGATCGTCGGCGATCAGGAAGCCGACGTAAAGGCTGGCCGAATCTCCATTTCCTCGCCGATCGCCCGCGCGCTGATCGGCAAGGAAGTCGGCGATTCCATCGAGGTCAACGCCCCCGGCGGCGCCAAGGCCTACGAAATCCTCTCCATCTCCTGGGGCTGATCGCCCGTGCGCGATCGTGACACATCGCATGCAAGCGATCTCAGCGAGATCGAGGTCATCGCGACGAATTTCAAACGCCGGCTTTCCGGCGTTACTTCCACGATCGTGCAGCTCATTCCGAAGCAGATCGAGCTCGGCTGCCATATCGCCACGCTTGGCCCGGGCCTGCCGGAGGATTTGCCGAGGCTCAGCTGGGCACGGCTGCCCGGTCTCTGGATAAAGCCGCGCCGCCATCGCGTGCGTGTCTGGCATGCCCGCCGCAACAATGAGATGCTGGTCGGGCTGCTCCTGCGCTCCGTGTTGCGCATGCCGCTGAAACTGGTCTTCACCTCCGCGGCCCAGCGCCGTCACACCGGTTATACGCGCTGGCTGATCCGCCGCATGGATGCGGTGATCGCCACCAGCACCCGCTCCGGCAGCTTCCTCGAAGTGCCGCACACCGTCATTCAGCATGGCGTCGACCTCAACCTGTTTCATCCGCCGGAGGTACCCGACGACCGGATGACGGCCAGCGGCCTGCCCGGCACCTATCTGGTCGGCTGCTTCGGCCGCGTCCGCCACCAGAAGGGCACCGATCTCTTCGTCAAGGCGATGATCGAGCTTTTGCCTCGCTATCCGGACTGGACGGCCGTTATCTGCGGCCGCGTAACCGCAGAACATCGCGGCTTCGCCGACGAACTGGTGAAGATGGTGGCCGCAGCCGGCCTTGCCGACCGTATCCGCTTTCTGGGCGAAGTCGATAGCGTCAGGCCCTGGTATCGCCGCGCGACACTTTATGTCGCCCCCTCCCGCAACGAAGGTTTCGGCCTGACACCGCTGGAGGCCATGGCCTCGCGCACTGCCGTCGTCGCATCCAACGCCGGCGCCTATGCCGAGATGATCGTGCCGGGAGAGACCGGCGCGATCGTGCCTGCCGGCGATGGCGAGGCGCTGACCAAGACGATCGCCTTCTATCTGGCCAATCCGGACCAAGCGCTCCAGCAGGGCGAAAATGCCGTGCGTCACGTCCGCAGCGAATTCGCGCTGGAAAAGGAAGCAACAGCGATCGGCGATATCTATCTGCAGATGCTCGGCTGAGGCGACAGGAGAGAGCAATTCCAGGAAAAGTGCCGCGCGGTTTTCCGTCCGGAATTGCGCAAAAACAACAGGCTAAACCAGTTCAGTGATTCCGTGGAATCACTGAACTGGTTTAGCCGCCAAGATCGATACGGTTACGCTCGATGAAATCGATCATCGCCCGATCCTCGACCACATCCTCCTCGATGCTCTTGACGATCGACAGAACCTTATCCCGATATTTGGTCGGCGAAGTATCGTAGGCCCATCCGCGCACCAGCTTGGCCATCAGCTCCTCGCGGGACTTGGTGTAATAGTGATTGAGCTGCAGAAACCGGTTCGAATAGAATTCCGGCGATTTCCGTGCGCGGCGCGTGAACCGTTTTCCGGCATCGTTCGCCGTGAGATCACCGAATTCGCGGGTCTGGAACTGATGCACGCTGACTTCCGTCACCTCGCAAGGATCGACGATGCATTTGAAATTGCGAACATCTTCCTTTGAGGTCATTGGATCGGCGCCGCGCATCGCATAGTTCAGCGCCAGCGGGCCGCCCGGAGGTTTCGCATGGCCGCTGGTGGCAAACATGTGCCAGGGTAACGAGACATTCGGGAAATCACCGACCGCCTCCAGCGCCTGCTCGACCGTCTGCCCTTCTTTCGGCAGAAGAAATTCGTCGACATCGATAAAGACCATCCAGCGATATGCGCCGCCAAAATTGAGAATGGCATGGGCAAAGACAATGACCTGGCCGTTCAGCGTCGTTCCGGTGGCTACATCCTTCATCCGCCCGGCCCAGGGGATGATCGTCAGCATGTCGGCATCGAGGAGATCGCGCAGAATTGCGCAGGTCTCATCCGTCGAGCCGTTGTCGTAGATATAGAAATGGCGAATGCCGACGGCGCGATGGAAACGCACCCATTCCTCGATATACCGCGCCTCGTCCTTGACGCAGACGGCGATGGCGATCCCGTGCCGGCCCGCCTGGGGCTGCGGCGGATCGATGGCCAGTTTCTTGGCATCGGCAGTCTTAGGTTTCAGCCAGCCCATGCGTCCGTTTCCTGCAACTCAGATCGTCGATGCGGCGGCGAACCTGTCGTCATAGCCGAACCCATGTTTCAACAGCGCCGAAACCGGCGAATAATTGACAAATGTCACGCCTCGCTCCGAGGCGATTTCTCTTGCCAGAATAAAATGTTCAAGGATCCGGCCCTCGGCCCGCGCGATACCGGAAAAAGCGGCCTCATCGCTCGCCTCATAAAAACGCGGCTCACCGGCGTTGGAAATATCGATGCCGAGGAAGCCGATCGTTTTGGGCGTGCAATAGAGTGCGAATTGCAGTGCCGACAGAGCGACCGAGCCTCCCTGAAAAACGCCCAGATCCGGCGCAGAGGAGAAACCAGCAGTGCCGGCTGCGTTGAGCCGCACAAAATCGAGCTTTCCGAGATCCTCTATCAAGCGGCGGCCGGCGCCATAGGGCTTACTGATATTGTCTATCAGAAGAACCGTCTTGTCCGACAGCCAACGGCTGTCCAGCTCCGAAATCGCCCGCAGCACGGAGACTGAAAACAGGCAGATCATGCCGGGCTTGATCCTGCGCCGCATCATCTCCGAATGCCGCCAGACGAAACGCTCATCCTCTACCGCAACGGCAAGCGGCGCAGCGATCTGCTCGCCGATCAATCCGATCGCGCCGTTCAGCAGGATGGCGCTCTTCGGCTCCAGCCCCGTCAGGTCGCAGTCACGGATCGATGGGCCGGAGCCGACGATGTAGATGTTTTCTCTCGCCTCGTCCCGCAGCCGATCGCTATTCGAGAGATCGGCGACCTTGGCACGATGGTAGAACACCTCCCCCACGCCGCTCTTGCGCACGATGCCGAGCCCTGGAAACCAGTCCTGCGCGTGAGCGCGTGAACTGCCGAGCAGAGCGCGCGCACTCAGCTTGACCAACGTTCGGTGCCAGGGACGGTCCACCATGTCCTTATAGCTCCACGAGCCCGAGCTTCTTCACCTGCCGGATGGTCAGCATGGTGCGGACGGTATCGACATGCTCGTTGGCCGTCAGCACTTCGATGACGAAATCCTGGAAGCGGGTGAGATTTTCAGCAACGCAATGCAGCAAGAAATCGCTATCGCCGGACACCATCCAGGCTTGGCGCACGAGCGGCCATTCCGCGGTGGCACTGGCGAAAGCCTTGAGATTGGCCTCCGACTGATGCTTGAGGCCGACCATGCAGAACGCGACGAGATCGAAGCCGAGCCGCGGGCTGTTCAGCATTGCGTGATAGCCCTCGATGATACCGGCTTCTTCCAGCTTGCGCACCCGGCGCAGACAGGGCGGCGCGGAGATGCCGACTCGATCGGCCAGCTCGACATTGGTCATGCGCCCGTCACGCTGGAGTTCCCGCAGAATCTTGATATCGATGGCGTCGAGTTCAGCTCGCAGCACTTTTATGGCCTTTCTTTAATTCCCCATCGCCAGCTTCTATATAAAGCGAGGAAATTCGCAAGAAAGTTTCGCTTGCGTAACCGAATCTTACACAAAGCAGATTTGCTCTGTTGGTAATGCAAGGCTGCCCTTGAATAAATGCATGCGGCAATCATAAATGGGTCAGCAGATCGTGAAATCGCCTGCTTCGCCCGTTTGAAGCTGAAATTTACGATGCGCCGAGATTGAAAGGACTTAAACTATGCCTGCCCGCCACACCAAGGTGCTCATTATCGGTTCCGGCCCCGCCGGTTATACGGCTGCCGTCTACGCGGCGCGCGCCATGCTGGAACCTGTCCTGATCGCCGGCCTTGAACAGGGCGGTCAGCTGATGATCACCACGGATGTCGAAAACTATCCGGGCTTTGCCGATCCGATCCAAGGCCCGTGGCTGATGGAGCAAATGCTGCAGCAGGCGAAGCACGTCGGCGCCGAGATCGTCAACGACATCGTCACCGAAGTCGACACCAATCAGCGCCCCTTCGTTGCGCGCACGGATAGCGGCCAGGTGTGGACCGCCGACACGCTGATCATCGCGACCGGCGCCAAGGCCAAGTGGCTCGGCATCGAGACCGAGCAGCATTTCCAGGGCTTCGGCGTTTCCGCCTGCGCCACCTGCGACGGCTTCTTCTATCGCAACAAGGATGTGATCGTGGTCGGCGGCGGCAACAGTGCTGTCGAGGAAGCGCTCTATCTTTCCAACATCACCAAATCGGTGACGGTGGTGCATCGCCGCGATTCCTTCCGCGCCGAAAAGATCCTGCAGGAGCGCCTGTTCGCCAAGCCGAACGTCAAGATCCTCTGGAACACCGAAGTCGCCGAGATCACCGGCACGCCGGCCAAGCCGCCGATGCCCCCGTCGGTTTCCGGCGCGCGCCTGCGCGACACCCGCACGGGCGTCGTCACAGAGGTGACCATCGACGGCATCTTCGTCGCCATCGGCCACGCGCCGGCGACCGAGCTTTTCAAGGGCAAGCTGAAACTCAAGGACAATGGCTACCTCTGGACCGCACCGGATTCGACCGCGACCAGCGTCGAAGGCATCTATGCCGCCGGCGACGTGACCGACGATACGTTCCGACAGGCGATCACCGCAGCGGGGATGGGCTGCATGGCCGCACTCGAGGCGGAACGCTATTTGACTGGGCACATGCCCGTCGCCGTGGCTGCGGAGTGATATAGCCGATGAGGGGAAGCGGCATGCCATTGGACTGGGACAAGCTGCGTATTTTCCACGCGGCTGCCGAAGCGGGATCGTTCACGCATGCGGCCGATAAACTGCATCTGTCCCAATCCGCCATCAGCCGCCAGGTCAGCGCATTGGAGCAGGATGTCGGCATCAAGCTGTTCCATCGCCATGCCCGTGGCCTGATCCTGACCGAACAGGGCGAATTGCTCTACCGCACCGCGCATGACGTTCTGCTCAAGCTCGAAACGGTCAAGATGCAATTGACCGAGACGACCGACAAGCCGAGCGGCAAGCTGCGCGTGACAACGACGGTCGGCCTCGGCCAGGGCTGGTTGACCGACAAAATCCAGGAGTTCCTGCAGCTTTATCCCGACATGCAGATCCAGCTCATCCTCGACAACGAGGAGCTGGACGTGAACATGCGTCATGCCGATTGCGCCATCCGCCTGCGCCAGCCGCAGCAATCGGATCTGATCCAGCGCAAGCTCTTCACCGTGCACATGCATGTCTATGCCGCTCCCTCCTATATCAACCGCTACGGTGAGCCGCAGTCGGTGGAAGATCTGGACGACCATCGCATCATCAGTTTCGGCGAACCGGCGCCGAACTATCTTCTCGACGTCAACTGGCTGGAGATCGCCGGCCGCTCGTCGGACAACAAGCGCCTGCCACATCTGCAGATCAACAGCCAGACCTCGATCAAGCGTGCTTGCCTGCTCGGCATCGGCATCGCGGTACTGCCGGACTACATCGTCGGCCGCGACCCAGGCCTCATTCAGCTCGCGATCAATGCCGACGTGCCATCCTTCGATACGTATTTCTGCTATCCCGACGAGATGAAAAATGCGGCGAAACTTAAAGTTTTCCGCGATTTTGTCGTTGCGAAGGCACGGAACTGGAACTTCTAATTCGGCCTAAATTGTTGAAAATTCAACAATTTTTTGAGCTAATATATCAGCTACGCGTATTACGCATGGCTGATATGCACAAAACAGAGTTGAAGGATGCCCATTTAGACACCATATCGCACATAGCTGATGCACACGGTGGCTTTTCCTCCCAGTTCCACCGCATTGGCTGTTCCCCTCTGGAGGTTTTTGACCTTCATACCTATAGGGCCCTGGTTTACTCCGGAGGCCCTTTTTTTTGCCTTTTTTCGCCAGACGCCGCCAACGCATAACTGCCATGCACAAAAAAGCATTGCGCAGTGCACAAATTAGCATCATAACGCCCATAGCTGATGCACATGGTGGCTTTTCCTCCCAGTTCCACCGCAGCAGCTGTTCCCCTCTGGAGGTTTTTGACCTTCACACCTATAGGGCCCTGGTTTATTCCGGTGGCCCTCTTTTTTTGCCCATTTTCTGAGCACGCAACAAAATACGCCACGCAAAATAATATCTGGCGGCAGACCTTGATATATCGAAATCCGACGATACATAAATCGTCGACTTTCGATATTCGTGAGGCAAGTGCAATGGACAGGACTGAGATACTGAAGGCATTGGCCCATCCGGCCAGGCTCGAAATCCTCAATCACCTCAAAGACCCGCGCGCACATTTTCCGACCCAGGAGCACCCGCTGGAGCTGGGCGTCTGCGCCAGCCAGTTCGAGCGCTGCGGCCTGTCGCAATCGACCGTCTCGGCCCACCTCGGCACATTGCAGCGCGCAGAGCTGGTAACCACCAAGCGCCTTGGTCAGTGGATCTTCTACAAGCGCAACGAGGAAACCATCGCTGAATTCCTCTCGACCTTGCAGAAGGAGCTCTGACAACAGCTTTGCCGCTCGTCGCCCCCACCTTCATCCAACAATCCGCATAGCAAAAAAGGAACCCCCATGACCAAACTCTTCGAACCGACAAAGCTTGGCGATATCGCCATCGCGAACCGCATCGTCATGGCGCCGCTGACGCGCAACCGCTCTCCCAATGCCGTTCCGAACGATCTGAACGTCAAGTACTATGCCCAACGCGCCACGGCCGGCCTGATCATCACCGAAGCGACCGCCATCACCCATCAGGGTCAGGGCTATGCCGACGTACCCGGTCTCTACGGCAAGGAAGCTCTCGACGGCTGGAAGAAAGTGACCGACGCCGTACATGCCAATGGCGGCAAGATCGTCGTGCAGATGTGGCATGTGGGCCGCATCTCCCACACCAGCCTGCAGCCGAACGACGGCAAGCCGGTGTCTTCGACCTCCAGGGCCGCTAAGGCCAAGACCTATCTCGTCCACAATGACGGCACCAGCGGCTTTGCTGAAACCTCCGAGCCGCGCGCACTCGAAACCAGCGAGATTCCGGGGATTGTCGAGGATTACCGCAAGGCCGCCCGCGCCGCGATCGATGCCGGCTTCGACGGCGTCGAGATCCATGGCGCCAACGGCTATCTTCTCGACCAGTTCCTGCGCGCGGATATCAACGACCGCACTGACCAATATGGCGGCTCGATCGAGAACCGCGCTCGCTTCCTTTTCGAAGTGGTGGACGCAGTGACCAAGGAAATCGGCGCCGGCCGCACCGGTATCCGCATTTCGCCGGTAACACCGGCCAACGATGCCAGCGATCCGCAGCCGCAACCGCTTTTCACCTATGTCGTCGAAGGCCTGGCAAAGTACGATCTCGCCTATATCCATGTCATCGAAGGCGCGACAGGTGGCGCACGCGACTTCCTGCCCTTCGACTATGACGCCCTGCATGCTGTCTACAAGGCTGCCGGCGGCAAGGCCGGCTGGATGCTCAACAACGGCTACGACCGCGCGCTGGCGGAAGAAGCCGTCGACAGCGGCCGGGCCGACGTCGTCGCCTTCGGCAAGCCCTTCATCTCCAACCCGGATCTCGTACGCCGGCTGAAGGAGGATGCCCCGCTCACTCCCGTCGACCAGGCAAATCTGTACGGCGGCAGCGGCCCGAAGGGTTATTCCGACTACCCAACTCTGGACGAGGTGGCTTAATCCTCCCGCCTGTCCGAAAGAAAGAGATCGTTTCGCGCTTTTCCAGCCGAATCTCCTCTCATCCAAAAGCCCCTCGCAGCGCCGTTGCGGGGGATTTTTATGCCGGAACCGCTAGGAAAAATGCGGAATACTCGCAAGGAATACTCATAATCTATTGTTATCATTACAATAACTTCAAAAATTTTCACCTCGCTCAGACATAGCTTTCCCCCTTGACTTAGAGCGCGCTCGAACTCGTACAGTCCTCCCGCATCACGAGTCACGATAGAGAACGGGAAGCATATGGAAGCACTTTCAATAGGCGACGCAGCGCAACGCCTGGCGCTGAGCGCCCACACGTTGCGCTATTACGAGCGAGCGGGCCTGCTGGACATGGTCGCAAGAAACTCCGCCGGGCGCCGCGTCTACACCGACGCCGATCTTCACTGGATATCGCTGCTGATGTGCCTGCGATCATCCGGAATGCCAATTGCCGACATGAAGAAGTTCAGCGGCCTGGTGCGAGCGGGAATGTCCAGTGTGCCGGGCCGCATCGCGTTGCTGGAGCAGCACCGCGCCAAGGTGGTCGAAGACATGGCGATGATGCAATCGGCACTTGCCGTCATTGATGCGAAACTTGAGCGATATCGGGGGATTAGCAATGAAAACCAAAAAACTCGGTAATTCCGGCCTTCAGCTATCCGAGATATGCTTGGGTTGCCTGGATTTCGGCACGAGGCTGGATCAGCAAACATCCTTCGAGCTACTGGACGCCTACTACGAGGCTGGCGGCCGGTTTCTGGATACGGCGAACAATTATGCGTTCTGGGCACCGAATGGTGTCGGCGGAGAAAGCGAAAAGATCCTCGGCACATGGCTCCGCGATCGCGGCGCCCGCCACGAAATGACAATTGCCACCAAGGTTGGCGCCCAACCCACCATACCCGGCGCCGGCTTTGAAGCAGCCGAAGGGCTCGGAGCAGCAGCCATCGCCCGCGCCGCGGAACTGAGCCTGTCAAGGCTGGGGCTAGACCATATCGATCTCTACTATGCCCATATCCAGGACGACGCGGTTCCCCAGGAGGAAACTCTCTCAGCCTTTGAACGCCTGCACAGCGACGGCAAGGTTGGTACGATCGCCTGCTCAAATCACAGTCTCGGACAGATCGTCGAGGCCACAGAAATCAGCAAACGGAATGGTTGGCCGTCTTATCGCTGCCTGCAGCAACGCTTCACCTACCTTCAACCGGCTCCCGGCGCGAATTTCGCACCGCAGAAGACGGTGGATACAGAATTGCAAACCTATCTGCAGGCGGCCAACATGCCGTTGATCACCTATGCGACTCTTCTCGGCGGCGCATACGAGACCGGCGAACTGCCACCCGCCTATGATACCAGCGAAAACCAAACGCGCATCGCACGCGTCAGAACGGCGGCAAAGGCTTTGGGCCTGTCACCGAGCCAGGTCGTACTGGCCTGGGCGCGCCTTTCGGCCGGCGCGATCCCGCTGCTTGCTACAGCCAGCGTTCAACGCCTCATGCAGGGCATAGCGACGTTGAACATCAAGAAAGAAGACCTGCTTGCAGCAATGGGCGACGCCTGATCGCCTTCGAACCAAGCGCGTGGCATCGGCAAATCAGCCGAAGCCACGCGTCGCAATTCTGTCTCCTGCCGAGGATCACCGCCAAATCCGTGATACCGATGATTGATAAAAGCAATGTCCGGCTTGGCGATGCTGTCCCCGCTCCCCATCTAACTTTGCGGTGAGCGGCGAGCAGCGCTCGCCTTCTGATAGAGAGGGTGTCCCGGCTTCATGACAACGAATGCATTGCAAAACCAAGCCATATTTGAACCCTATATCGACCGTTGGTCGCTGACACCCGATGGCAAGCCCATCATCACCCATTCCAGCCATCTCCTCCCCGTCATCTGGCGCGACAAGCCAGCCATGTTGAAGGTCGCGCTCAATATCGACGAGAAATTCGGCAACCGCGTCTTGCGCTGGTGGGAGGGCGACGGGGCCGCTTACGTCTACCAGCATGACGACGATGCGGCACTTCTTGAGCGGGCGACCGGACCAGGCTCGCTGCTGACCATGGTGATGGACGGCCGCGATGACGAGGCAAGCCGGATCATGTGCCGTACGGCCGCGAAGCTGCATGCGCCGCGGCTGGCGGAATTGCCGTCCGATCTGGTGCCACTCGACCGCTGGTTCCACGAATTGGAACCGGCCGCACGCACCCATGGCGGCATACTCGCCACCTGCGCGGAAGTGGCGCAGGATCTGCTGGCGGATCAGCGGGACATTACCGTGCTCCACGGCGATATCCACCACGAGAACATCCTGGATTTCGGTCCTCGCGGCTGGCTCGCTATCGACCCGAAGCGCGTTCATGGCGAACGCGGTTTCGATTTCGCCAACACTTTCTGCAACCCGGAACTGCCGACTGTCACCGCTCCGGGCCGCCTGCAACGGCAATTACCGATCGTCTGCACAGAAGCAGGGCTTGAACCGCAGCGGTTGCTACAGTGGGTCATCGCCTATGCCGGCCTTTCCGCCACCTGGTTTCTCAGCGACGGAGACACGAAAAACGCAGAGTCGGATTTTACCGTCGCTCGGATCGCGCTCGCCGAACTCCAGACCTGACGGCGCGCCTCATCGCGCCGGCAAGCAGCCGATCCCCGCCAGACTTGCCTTCATCGCCGCATCGATCGGCGTATGCGGTTCCTCGCCAAGCACGGCCACAAGCCTGTCGTTTTTCATCTGCAACGGCACGTTCCAGAGATAGCGCATTTCGCGCAGTTCCTTCATCAGCGGCACGAAGGCTGCGGCAAGCGGCAATACCCACCAGGGAAAAGCCTTCACCTTCACCCTATGCCCAACCGCGCGCTCGATCGCACCGATCATCTGCCGGCCATCGCCGTCCCAATGGCCGCGCATGTGATAGACGGCAAAGGCGGGAAGTGCATCGCCCCTCTCGATCAGCCGGATCATCGTTTCCGCGACATCGGGCAGATAGGCCCATTGATGACCGATACCCGCTTTGCCTGGATAGGTTATCGACGTCACCGGCTTGCCAGGCTTCACAATGGCCTGCGAGAGCCAGCCATTGGCGCCATGGTGACCGAAAAAATCGCCGGCGCGAACAATGATGACCGGCGTTCCACTCTCTGCCGCGGCTTTCAGACGCCGCTCCATTTCGACGCGGATCGCCCCTTTGCGCGTCCGGGGACGCTGCAGACTATCCTCCCCGACGTCGGGAAGGACATCCGGTCCGAAATTATAGACTGTTCCCGGCAGAACGATCCGCGCGCCAACCGCCTTCGCCGCCGCAATCGTGCTGTCGAGCATCGGCAGAACCAGTTGCCCCCAGTTGCGATAGCCGGGCGGGTTGACGGCATGCACGATCAGGTCGACCCCTTCCGCCGCCCTCAGCACATCGCTCGCCTGCATCGCATCGCCCTGCACCCAGTCGAAACCGGATTCACGACGCGCTGCCTCGGCTGCATTGCGGTTCAGCGCCCGGATGCGCCAGCCGCGAGCGGCGAGCCCTCGCGCGACAGCACCGCCGATGCCGCCGGTGGCACCCAGTATGAGGGCCGTCTTTCCATTCTCCATCTGCTCGGTCATCGCAATCTCCATCAGGTTGATGGCATGACTATGCCGCGCGGTCCATCTAAACGAAATTGCCAAAAAATATGCATATGCTATACAAAAATATATGATGACACCGGAACCTAGCTGGGATTTCTACCGCACGTTCCTCGCCGTGCTGCATCACGGCTCGCTTTCGGCCGCGGCCCGGGAACTTGGCCTCACCCAGCCAACCGTCGGCCGCCACATCGACGCACTGGAAAAAGCCGTCAGTGCCGAGCTGTTCACCCGCTCGCAGCAAGGCCTTTTGCCGACGGACGCAGCGCTTGCCCTGAAGCCCTATGCGGAAACGCTGGCCAATACGACTGCCGCTCTTTTGCGTGTCGCGTCCGGTTCTCGCGACAGCGTCAACGGCACAGTCCGCATCAGCGCCAGCGAAGTCATCGGCGTCGAAGTTCTGCCGCCAATCCTGGCAGCGTTGCAGGCGACATATCCCGACCTCACCATCGAGCTCTCCGCCTCGGATGCCGTCGAAGACCTGTTACAGCGCGAGGCCGATATCGCCGTTCGCATGGTGGCTCCCGCGCAGGACGTGTTGCTGGCGCGTCATATCGGCTCCATCCCCCTGGGCCTATTCGCCCATCGCAACTATCTCGACCGATACGGTGAACCCAAGAGCATCGGCGAGTTGCGCCAGCACAAGCTGATCGGATTCGACCGCCAGACCGCTTACATACGCGCCATGATGAAGCGCTATCCCCTGCTCGACGGTGTCTCCTTCGCCTTCAAGTCGGATCATAGCATCGCCCTGCACAACGCCTTGCGCGCCGGCATTGGTATCTGCTTCTATCAGATACCGCTTGCGAAAAACGATGGGGAACTTGTCCGGCTGCTGCCCGAAATCGAACTACCGCTCGACACCTGGGTTGCCATGCACGAAAATCTCAAGACATCGCCACGCTGTCGCGTGACGTTCGACGCGCTGGTGGCGGGGTTGCGGGATTACGTTCGAAGCTAGGCACCCGGCGCCGTATCCACCGGCGGAAAATGCAGCTTGCCGTCGACCACTTCCGTTTCCGGTCGGTCGCCGCCGTCGGCATATTCCTCGTGCCACTTGCCCCTTTCATCCTGCCAGCTGATCTCGGCTGAATCGCCACCGACCTGCTGCTCGGCCGCTACGATCCGGGCTGCCTCCACAGCTTCCGAGTGGCTAGGAAACGCCTCGGAATAGACGTCTCGAAATCGATACGCCCATCCGCCGTCATGCGGCACGATTTCGTAAGTGACCTTGACCATACATATCCTCCTTCTCATCTGCCAAGACCTTGAGAACCGGGCAAACCCGGCAGGACCGCGGTCCATCTGAGACGAGTATCGAGGATGCCGCGACATTTTATTGGGCAGACCTATCGATACAGTATTCCATTAAACGCCGCGGACTGCAAATTTTGTCGGCCTCGTACGTGCTTGATGTGGGAAATCATTGGTTTAGAGTGCAAAAATGAATCGGTGCGAGAGGTGGGGATCTTGGCTATATCGAGCTGGCTGAAGCAGGAAAAATTCCTGCTCATCGCATTGGCAATCGCGGTGATCGCCTATCTCTACGAACATGCTGTGCTGGAGATGGGACAGACCGCATCGATCCTGGCGGCCGTGGCATTGATCGCCACCATCATACTTGTCTCGATGCGCGTCGCCCATCATGCTGAAATCCTGGCGGTCAAGGTCGGCGACCCCTATGGCACGATGATCCTGACGCTATCGGCCGTCGCCGTCGAAGTCATCATGCTGGCGATCCTGATGGGTGGCGAAAGCTCGCCGACGCTGGTGCGCGATACCATCTATTCAGCCGTCATGCTCGACATCAACGGCATCATCGGCCTCGCCGCTCTGATCGGTGGACTGAAGCACGGCGAGCAACCCTACAATGACGACTCCAGCAGATCCTATGGTGTGATGATCCTCACGGCCATGGGCATTTCGATGATCGTGCCGGAATTCGTCCCCGAGGCGAAATGGCACTATTACTCCGCCTTCACCATTGTTGCGATGATCGCGCTTTACGCTCTCTTCCTGCGCATGCAGGTCGGCAAGCACAGCTATTTCTTCAGCTACAGCTATCCGCGCATCGAAAAGCAGCAAGGGGCCGAGGAGGAGCATCACGGCGAGGAATCGACGATGACCTCCATCGTCACGATCCTAATCGGCGTCGTGCTGATCGGCGTGCTTGCCGAATTCATGTCCGCCTTCATGGATGTCGGCCTCAAGAATAGTGGCGCACCGCCCGCGATTGCGGCGATCGTCGTCGCCACCATTTCGGCTGCGCCGGAAATCCTGACGGCACTGCGCTCCGCACTGCGCAACCGCATGCAAGCGACGATCAACATCGCCATGGGCGCCTCGCTCTCGACCGTCATCCTCACGGTGCCGGTCATGGAGGCAATCGCGCTCTATACCGGCCAGCCCTTCATCATGGCGATGACACCGGTGCAGACGGTGATGATCATAATCACCCTCATCGCCGCCGCCATCAACCTCAACGACGGCGAGACGAACGCCATTGAAGGCATGACCCATTTCATCCTTTTCGCCACCTTTATCATGCTGACCGTATTGGGACTTTGAGTCTGATTTCCGTGGGTTGGAGCGGAAAGCGGAATCGGATTGAGAGACCGTTGATTCAAAATCTCAGCGCTACGCTTTCAAAGCCAAATGGTGGTGAGCCAATGCGCGATCAACCGTTGCCAGTTTAAGGCCCTCAACTTGACATTGAGCCAATAGCAATCGGTCAAACGGATCACGCGACGCCGGTTCGGGATCGGCTGCCGTCAAGGCATGCGAAGGTTCAATCGAAAGGATTGTAACTCCGAAATCTTCCAGGTGCCCGGGAATGTCTTCCAAAGGCATTCCCGGATCCAGCTTCCCCAATCTTGTTTTGATCGCCATCTCCCAGAGAGTTGCGACACTGACGAAACTGACGGTAGCAGGGTCAAGCAGCCGGCTCGCCATACGAGGATATTCCTTTTCAAGAACATCCCCGAGGAGGGCTAAAACGATATGAGTGTCGAAAAGGACTCTCATATCTCCGGCAACGGCCTCAAAAGAAAATCCTCCGGCAGCTGCTCGTCGAAATCATCTGCGATGAACGGGATCGGATTGAGAACCCCTTTCGCACGGAGGGACGCCCTGCCCGCCTCCAGATTCAGGCCACCGCGTTTTTTATGCGGCACCAGATCTGCAACCGGCTGACCATTTCTAGTCACGACGATAACCTCTCCGTCCTCGACCTCGCGGACAAGTTCGGTCAGCCTGTTCTTCATGTCCCGGATGGCAACTGTCTTCATGGCTTAAAAGTAGCTACATGTAGCTACAAAATCAAGAAGCCCGCCATCACTGACGGGCCTCTTTCAATTTGAGTGAGCTATTCGCTTACTTGCAGGCGCCGCAGAAGCGCTGGATACGGCGGCAAGCTTCCTCGAGAAGCTCTTCCGAGGTGGCGTAGGAGATGCGGAAGTTCGGGCCAAGGCCAAAGGCGGAGCCGTGGACGACGGCAACACCTTCCGATTCCAACAGTTCCGACACGAAGTCTTCGTCCGTCTCGATGACCTTGCCGGTCGGCGCCGTCTTGCCGATCAGGCCGGCGCATGACGGATAGACGTAGAATGCGCCTTCCGGAACCGGGCAGGAAATGCCCTTTGCCTGGTTCAGCATCGACACGACGAGGTCGCGGCGGCCTTCGAAGATCTTCTTGTTACGCGGGATGAAATCCTGCGGACCGTTCAGCGCCTCGACGGCAGCCCACTGCGCGATGGAGGTCGCGCCCGAGGTCTGCTGACCCTGGATCATGTCCATCGCCTTGATGAGCACCAGCGGGCCGGCAGCATAGCCGATACGCCAGCCGGTCATCGCATAGGCCTTCGAAACACCGTTCATCGTCAGCGTCCGGTCATAAAGGCTGGGCTCGACTTCGACGGGCGTCGCGAATTTGAAATCGCCGTAAGTCAGGTGCTCATACATGTCATCGGTCAGGATCCAGACATGCGGATGCTTGACCAGCACGTCCGTCAGCGCCTTCAGTTCGGCATGCGTATAGGCAGCACCCGACGGGTTCGACGGCGAGTTGAACATGAACCACTTGGTCTTCGGCGTGATCGCCTTTTCGAGGTCGGCAGGCTGAAGCTTGAAGCCGTTGGCTTGTGTCGTCTCGACGAAAACCGGGGTGCCGCCGCACAGCGCCACCATTTCCGGGTAAGACACCCAGTATGGCGTCGGGATGATGACTTCATCGCCAGCATTCAGCGTCGCCATGAAGGCGTTGAACAGGATCTGCTTGCCGCCCGTGCCAACAATGGTCTGCTCGGGAGCGTAGTCGAGATTGTTCTCGCGCTTGAACTTGGCGGCGATCGCCTTGCGCAATTCGGGGATGCCGGCAACTGGCGTGTACTTCGTCTCGCCGCGATTGATCGCGTCGATGGCGGCCGTCTTGATATTGTCCGGCGTATCGAAATCAGGCTCGCCGGCGCCGAGGCCAATCACGTCGCGCCCTTTTGCTTTCAGCTCGCGCGCTTTCTGGGAAACGGCGATGGTGGCAGAAGGCTTTACACGGGAAAGGGCGTCGGCAAGAAAGGCCATGATGATCGGTCCTATTCGGTTGAAATGGGCAGAAAGCCTGTGGACCAGATTTCTGCGCTAAGCTCTATGTCGAATGTAGGCCGCCGTTTCAAGCAGAAAGGCGTCACAGTGACGTTATTTCGCGCGCGCGTAGACGGCACGCCACACGTTGTCACTCGGCTGCCATTGCCTTCCATTCTCCCAAAGGGAGCCTCTCTACGCGCCCTGAGTGAAACAAGCAAAGAAGATGGTCAGAGGCAAACAAGCCTCTCGGCGGATGAATCATTTTATAAAGGACCTGATTCAATCTCTCAGCTTGCCAGGAAAACGTCATTAAAATCAGTCATGTCAGCATATATCTCAACCGCCATGAATTAGCATCGCGATATTCCTTCGGCACCCAATTCGGCCTGACCGAGGTACACGTACACACCTTTATCGTGTAGTCATTGACCGCAATGCTCGGAGAAAACCATGTTTTGAACGATGGCGTCATCGCAGGCGGGCGATGCGCTATATCTCAGATGCCAGCAGCCACGAGCGTCACCGGTTCAACGGACACAATGACGTTATCGACACAAAGACGCGCTTGAACAGCGAGCCGCCTACCCCACGTTGCGTAAGCTGTTCTTACCACGGAGGAAATGGATCAATGCGTTTTCACAGAACGGGATTTTCCGTTGTCCTTGCAGCGTCCGCCATGTTGGCAGCAAGCGTCGCCGTCGCCGATCCGGCTAAGATCGTCAACACGCAGAAAGTCGTCGCCAAGGTCGAGACTATCGCGAGCGGGCTCGATCACCCCTGGGCCGTGGAAGCGCTGCCGGATGGCGCCTATCTCGTAACGGAACGAGCGGGGAACATGCGTATCATCCGCAACGGCAAGGTGTCGGAACCGCTTGCCGGGGTACCCGAGGTCCATGCCCGTGGCCAGGGTGGGCTGCTCGACATCGCCCTTGATCCGAGATTTGCGAACAACCGCACAATCTTCTTCACTGCCTCCATCTCCGAGGATGGCGGCAGTGGCACGGCGGTCTTTCGTGCCGTTCTGTCATCGGACGAACGGCGGCTGACCGATGTGAAGCGCATTTTCCTGATGAACAAGCTGTCGCGCGGTAATATCCAATACGGCTCGCGTATCGCCATCGCCAAGGACGGCAGCCTGTTCGTCAGCCTCGGCGACCGCGGCGAGCAGGATCGCGCCCAGGATTTCCATGACGACGCCGGCTCGATCATCCATATCAAAGCCGACGGCAGCATTCCCGCCGACAATCCGTTCAAGGACGGTGCCAAGGCCCAATCGGAGATCTGGTCCAAGGGTCATCGCAATCCCCAGGGCATCACCTTCGATGCCGCCGACGGCAGGCTCTACACAGCCGAGCACGGCGCAAGAGGCGGCGACGAGATCAACACGCCGGAACCGGGCAAGAATTACGGCTGGCCGATCATTTCCTACGGACGCAATTACTCCGGCACCAAGATCGGCATCGGCACGGCGAAAGAAGGCATGGAGCAGCCGATCTTTTATTGGGACCCCTCGATCGCGCCCGGCGCCATCGCCGTCTATCGCGGCAGGATGTTTCCCGAATGGAACGGCGACCTTCTGGTCACGGCGCTGAAATTCGAGCTCCTCTCACGTCTCGCTCGCGACGGCAGCGGCAACGTGGTCGAGCGAGAACGCCTGTTCGAAGGCGATTTCGGGCGATTGCGCGATATCGTCGTCGCACCCGACGGGGCGCTGCTGATCACGACGGATGAAGATGGCGGCGCGTTGTTGCGTGTTTCGAGAGCAGCGAACTAGCGA
>DASVPC010000046.1:0-5228 GCA_036383055.1 Rhizobium sp. | reverse complement strand
GCGCTGCTGCTCGGTCCCGGCCGCAAGGATGAATCCGGCGATTTCACCAAGGGTGCCGGGCTGAATGCGGAGCAGATCGACAAGGTGCTGTTCTTCGTCGGCATCAAGGATTATGCCGAAAGCGCCGCCCAGCTCGCGGAGCTGGTCGCCGGCACATCCAAAGGCAGCGAAGGCGTCGAGGAATTGAATTTCATCGGCAGCCTCGTCACCAGCGCCGGCTATCAGTCCGACCGCATCAAGATCGATCCTTCCGTCGTTCGCGGCCTCGAATATTATACCGGCCCGGTCTATGAGGCCGAGCTACAGTTCGACGTCACCAACGAAAAGGGCGAAAAGGTCGTCTTCGGCTCGGTCGGTGGCGGCGGACGCTATGACGGGCTCGTTTCGCGCTTCATGGGTCAGCCGGTTCCGGCGACGGGCTTCTCCATCGGCGTGTCGCGCCTGATGACGGCACTGAAGAATCTCGGCAAGCTCGGCCAGGACGAGGTGATCGAGCCTGTGCTCGTCACCGTCATGGACGGCGATGTCGAGGCTATGGGCCGCTACCAGCGCTTTACGCAGCAGCTGCGCGCCGCCGGCATTCGTGCCGAAATGTTCCAGGGCAACTGGAAGAAGTTCGGCAACCAGCTGAAATATGCCGACCGCCGCGGCTGCCCGATCGCCATCATCCAGGGTGGCGACGAGCGCGCGCAAGGCGTCGTGCAGCTCAAGGACCTGATCGAAGGCAAGCGGCTCTCCGGCGAGATCGAGGACAATGCCAGCTGGCGCGAAGCCCGCGTTGCGCAGGAGACCGTGCCGGAGGCCGATCTGGTCGCCAAGGTGCAGGCGATTTTGGCGGCGCAGGCGGAAGATCGCAAGAGGGCGGGATAAATGCCCCTGATCAATCTTCCCGATTTCGCAGATGATCTCATTGCCGAATTCGCCGCCCGCAGGACGGATCGGGTCGACACGCCGATCATCCAGCCGGCCGAGCCGTTTCTCGACATGGCGGGCGAGGATCTGCGGCGCCGCATCTTCATGACCGAGAGCGAGACCGGCGCCAGCCTCTGCCTGCGTCCGGAATTCACCATTCCCGTCTGCCTGCAGCACATCGAAACCGCCACTGGCACGCCGAAGCGCTATTCCTATCTCGGCGAGATCTTTCGTCAGCGTCGCGAAGGCGGCCATGAGTTCTATCAGGCGGGGATCGAGGATCTCGGCGATCGCGATATCGCCAGCGCCGATGCTCGCGCCGTCGGCGATGCCATCGCCATTCTCAACCGCCTGGTGCCCGGCAAGGCGCTGTTGGTGACGCTTGGCGATCAGGCGGTGTTCGAAGCCGTCGTGCAGGCGTTGGGCCTGCCGTCCGGCTGGCAGAAGCGGCTGATCCATGCCTTCGGCAATATGATGCAGCTCGAAACCCTGCTGGCGCGGCTCGCAAGTCCGCAGCCGGTCACCGGCCTCGATCCGCATGCGCTCGATTTCCTGACGCGCGGCGATGAGCAAGGGCTGGTCATGCATATCGACAGCACCATGCAGGCGACCGGCTATTCCACCAATGCCAGCCGCTCGCCGCTGGAGATCGCCCGCCGCCTTCGCGAAAAGCTGGTCCTGTCTGAAACCCATCTCGATGACGAGGCTTTCCGCGTCCTCGAAGAGTTCCTGTCGCTGAGCGTGCCGCTTGCCGACGCCTCCTCGGCGCTGGCCGGCTTTGCCGATGCGGCGGGGATCAAGCTCGGCAACGCCCTGGAGCGCTTCGACGCCCGCGTCGCCGCGCTTGCCAATGCCGGCGTTGATGCCGCGCTTATCGACTATCGCGCCGCCTTCGGCCGTCCGCTCGATTACTATACCGGCCTCGTTTTCGAGGTGACGGTGGAAGGATCGGCGGCGGTGCTCGCCGGCGGCGGTCGTTTCGACCGGCTGCTGACGCTGCTTGGCGCAAAAGATCATATCCCGGCCGTCGGCTTCGCGCTCTGGCTCGACCGGATCGAAACCGCGAGGGCGGCCTGATGACGATTACTATTGCGCTTCCCTCCAAGGGCCGGATGAAGGACGATTGCTCCGCGATCTTCGAACGCGCCGGCATGCCCATCGTCGCTGTCGGCAATGACCGCTCCTATCGCGGCCGCGTCGAAGGCTGGGATGATGTCGAAGTGGCGTTTCTATCGGCCTCGGAAATCTCGCGTGAGATCGGCAATGGCAGCGTCGATTTCGGCGTCACCGGCGAGGATCTGGTGCGCGAAGGCCTGGCGGATGCCGACCGCCGCGTCGAGTTCTGCGCCCGCCTCGGCTTCGGCCATGCCGATGTCGTGGTTGCCGTGCCGGATATCTGGCTCGATGTCGATACCATGGCCGATCTCGGCGACGTCGCCGCAGATTTCCGCGCCCGCCATGGCCGCAGGCTGACGGTCGCCACCAAATACTGGCGGCTGACGCAGCAGTTCTTCTCCAGCCAGCACGGCATTCAGCTCTATCGCATCGTCGAGAGCCTGGGGGCGACCGAAGGTGCGCCGGCCTCCGGCTCGGCCGATATCATCGTCGATATCACCTCCACCGGTTCGACGCTGAAGGCGAACCACCTGAAGATCCTCTCCGACGGCACCATCCTGCGCTCCGAGGCCTGCCTTGTGCGTGCGCGCAAGGAGAGCCATGAAGGCGATCCCATGGTCCAGCGGATCATTGCAGCAGTACGCGCGGCTCTTTGATCTTTGGTCGCTTTATTCATACCAAAAAAGCCCGCCGTGGAAACGGCGGGCTTTTTTGGTCTGGGAGGTATCTGGCAATCAGGCGGCAGCATAGGCGCCGCGGCGTGCGTCGAGCGAATAGACGCCCGGGCCGTTGGTGGCGAGCATGATGTAGGCGCCGGCCAGCGTGACGTTCTTCAGGAAGTTGACGAAGTTCAGGCCGTTGATCCAGCCATTGGCGGCGGCCGGGAAGTCCGGAACGTTGACGGCCGGCAGGTGGAAGACGATGCCCGTGAAGACGCAGAAGGCGGCGAGCAGCCAGCCGACAATGCGGATCTGGAAGCCGAGGAGAACGCAGACGCCGGTGATGAATTCGAAGGCGCCGGCGAGGTAGGTGAGCAGCGTGGCGGCAGGCATGCCGGCGCCAGCGATCATGCCGGCGGTGCTTGCCGGATCGGTGAGCTTGCCGAAGCCGGCGAAGATGAACATGAAGGCGAGCAGGATGCGCGCCACGAGGATGATGACATTGTTGGTATTGGACATGACGGTCTCCAGTAAGGGTGATCGGCACTGTGAGTGACGACTTCTGAGGACCCTTATTCGCGATTTCGATGTAATTGGAAAGATAAACAACTGCGCACAATTAGTTCACAATCAGTGAACAATGGTTCGTCTTCGATCACTCTTCCCATCCACGCGCTATCGGTTATGGTGGCGCGAATTCACTGCCAAATCATAATTTTCGGAAGGAAACCTCCATGGCCGATCTGTCCTCATTTCCGATCACGAAGCGCTGGCCCGCCAGCAATCCTGACATCATCCAGCTCTATTCGCTGCCGACGCCGAACGGCGCCAAGGTTTCGATCGCGCTCGAGGAACTCGAGCTCCCTTACGAGCCGCATCTGGTTTCCTTCGGCACCAACGACCAGAAATCGCCGGAATTCATCTCATTGAACCCGAATGGCCGCATTCCGGCGATCATCGATCCCAATGGTCCCGGCGGCAAGCCGATCGGCCTGTTCGAATCCGGCGCCATCCTCGTCTATCTCGCCGAAAAGACCGGCAAGCTCATCCCCAAGGATGCCGCCGGGCGCTACGAAGTGCTGCAATGGGTATTCTTCCAGATGGGCGGCATCGGTCCGATGTTCGGCCAGTTCGGACACTTCTTCAAATTCGCCGCCGACAAGGTCGCCAACAATTCCTATCCGGTGGAACGCTACCGCGATGAGGCCAAGCGTCTGCTCAGCGTGCTGGAAGACCGCCTGAAGGGTCGTCAGTGGATCATGGGCGACGAATACACCATCGCCGATATCACCACCTTCCCTTGGGTGCGCGGCGTCGACGTCTTCTATGGTGGCCGCGATGTCCTCGAACTCGCAAGCTTCCCCTCGGTCATGGACTGGGTCGAGCGTGCGACTGCACGCCCGGCGAGCCAGCGCGGGCTGAATATTCCGAAGCGGGATTGATATCGAACTTGTCTACGTGAGATCGAAGGCCGGTCCGATAGGATCGGCCTTTCGCGTCCGTGGCGTTACTGACGAGCCGCCAACTGGCTGCCCGGCTCCAGCTTGAAGCGCGGGAACAGGAAAACACCCACCATGCTGCCGGCGTGCTTTCCTTCCGTGGCGATCGATTCTCCGACACAGAAGATCGGCTGGCGATGCCCGGAGCCGCCAAGCGCCGTGGTGGAATAGCAGAAGCTGGAGGAGGCGGTCGCCGCCTGCTCGAACAGGTCGAGGATACGGGCGCGATCAAGGGTGTCGTAGCAATGCATCAGGCTCAGCAGACCGCATTCCGATGAGGTCAGCCCGTGCAGCATGGTGCTCCACTGCCCGAGCTTGATGATGCCGCTCGCCAGATCACCGGTCCAGCCTTCGGTGACGCAGAACTGCGCCAGAAGATCGGGATCATGACCGTCGAATTCCAGGGATCCCGGAGCGAAGGGTGCGGCAAGGCTGGCTTTGGCAATCTTGAACAAGATGTTCCCCAACTTGAGGCGCGGGTTCCCCTGCGCGCGCTTCAATCGAAATTCCATGCACTATCGGTCGGAGCAGCGCCCCGCATATTGCCACAACTGCGGGCTGATGAAGCCACCGCCGCATCAAACTCATTCGCAATAGGCGTTTTTCCGGATTGCCAACTTAGTTCACCAAGTTAACTTAAGTAATAAGTCTAGGCGTATTATCTATCAAAAAGGTTATGATTATACTTGGTTGGGCCTCCTGCGCCGGAATCAAGTAGAAATCACGTTTTTGTCAGCAACCCCCCACTCAAATCGCTGCGTTGCGAGTTATAGGAGCTTTTCCGAAAACGGCAATGGGGCAATCTTTGTGAATTTATACGGGTACGAAATCTTATATCTCAACTATCGCACGCAGTTGTGAGCAAATAAAAAGGGCGGCCCGAAAGCCGCCCTTCGTCAATTCCGGATGCCGGAATGAACAGTCGCAATAAGGCTTAAGGCCTTATCACATCATGTCCATGCCGCCACTTCAGGCCGCTTGACGGCCTGAAGCATCAAAGATGCATGGGCGAAGCTTTATGGACATTCCTGTAATAGGCCAA
>DASVPC010000045.1:0-16725 GCA_036383055.1 Rhizobium sp. | reverse complement strand
GAGGGGCCGACGAAGCCGCCGAGATTGCCGATGGAGTTGATGGTGGCGATGCCTGCTGCCGCAGCCGGCCCGGACAGGAACAGGGTCGGCATGCTCCACAGCGGCGGCTTCGAGCAGCTGATGCCGATATTGACGAGGGTGAGTGCTACGAGGACAGCAAGCACGCCGGTCGCCCCGGCGGCAAAGGCAAGTCCCGCTGCCGCCAGCAGGCAGGCGAGCACGACATGCCATGTGCGCTCGCCGGTCCTGTCGGAATGGCGTGCCCAGAGGACCATGGCGACGACCGCAAAGGTCGCGGGGATGGCGTTCAGGAAACCGACCTCGAGCGAGGAAAGACCGAATTCCTTGATGATCTGCGGCGCCCAGATGCCGAGCGTATAGAGACCCGCCGACGTGCCGAAATAGACCAGGGCAAGTGCAAGGACGCGTATGTCGACGAGACCTGCCCAAATGCTGTGGCTTGCCTTGACGCCTCTGGTCTTCTGCTCGTCTTCCATGGTCTTCACCAGCCAGTTGCGCTCCTCGTCGGACAGCCATTTTGCCTTGGCCGGGCGGTCGGTCAGGTAGAACAGTACGACGACGCCGAAGATGAGGGCCGGCGCCGCCTCGATCAGGAACATCCACTGCCAGCCGGCCAGGCCCATCAACCCGTGCATCTGCATCAGCGCGCCGGAGATCGGCGAGCCCAGCACCGTCGAAAGCGGCGCCGCGGCCATGAACAACGCGGTGACGGCGGCGCGGCGGCGAGCCGGGAACCAGAAGCTCAGATAGAGGATGATGCCCGGAAAGAAACCGGCTTCGGCAACGCCAAGCAGAAAACGCAGGACGTAGAAGCTGGTTGCTCCCTGGACGAAGGCCATCAAGCCAGAAACGATGCCCCAGGTGATCATCACCCGGGCGATCCAGATGCGGGCGCCGACCTTGTTGAGGATGAGATTGGAGGGCACTTCGAACAGGAAGTAGCCGAGGAAAAAGATGCCGGCGCCGAAGCCGAAGACGGTCGACGAGAAGCCGAGATCCTTGTTCATTTCCAGTGCCGCGAAGCCGATGTTCACGCGGTCGAGGAACGCGATGAGATAGAGCAGCATGATGAAGGGAACGATGCGTATTGTAATCTTGCGCAGAACGCGCGTCTCCAGCTCATTGGCCATGGCCATTCCTCCCAGAATGATGACGTTGGCGCACCTCCTGCGCCGTCACCCAAACGATGGGGGAGAAACCGCTCATGGACAACGAAACCGAAATTATATAAATTATCGATATAATAAGAGGGCAAATCTTTGGAATTGCAGCAATTACGCTGTTTCGTTGCGGTAGCGCAAGAACTACATTTCGGTCGGGCAGCGCGTACGCTGGGCATCCTGCCGGCCTCGCTCGGGCGGCAGATCCGGCTGCTCGAGGATTTTCTCGGCACGCGCCTCATGGAGCGGACGACCCGCAATGTCATGCTCACGCGGGACGGAACGGAGCTCTTGAAGGAGGCGAAGCAGGTTCTTGCGCAGGCCGATGCGATGACCGAGCGTTTCCGTCATCGCCGGCGTCTTCCGCGCACGGGGATCAGGATCGGCGCGATCGACAGCGCGGCGGCCGGGCTTATCCCGCAGCTCCTTCATGACCTGAAGCTGGAACATCCCGAAATCTCCGTGCAGATCTCGGAGGAAAAGACCGTTCGCCTGCTCCCGAAACTGATATCGGGCCGGCTCGATCTCGTATTCATCAGGCCTCCCGAAATCGTGGACCGGAAGATAAAGCTGCTTCGGCTTTTCAACGAAACGGCCGTTGTCGCGATCTCCGACCGCCATCGGCTTGCCGATCGCAAGAGCATTGCTGTCGAGGAACTGGAGGATGAACCGCTCATCGTTCCCGATCGCCGCTCTAGGCCGCATAGCCATGACATGACGATCAAGCTCTTCACCGAGGCCGGATTGACGGTCAGGATCGCGCAGATGGCCGACGAGAAGCAGACGATCGTCAACCTAGTCGCTGCCGAAATCGGCCTGGCAATTGTTCCCCAATGGACATCGCGGCTTGCGGTCTCCGGTGTCCGCTACATTCCGCTTCGCCCCGGTCGGGAGCGGACGACGGGGCAGCTTCCCCTCTATGCGGCCTGGCTGAAGGGGGTGCACGATCCCCTGCGCGATAGCCTGGTCGGCATTCTTATGAAGCATCTGGCGGTCTATTCGGAAAACGCCTGATAGGGGCATGCATCGTCTCGTGTCCTTCATAATGCTTGATCGCGTTCAATCCTGTTCTCTTCCCCGATTGAAGACGTTGCAAGCCGGTCCGACATGGGGTAGTCAAAACATGACAATAAAACTCAACAAATTTGAGGGGCGAAGCGCGAGGGCCGCAAGCTTCAGGCGGATGCGGCGGGCGCAGGACCCGATATGAGCTGTTGGATCGCCAGGATCAGGACTTGGACATGTGATGACCGATATGTTGCATTCCCTTCACGCAGGCGAGGAAAAACGGCTTCATCGTTTTTTCCATCGACGGCTGAAGAACAGGGATGATGTCGCGGATGCGACGCAGGAGACATTCCTGCGGATGCTGGAAGCCTCGCACGCGACACTCATCGAGAATCCGCAGGCCTATCTTTTCCAGGTGGCACGGTCGGTCGCGCGCGTCATCCTGACCCGGCAGACCAGGGAGCAGGCGATGTTTGCCCCCGACGATGCCGGTATGGAGGAGCCCGACGAATTTCCGCTGCCGGACCGGATCGTCAATGCCCGGCAATGCTTGCTGATCATGGCAAAGGCGATCGAGGTGCTACCGACGCGCTGCCAGCAGGTCTTCATTCTCAGCCGCCTACGCGGACTTTCCAATGGGGAAATCGCCGCCGAACTCGGCATATCCCGCAACATGGTCGAGAAGCATATCATCAAGGCGCTACTGCATTGCCGGAAGGTCCGCGCCGAAATATTTTTCTGAACCGACGTCAGGAGATGGACATCGTTTTGGCTCTTAGGAAGAGAGCCCGAACTGATGCACGCTTTTGTTGAGCCAAAGACAGGCCGATGGAACCATGAGCCGCAGTTACGACAACGAGATCGACGACCGGTTAGCGGAAGCCGCAGCCGGCTGGGTCGCGCGGCTGCAATCCGCCGATGCGACGGATCAGGACAGGGCCGATTTCCAGTGTTGGTTGCGCGCTCACCCTTCTCATATTGTTGCCTATGACGAGATGAGCGCGCTGTGGGGCAGCCTCAAGGATGCACCGGTTTCTCTCGGGAGCTTGAAGGCGCGGCGCTCGTCCGCGGCGAGGGCGGTCGGGTTGGCGGTGATGCTTAGCGTAATTGCGGCCTCATCCTATACGATCCGGCAGCTGGGCCTGATCGATCGCTGGCGTGCCGACTATTATACCGATGTCGGAGAGGTGCGATCGGTCGTGCTGGAGGACGGCACACAGGTGGATCTCGATACCGACACGGCGATTGCCGTGCGCTATTCACCCGGAGAGCGACATGTCCTGTTGTTGCGGGGGCAAGCATTCTTTGATGTCGCCAAGAACCCGGCGCGACCGTTTATCGTCGACGAAGGTCAACTGAGCGCGACCGCACTCGGTACGCATTATTCCGTCCAGGCCCCGACCGGCTCGCTGCCTCAAATGGTCCAGGTGGAGGAAGGCGTGGTCGAGGTCAAGGCGGGCGGCAACGACACGATCCTCATGGCGGGTGACGCGATTACCGTCGATGCTTCCGGCAAGGCGACGCTTGCAAAGGCCGATGTGGCGAACGAAACCGCCTGGCGACAGGGGAAGCTGGTGTTTTCGGCGACGCCGCTAAGCAAGGTGGCGGAAACGCTCGCTCGCTATCGTCGCGGACGCGTCGTCGTTCTCGATGCGCAGGCGGCGGACCGGAAGGTCTCCGGTGTCTTCGATCTGTCCAATACCGATGAAGCTCTTGCCATCGTAGAAAGCAATCTACCGGTATCCGTGACCCGGGTCACGGACGCGCTGGTGTTCATCCGTTCGAAATAGTCGAGATTTTTTCAAACACGACGTCAGGAGGTCCCGGCCGTTTTCACTCTTTGTAAAGGAATGGCGCGTCCGGGCGGCGCGTCGTTGCTGAGGCGTAGGGATGATCAAGGGGGCCTGTGTGGCATCGATGAATTGGAAAGTGAGACGCGGCGCGTTCGCGGCAACGGTTTTTGCGGGCATTTCGGCATTTGCGGGCGCCGGTCTGGCGCAGACAGCCAATAAACCCGAGGCGAATGCCGGACAGACGACGGTCAACGTCTCCATACCGGCAGGGCCGCTGGAAGGCGCCATTCTGGCCTTCGGGCGTCAGGCGAATATCCGGCTGCTCTATCCCACCGCGCTCACCGCTGGAAAGACCACGCGCGGGGTGAGCGGAAATCTCCCGGCCAAGGCTGCGGTCGCGCAATTGCTCGCGGGTTCAGGACTGCTCTACAGCTTCACCGGCCCGAACACCGTCCGCATCTACGACCGAGCCGACCAATCGGCTCAGGCGGGAGGTGTGGCGGCGGATGGATCGACCGTGCTCGAGCCGCTGGTCATTCAGGGCCAGGACCAGGGCGTCAAAGGTGTTCTCGAGACGGACGGCTATGTCGGGAAATCCGGCCGCACGGCGACCAAGACCGACACGCCGATCGCTGAAACACCGCAATCCATTTCCACGGTCTCGCAGAAGCAGTTGCAGGACCTGCGGCCACAGAACCTCTCCGAGGCATTGAATTATACGCCCGGCGCGCGTCTGGGCCAATATGGCGCCGAGCCGCGATATGATGCGTTTAAGGTCCGCGGCATCGATCTGACCTATACCGGCATCTTCCGCGACGGGCTGCGCCAGATCGCCAGCCCCAACGGCCTGTTCCGGCTGGAACCTTACGGCGTGGAAGCCATTGCCACGCTGCGCGGCCCTTCGGCCTCCGTCTATGGCGCCAGCAGTTCGGGCGGCATCGTCGACATCATTTCCAAGCGGCCGACGGAAGAAAAGCTGCGCGAGATCGAGGTCCAGTACGGCTCCTATGGCCGGCTTCAATCCGCCTTCGACTTCTCCGGCCCGGTCACCGACGACAATACGCTGCTCTACCGTGTAACGGGCCTGGTGCGCGATGGGCGCAACCAGATCTCGGCGATCAAGGATGATCGGCAGTATATCGCGCCGGCTCTCACATGGCAGCCCGACGGAGACACCAAGCTGACGCTGCTCGGCGAATACATGAACTCCACGACCGGTGGGACCTGGGGTTACATCAACAAATACGGGCCTGCCGGCACATCGATCGGCGCGACGTCTGACTATGGCGGCGACGCCCGCTTCAACGATTTCAAGCAGAAGCAATGGCGGATCGGCTATGAACTGGAGCAGGCGCTGAGCGATTCCGTCACGCTCTATCACAAGCTGCGCTATTCCGACATTTCCGCCAGGCAGGAGTGGGTCTTCGCCGATTACCCCGGCATCGTCCGCGAGGACAATAGTGGACTTGCCACCGACACCTACCTAAAGACCGACTTCGACACCGGGCCGGCAAAGCACCAGCTGATCACCGGCATCGATTACAGCTACATGAAATACACCTCGCGCCAGGGCAGCGGTCCGTACCTGTTTACCGACAGCTACTCCTACATGCCGGATATCAACTACAGCGAAACCCAGAAGCAGAATTCGCTCGGCATCTATGTGCAGGATCAGATCGAATACGACGCATGGCGCTTTACCGCTGGCCTTCGGCATGACTGGCACAAGAGCGACTACACGCCTGGCGGCACAAGTTATTCCCGCGACGATAGCGAAACGACGTTCCGCGTCGGCCTCGGCTACGTCACGCCATGGAACGTCATGCCCTATGTCAGCTATGGCACGTCCTACGTTGCCAATCCCGGCGTGATCCAGACCTTCAACAGCGTTGCGCAACAGGCAGACCCCACGCTCGGCAAGCAGATCGAAGTCGGCGTCAAATACCAGATCCCAGATCGCTACATGTCCATCACCGCCGCGCTGTTCAATATCGATCAGGAGAACGCCACGGTTTACGAGACCTCTTCCGGCCTCAATCTCTTGCGGCAGCTCGATCTTAAATCCCTTGGTTTCGAACTCGAGGCGACGGCGTCGCTGGACAACGGCCTGAACCTCATTGCCGCCTATTCTTACAACGACGTCGAAATCACCAAGCTGACCTCGGAGACCAAGGGCAATACGCTCAATTCCTCGCCGTACCACATGTTCTCGCTGTGGGCCGATTACGAGGTGCAGAGCGGCGCGCTGGCGGGGCTGGGTATGGGGGCCGGGCTTCGTTACGTCGGCTCAAGCTTCGGCGATAACGTTCACACGCCTGTCCTCGACAACAAGGCACGCACCTTCGTCGACGCCTCTCTTCGCTATGATCTCGGCAAGATCAATCCGTCGTTCGAGGGCGTGCGGCTGCAGGTCAATGCCACGAATCTCCTGAACGAAGTCAAGCAGGTCTGCACCACGGGCTTTTGCTACTGGGATGAAGGCCGCAAGGTTGTCGCAAGCGTGCGGTATCGCTTCTGATGACGACGGTTCCGTCCGTTTCGCGCTCTCCGTCTCCGGCCGCGGTCTTCATCGCGGTCGGGGGCCTTTATATCGCCCAAAGCGTCATCGGCGGCGTGACCATGCTCGGCCTGCCAGCGGTCTTGCGCGCGCAAGGACTGCCGCTGGACCAGATCGGCCTGCTCTATCTCACCGTCATTCCATGGGCGCTGAAATTTCTCTGGTCGCCCTATGTCGAGCGCTTCCGTCTGCCGGCGCAGGGACGCAACCGGTCCCGGCTGATCGTATTTGCCGGCGGATTGCTGTGCGCCGCCGGCCTTGCCGCCATCGGCCTGACCGGCCCCTATCCGCTGGCGCCGGTGCTGTGCGTGCTCCTGCTGGTCGCGCTGGTGACATCCACAGTGGATATTGCCTGCGACGGTTATGCCGTCGAGACGCTTGCCAAGGAACATCACGGTTGGGGAAACACTGCGCAGGTCGGCGGCTCCTATCTCGGCTCGGCGATCGGCGCGGGCCTGTTTCTCGTGCTGGTGGATAGCATAGGCTGGAGCCATGCGGCCTTCATCATGGCATTCCTCGTCATCATCCTGGGGCTGCCGTTCGTTTTCGGGCCGGCGTCCCGCAGCGCAATCGAGACGCGGCCGCATGCGCCATCGCTGCTTCTGGCCCTCAAGCGTCCGCAATTACAGAAAGGCCTGATGATCGCCGCAATCTTTGTGGCGGGCCAGAAATGGGGGCTCTCGATGCTCGGCCCCTTCCTGATCGATCGCGGTTTCGATCTGGCGACGATCGGCGCCCTGAACGGGGCCGGCAGCATGATCGTCGGCTTTAGCGGCGCGCTTCTGGGCGGCCTGCTGGTACGGCTCTGGGGCGCCACCACCGTACTGATCCTTGCCATCCTGTTGCAGGCAGCGCTTCTCGCAAGCCTGGCGCTCTTCAGTCTCGACGATAGCCTGCCGAGGGCGTTGATCATGCCGGTAGCCATTGCCAGCTCGTCGGGGGTGATGTCGGTCGGCTTCGTTGCACTCTATTCCCAGTTCATGGGCTGGTCGGATCCGAAGCAGGCCGGGGTCGATTTCACGCTTTTCCAGTGCGCCGATGGTCTGATCAGCATGGCCGGCGGCCTTGGCGCCGGCTGGATTGCCGAACATCTCGGCTACGCCGTCTTCTTCATCACGGCTGCCATCATCGCGATCCTTGCCGTGCCGGCCATCGGCCTGCTGATGCGCGGCGCCAACGATAACGCGGTTGCGATAGTGCGACCTGCGGATGGCCTTTAGCAACAGAACCGGAGAACGAATTGCAAGCCAGCACCATCATCAGGAGCGACCGGGCAAGGGCACTTGTCGCAGATTTCGCCGAGCGTTTTCGCGATGTCGCCAATGTCGAGGCCGAGGGTGGGAAAGCAACGCTCATTTCCCGCTATGGCCGCGCCGATCTCACGGCGAAAGGCGATGAAATTTCGATTGTCGTCGCAGCAAAGGACCAAATCGATTTTTGCTATATCAAGATGGTCGTGGCGGAATATTTCTCTTCGGCCGCGGATCCTGATGCGGTGCGCTGGTCCGGAGATGGCGAAGCCGAGAGCAGCCTGCCGCCGTTTTTCCGCGAGATGAGGGTGGTTTCGGCGGAGAACGTGACGCCGCAGATGCGGCGGCTGCGTTTGAGCGGGGCGGATCTGAACCGCTTCGCCGCCGATGGGCTGCATGTTCGTCTACTGTTTCCCCCGAGAGGAGTGAGGCCGGTTTGGCCGGCACTGGGCGCGGACGGCAGGATCGTCTGGCCGGGCGGAGAGGACAGGCTCGTGTCGCGTGTCTATACCATCCGTTCGCGGGATATCGAGCGGGGCGAAATCGAGATCGATTTTGCCCTGCACGACCATGAAGACAGTGCCAGCCCTGGCGCCTCCTTTGCGATGCATGCCCAGCCGGGCGATCTTGTCGGATTGTTTGCGCCGGCCGGCGGTGAAATCCCGAGGGCGCGGTCGCTCGTTCTCTGCGGCGACGATACCGCCCTGCCGGCAATCGCGCGGATCTTGGAGGAAATTCCGTCGTCCGTCCGTGCCAAATTGTTCATCGAGATCGACAATCCGGATTGCCGCTATGAATTGCGCAGCGGCGAGAATATCGAGCTCAACTATCTCTACCGGCAAGGCCGGCCGGCAGGAACGACCGGCCTGCTGCCCGAGGCGCTGAGCCGCCTCGATGTCGATAGTCTGGGAGAGGACACATATTTCTGGGCCGGCTGCGAGTTCGGCGACTTCGTCGAGTTGCGCAAGCTTGCGCGCCGGAGCTGGAAGCTGCCACGTGAGCGGCATCTCGTCGTTGCCTTCTGGCGACGGGGTTTTGCGGAAGGGGAAACGGCGAAGCAGGCCTGACCGTGGAACGTCGCCATAGCCAGAGCTCTATCTCAGGAGTCCAGCCTGTTTCGTTGCGTTAAATAATCTACTATTTTTGTAGACTACTTATGCATTCGATGCTTAAGTAGTGGTCGCCGGTCGTTCCGACCCGGTGCCTGTTTTCCCGTTCCGAGATGCTCCCATGACACAATCGAACACTGCCGCCAACGACGCTCCCGCTCCGAAGGTCATCGACCGCATCGCGGGCTATGCCCCTGAACTCGTTGCGATCCGTCGCGACATTCATACGCATCCGGAGATCGGATTCGAGGAGGTCAGGACCTCCGGCATCGTTGCTGACAAGCTGGCGTCCTGGGGCATTGAGGTTCATCGCGGTATCGGCAAGACCGGTGTCGTCGGGCGCCTGACCGGGCGGCATCCGGGCAATCGGTCGCTGGGGCTCAGAGCCGACATGGATGCGCTGCCGATGCCGGAAGAAACCGGCTTGCCCTATGCTTCCATCTATCCGAACCGCTTTCACGGCTGCGGCCACGATGCTCACACCGCCATTCTTCTCGGGACCGCGCGTTATCTTGCCGAGACCCGCGATTTCGCCGGCACCGTCACCTTCATCTTTCAGCCCGCCGAGGAAGGCCTGGGCGGGGCGCGTGCGATGATTGCCGACGGGCTGTTCGATCGCTTTCCCGTCGACGAGATCTATGGGCTCCACAATGCAACTTTTCTGGCGCCGGATCATCTGCATGTGACGGCCGGAACGGTGCTCGCCGGCGCGGACTTCTTCGATGTGACGTTCAAGGGCAAGGGTGCACATGGGGCTCATCCGGATGTCGGACGCGATCCGATCCCGGCAATCACCGAACTTGTCCAAGCGCTTCAGACCATCGTCAGCCGCAACGTCCCCCCGACGGAGCCTGCCGTTCTGTCGGTCACCAAGATAGGGGCTGGCTCGGCCTATAACGTGATACCGGAGACGGCGAGCGTCGGCGGGACGATCCGCGCCTTTTCCGACGGGATCAGGGAGCTGATCCGCTCGCGGCTCACGACCATCGCCCGCAATGTCGCGGCCGCCCATGATCTGACGGCCGAGATCGACATCCGCGACATCTTTTCAGTTCTCACCAATCATGCGGAACATGTCGATATCGTCGCCGACATCGGCCGCGAGGTTCTGGGGCCGACACGGGTTTCCACGGCGCCGAAGCGGGCAATGGGCAGCGAGGATTTCGCGGACTTCCTGTTGCATGCGCCCGGAGCCTTCTTCACGCTCGGCCATTCCGGCACCGTTCCGGCGCACAATCCCGGCTTCATCGTCGACGACGCCATCCTGCCGGTTGGCGCGACGCTGTTCGCCCGCCTCGTCGAAAGCAGGCTCAAGGCCGCATGAATCCAACCTGATCGATCATCCCAGCACCAGAAGGAGCTCTTATGCAGCTGTCCAGACGTCAAACCCTTTTGCTGAGTGCGGCTCTCGGAGCCGGCGCCTTCCTGCCGGCATTGCCTGCCTGGAGCCAGTCGGCGGCAACTCCGAAAAAGGGTGGGACTCTGACGTCGATCGCCGTTGGCGAGCCGACGACGCTGGTGCCTCTGCTTGATTCCAACACCCGCACCCGCGCCATCTCGACCAAGATCCTGGAAGGCCTGGTCCGTTTCGACGAGAAATTCAATCCGCTGCCGGTTCTGGCAACCTCCTGGTCGGTATCGCCGGATGGCTTGCGCCATACCTTCAATCTGCGGCAAGGCGTGAAATGGCATGACGGCAAGGATTTCAGCGCGGCGGATGTCCGCTTCTCGCTGCTGGCTTTCAAGCGCGTCGGGCCACGCGGTCGCATCACTTTCGCCAATGTGCAGGATATCGAAACGCCGGACCCGCACACCGCGATCGTGGTTCTCTCGAAGCCGACACCGTTCCTGCTCCGTGCCCTGACTGGCGGCGAAACTCCGATCCTGGCTGCCCATACCTATCCCACCGACAATTATGCCGAGAGCCCGAACGGCGCGAGCCCGATCGGAACAGGGCCGTTCGTCTTCGAGGAATGGAAGCGCGGCAGCCACGTCGCGCTGAAGAGAAATCCGAACTACTGGCAGCCGGATCTGCCTCATCTGGATGGCCTCGTGGCGCGTTTCGTCAGCGACGTCGCCGCAGCCTCGATCGCCATCGAGACCGGAGAGGCGCATCTGTCGACCGATATCTCACTCAACGATATCGAGCGGCTGAAGCAGGATCCGAAGCTTGCCGTGGATGTCTATACGGATGCCTACCTCAACAACGCGCAGATCTTCGAATTCAACCTGGAAAATCCGATCCTCGCCAAAAGGGAGGTGCGGCATGCGCTGGCGCATGCGGTCGATCGGGATTTCATCAATGATACGGTGTTTCTCGGTGCCGCCAAGCCTGCGGCTTCCACCATACCCGCGGTATTTTCCGCCTATAACGACGAAGCTCCCTTTCACTATCCGTTCGACCTGAAGAAGGCAGCGGATCTGCTGGATGCTGCCGGATACAAAAAGGGCGACGACGGTCAGCGTTTCAGCCTGCGTCTCGCGTTCCTCCCCGGCGAGACATTCCGGAAGACGTCGGAATATTTTCGTTCGTCCTTCGGCAAGCTTGGCATCAAGGTCGAGATCCTCGACGGCGATCTCGCCACCTATATCAAGCGGGTCTACACGGAGCGTGGTTTCGATATCAATTTGAACGGCATCAGCCGCTTGTTCGATCCGACCGCGGGCGTCCAGCGCCTCTATTGGTCCGATGGCATCAAGAATGTCGCTCCCTACGTGAATGCCGCCCATTACAACAATCCCGAGGTGGACAATCTCTTCAGGGCGGCGGCCGTCGAAGCGGATGACGCAAAGAGAGCGGGATACTTCAAGGAGATCCAGAAAATCACCGGTGCCGATCTGCCGAATTTCGCTGTCGTCGCCCTACCGACCGTGGTGGCGCGTTCCGCGGCGGCGCACTCGCTGATCACGACGATCGACGTGACGTCGGGTGATTTCGCAAACGCCTGGCTGGAGACCTAACGACGCATCATCCTGCCGTCGTGGACAGGAATTGCCTGATGCTGGTGCAGGCTGAAGGTTCATTCCGCGTAGCAATCCAAATATAGCATAGTAATTCCATAAACAATATTGAATGAACTGGTAGGTGCGATACCCTCTGGATGCATTTCAGTTCGAGGTATCAGATGACAATCCTACGCAATTTGAAGACGTTGACGCTTTTGGGGTTCATCTCCTTCGCGCTTCCCCAGGCTGCTTTCTCGGCCGAGGAGAACAAGCCGGTGCAGGGTGGGACGCTGATCTATCTGGAACAGCAAGCCCACACCAACCTTTATCCGCCGGCCGGGGGCTTCTATCCGAACGGTGGGATTCTGAACCAGATCACCGACAAGCTGACCTACCAGAACCCCAAGACGCTGCAGGTCGAGCCGTGGATCGCCGAATCCTGGACCGTCAATGACAACGCAACGGAGTATACCTTCAAGATCCGCAAGGGCGTCACATTTTCCGATGGCACGCCGCTTGACGCCAGCGCCGTCGCCAAGAACTACGATACCTTCGGCCTTGGCAACAAGGAGCTGAAGCAGCCGGCCTCCGAGGTCATCAACAACTACGATCACAGCGAAGTCGTCGATCCCTACACCGTGAAATTCTACTTCAAGAAGTCGTCGCCCGGCTTCCTACAGGGCACGTCGGTGATCGGGTCCGGCCTCATCTCCCTGAAGACGCTGGCGCTGCCGTTCGACCAGCTCGGCGACGCGACGAAGATCGTCGGCTCCGGCCCATTCGTCGTCGAAAGCGAAACGCTCGGCAAGCAGCTCGAACTCAAGGCTCGCCCTGACTACAATTGGGGTCCTGCGAAGCTCGAGCATCAGGGCCGGGCCTATCTCGACGGCATCAAATACATCATCACCGGCGAGGACAGCGTCCGCATCGGCGCGCTACTGTCGGGCCAGGCCGATTTCATCCGCCAGCTCCAGGCCTATGACGAAAAGCAGGTGAGCGACCAGAGTTTTGCGATCTATGCCGCCCCGACGCGCGGTGTGAACGACAGCGTCGCCTTCCGGCCAGACAATCCGCTCGTCGCCGACATCAAGGTCCGGCAGGCGCTTCTGCATGCCACGGACAACAAGGAGATCGTCGACACACTGTTTTCAGCGAATTATCCGCAGGCAAAGTCGATCATTTCGTCCGCCGCCGCCGGTTATGCGGATCTGTCCTCGAAGCTCAGCTACGATCCGGCGCTTGCCGAAAAACTCCTCGACGAAGCCGGCTGGACCAAGGGGTCGGGCGGCGTGCGGCAGAAAGACGGCAAACCGCTGGCGCTTGCCGTGTATGAATCCCTGCCGCAGCCGCAGAACAAGGCAGTGTTGCAGCTCGTTGCGCAACAATGGGCCAAGATCGGCGTCAAGTTGCAGGTACTTGCCGGCACCTCCGGCAGTCTGGTGACGGACAATGTTGATCCCGCAAAGACGCCGCTCGTCGTCGCTGAAGTCGGCCGCGCCGATCCCGACGTCATCAAGAGCCAGTTCTATCCGAAGAACCGCGACGCGCTGTTGCAGAAGGGTGGGCTCAATCCGAAAGCCACCTTCTTCGACGAAAGGCTGAACGGCATCCTCGAGACCGTCGCCTCCGAGACGGATAGCACTAAGCGGCTTGCGGCATCAAAAGCGGCACAGGAGTATCTGCTGGATCAGGCCTATGTCATTCCCTTCTTCGAGGAGCCGCAGGTGTTTGCCGGCGCGCCCTATGTGAAGGGGATCGCTTTCGAGGCCGTCGGCCGGCCGGCGTTTTACAGCACATGGCTCGCCGAACATTGACGATGGCGCTCGGCCCGGCATTTCGCCGGGCCGATGCCTCTTGAAGACATGGTAATCGGCATGACGAAATACATATTATCGCGGATCGGACAGTCGGTGCTCGTTCTCTGGGCGGCGTTCACGATATCCTTCGTGCTGCTCCAGTCGATGCCGGGCGACGCGGTGCTCATCAAGTTCCAGAGCCCAGACTATGGGCTGAGCCCCGAGCAGCTTGCCGATATCAGGGCCGCCTATGGCGCCGATGGATCGATCCTGCAGCAGTATTTTCATACGATCTCGAATTTCCTCACCGGTCATTTCGGCTATTCATTGCAGGCAGGCGTTGCCGTCAGCACTCTGATCGCCACCAATCTGCCATCGACGCTCTTGCTTGCAGGGTTTGGTTTCCTGGTTGCGGCCATTCTCGCCGTCCTTATTGGCGTATTGTCCAATCTCCCAAGGCTTGCCTGGCTGCGTGGCCTAATCCAGTCGCTGCCTTCGTTTTTCATTTCCGTACCGACCTTCTGGCTCGGTATTATGCTCATCCAGATATTCTCGTTTCGGCTCCGGCTGGTCCCAGTGATCAATCCCGGTCCCTGGGAAGGATTGGTTCTGCCGATCCTCACGGTGGCCGTGCCGATTTCCGCGCCGCTTGCGCAGATCTTGCTGAAGAACATCGACGAGGTCCTGACACGTCCCTTTGTACCGGTGGCGCGTGCCAAGGGTCTTTCGCATATGCAGGTTCTCTGGCGGCATGTCGCCAAGAACACATTGCTGCCGGTTCTGACCGTTGGGGGTTTATTGTTGGGGCAGCTGATCGCAAACGCGGTCATCACCGAAACGGTCTTCGGCCTGAACGGCATTGGCGGGCTCACCAAGCAGGCGGTGGATAGCCAGGACGTTGCCGTGCTGCAGGCGATTGTCGTCATCGCGGCGACAGCCTTCGTCACCATCAATCTCGTCGTCGATCTGCTCTATCCGATCCTCGACCCACGCCTCAAGGCGAAGCTGGGAGCGACGCGATGACGATCCTCGAAACCGATGAACGTCGTCACGACATGAATGCTTCCGACCCGATCGGCGAAGCGTCCGTAAAGCCGCTTGTCGCAGGGGGAGAGCAGAGCGCCAAGGTTCGCCGCGTCCCGCCGCGCTTTCGGCCGGGACTGGTTCTCGCTTGCCTGGTGCTGGCTCTCGCCGTGCTATGGGCGCTGATACCAGGCGTTTTCACGGTTTACGATCCGGTGCAGGGACTGCCCGGGCAGCATCTGCGGCCGCCGAGTGCCGCGCATCTCCTCGGCACGGATTCGCTTGGCCGCGACCTCTATGCTCGGATCGTTTATGGCTCTGTGCATTCGCTGTCAGGGGCGCTTGCCGCCGTCGGCATTGCGCTTGTCGTCGGAACGGCGCTCGGGGTTCTCGCCGGCGCGCTGGGCGGACGGCTGGAGGCGGTCATCATGCGGCTGGTGGATGTCATGTTGTCGATACCGGACCTGCTGCTGTCGCTCAGCATCATCGTCCTGCTCGGCTTCGGCACGGTCAACGCGGCAATCGCCGTCGGCATAACGCTGATTGCGAAGTTCGCGCGGCTGGTGCGGTCGGAAGTCGTCACCGTGCGGCGAAGCGACTATGTTGAAGCCGCGTTCGGCAGTGGCGGGACTTTCGTCAAGGTGCTGTGGCGGCATGTTCTGCCGAACTCGCTGACGTCGGTTATCGCTTTCGCTGCCCTTCAGGCCGGTTGGGCCATTCTTCAGCTCTCGACGCTCGGCTTCCTCGGCTATGGCGCGCCGCCGCCGACGCCGGAATGGGGTCTGCTGATCGCGGAGGGGCGCAATTACATTGCCACCGCCTGGTGGCTGACCACCGCCCCCGGTCTCGTCGTCGTGCTGGTCGTGATCTCCATCAACCGCATCAGCCGGGCAATCGGGAGTGTCAATCGATGACGATTTCGGCGGCGAGCACATCAAGTGAAACGACCGTACCCGTTCTGGACGTCTCTGGCCTGACGATAGCTTATCGTGACCGGAGCGGATTACGTCCGGCCGTCCATGGCATCGATTTCAAGGTGAATGCCGGGGAGGTCGTGGCGCTGGTGGGCGAATCCGGCTCCGGCAAGAGTTCGACGGCTCAGGCGTTGATCGGCTTGCTGCCTGCGGGCGGGATTTTGCAGCAGGGTAGGATCCGGTTGAATGGGCAGGATATTGCCGGTTGGCCGCAGAAGCGGCTGGATGGCATCCGTGGCTCGGTCATCAGCCTTGTTCCACAGGATCCGGGCAATTCCCTCAATCCGGTGCGGACGGTCGGCGATCAGGTTGCCGAAATCCTCATCATTCACGGCCGGGCATCCGGGGCCGCCGCCTATGCGCAGGCGATCGAGCTTCTGGAGCGCGTCGGCCTCAGCCAGCCGCAGCTCCGCGCCAAACAATATCCGCACGAGCTCTCCGGCGGCATGCGGCAGCGGGTGCTGATCGCGATTGCCATTGCGCTGAAGCCTTCCCTTATCATCGCCGACGAACCGACGAGCGCGCTTGATGTCACCATTCAGAAGAACATTCTCGACCTCATCGATGACCTGCGTCGGGAGTATGGCACCGCGATCCTGCTGGTGACGCATGATCTCGGCATCGCAGCCGACCGCTCGGACAGGCTCATCGTTTTGCAGCATGGCCGCATTCAGGAGCAGGGCCGCACCGTCGATATCGTGAGGAACCCGCAGAGCGCCTATACGCGCCGCCTGCTCTCGGATGCGCCGTCCTTGAACGCGCGGGTGCCCCGCGCCGCGCGTCCGAACAGCGCGACATCCGGGCCGGCTGACGACATCATCGTCGTCGACGGGCTGGTGCAGGATTTCGGCTCCGGCGGCAAGGGGAGCAGCTTTAGGGCCGTGGACAACTTGTCCTTCCGTGTCCGGCGTGGCAGCACGCACGCGATCGTCGGTGAATCCGGTTCTGGCAAGACCACGGCCATACGGATCGTCTCCGCCTTCCAGCGGCCGACGGCAGGCAAGGTCTTGATCGACGGGCTCGACCTGTCGTCGCTGCGCGGCGAGACGCTGCGGCTCTTCCGCAAGAAGATCCAGCTGGTCTACCAG
>DASVPC010000044.1:0-15772 GCA_036383055.1 Rhizobium sp. | reverse complement strand
TCCTTCCATGGAAGGGGCGGTGCTCGCAGCGCTGGAACTGCGGCGCAACGACCTGCGCTTTCCCTTTCCGGCCGAGTTTTCGCGCCTTGCCTCCGGCCGCGGCATCACGTCGCTGTCGCGCCGCGCCAAATATCTGCTGATCGATCTCGATGACGGCATGACGATCATCGCGCATCTCGGCATGTCCGGCTCTTTTCGGGTCGAAGCCGGCGCGGCTGCCGAAACGCCGGGTGAATTCCACCGTCCCCGTTCCAAGGACGAGAAGCACGATCACGTCATCTTCCACCTGACGGGCGCCAACGGACCTGCGCGCGTCATCTACAACGATCCTCGCCGCTTCGGCTTCATGGATCTCGCCAGGCGCTCCGATCTCGCCAGCCACCCGTCCTTCCGCGATCTCGGCCCGGAGCCGACCGGCAATACGCTGAGCGCCGACTATCTGGCCGAGCGTTTTTCGGGCAAGGCGCAGCCGCTGAAGAGCGCGTTGCTCGACCAGAAGAATATCGCCGGTCTCGGCAATATATATGTGTGCGAGGCGCTGTGGCGTTCGCATCTGTCACCGGTGCGTGCCGCCGGCACCCTGGTCACCAAGGCCGGAAAGCCGAGCGAGGAACTGCGCCAGTTGGTCGAGGCGATCCGCGAGGTCATCGCCGATGCGATCGCCGCCGGCGGCTCGTCCTTGCGCGACCATATCCAGACGGACGGTTCGCTCGGCTATTTCCAGCATTCCTTTTCCGTCTACGACCGCGAAGCCCAACCTTGCGGCACGCCCGGTTGCGGCGGTACGGTCGCCCGCATCGTCCAGGCGGGACGCTCTTCTTTCTATTGCGCTTCCTGCCAGACCTGATCGAACGGAGGAGAGACATATGGCCTATGAAACCCTGATCGTCGAAACACATGGAGCCGTCGGTCTCATCCGGTTGAACCGGCCGCAGGCGCTGAATGCGCTGAATTCGACCGTATTGGCCGAGTTGAAAGAGGCTTACGCCGCCTTTCACGCCGATGATGCCATTGGCACGATTGTACTCACCGGATCGGAAAAGGCCTTTGCCGCCGGCGCCGACATCAAGGAGATGCAGCCTCTCGACTTCGCCGATGTCTACAAGGGTGATTTTATCGGCGGTTGGGACGAGATCGCTAGAGCACGCAAGCCCGTTATCGCCGCCGTCAGCGGCTTCGCACTCGGCGGCGGCTGCGAACTCGCCATGATGTGCGACTTCATCATTGCCGCCGATACGGCAAAATTCGGCCAGCCGGAAATCACGCTCGGCGTCATCCCCGGCATGGGTGGCTCGCAGCGTCTGACGCGCGCTGTCGGCAAGGCCAAGGCCATGGATCTGGTTCTGACGGGCCGGATGATGGATGCGGCCGAGGCGGAGCGCTCCGGCCTCGTGTCCCGTATCGTGCCGGCCGACAAGCTGGTTGAAGAGGCGCTCGCCGCTGCTGCCAAGATCGCTTCGCTGTCGCGCCCCTCGGTGCTGATGGCCAAGGAGGCCGTGAACCGGGCGCTGGAGACGACGTTGGAAGAGGGACTGCGCTTCGAGCGCCGGCTCTTCCACAGCCTGTTTGCCACCGAGGATCAGAAGGAGGGCATGGCGGCTTTCATCGAGAAGCGCAAACCCGTCTTCAAGAACAGGTGAAGGCGAGATTCCGGAATTGCACGGGTTCCGCAAGAATCCGCGTTGACGTCGTCACTCATTCCGGCTATATGCCCGCCACAGTTTGGAAAGCCGATCTGGTTTTCCGCAATTGCTCCCGCATTGCTGGATGAAGTGGCCGCAAGGCCCGCGCTGCACTGACGGAGTTATGTTCGAATTCTAAGAGAGGCATACATGGCCAATACCAGCTCGGCGAAAAAAGCGACCCGCAAGATCGCCCGCCGCACCGAAGTCAACAAGGCTCGTCGCTCGCGCGTTCGCACTTTCGTCCGCCAGGTCGAAGAAGCCATCGCATCGGGTGACGCTACCCTCGCGAAGGAAGCCTTCCTCGCCGCGCAGCCGGAACTGGCTCGCGCCGCCACGAAGGGCGTCCTGCATGCCAACACCGCTTCCCGCAAGGTTTCGCGTCTTGCCAAGCGTGTGAAGGCGCTTTCGGCTCCGACCGCGTAATATTTCGTTAAAGATTCAGTCGTTAGACTTAAGCCCGGCCTTTGTGCCGGGCTTTTTGGATTCTGCCAAATCGCTTCATTTCGCTAAAATGTAGCCGGCTGACCATGTCAATGACATGACAGAAATATACATTTTAAAACAATGGGTTACAGCAGGTTATCCCGACGCCAGGTGATCTGCGTGATACGTTGCCGGCTCACAAGTGAGTCAAGGGATTTTTTATTTTTTTTGTTTTTAAACCCCAAGGAATCGCACTGAACGGGAATCTCCTTGATTCAAAAGCGATTCTTTTTTGACGGGCTTGTGACACTCAAAAACGGCCTCCCGAGTCAATGGCTGCCTCTTAATTTTGTGTAAAATTCATCGTTGATATCCGCCTTCGATCCTGCCTAAATGGCTTTCAACAAGGGGCGCGGACATCACCTTAAACGGCTTCGGCGAACACTGCCACTAAAGGCGGCGTGGGTGGTTTTTGTCTCTTGTGACGGAGCGGTTCAGCTCCGTTTTTTCAAACAGTTGACGAGTTAAGACCGCAAGCGGCAACGCTTGTGGACCGAGGAAGCTTGTCTGTCCTTTGCAGTCTAAGTCCCAAGCGTGACTGTAGGGGAGGGGAGAAAAATCGACAGCCGTTTTGGCGCAGCCGGTCGGAATACGAGGACCGCCCGACTGCTCCAGATAAAGATGCCAAGGTGAAAGCTGCTCAAGCGGTCGTTTTCGCTGAAGCATTTTCGTCAGGTCCATTTGGCGGGACCCGGCTGATGAACCGGTATGCGGCGAAGCTCACAACAACGAGCACGATTGTCATGCCATGGCGTAGACCTAAGGGCGGCGGCGCAATCTCCGCCCTATAAAAAGAGACTGTGGAAGGCGGCATTATGCAAATAAATACGAGGACGGCGGGTGCGTTGGAGAATAGGGACAATGCACCACAGGCGTTCAATGCGGTTTGCCTTGAAGCGGCGGGGGAAAAAGGGGAGATGCAGCATAACGTATTGTTCGAGCGCGTCAGTGCGCGCTTGAAGGCTCAGGTCGGTCCGGATGTTTACGCCAGCTGGTTTGCACGGCTTAAGCTGCATTCGGTATCGAAGAGCGTCGTTAGGCTGACCGTTCCGACAACATTTCTGAAGTCCTGGATCAACAATCGTTATCTTGATCTCATCACCAGCCTGTTCCAGGCCGAAGATGCGGAAGTCCTGAAGGTTGAAATTCTGGTTCGCACTGCGACCCGTCACGCTGCAAAGCCTTGCGCGGACGAGCAGGTCGTCGTTCCCGACTCGACCGCGGTGGCTCCAATCCGTCGCACGACGGCCCAGCCTGCAGGTCAGATCGTGGCGCATGCCGTGAGTGCGGCTGCCGCTGCCCGTCCGGCGACGATGGGTTCGCCGCTGTTCGGCTCGCCGCTCGATTCCCGTTTTACCTTCGACACCTATGTCGAGGGCAGCTCGAACCGGGTTAGCCTTGCCGCCGCCAAGACCATCGCGGAAGCCGGTTCCGGCGCGGTGCGCTTCAATCCGCTCTTCGTTCACTCGACGGTCGGTCTCGGCAAGACGCATCTGTTGCAGGCGATCGCCAACGCGGCCGTGCAGAACCCGCGCAATCTGCGCGTCGTCTATCTGACGGCGGAATATTTCATGTGGCGCTTTGCCACCGCCATTCGCGACAACGACGCGCTGACGCTGAAGGATTCGCTGCGCAACATCGACCTTCTGATCATCGACGACATGCAGTTCCTGCAGGGTAAGATGATCCAGCACGAGTTCTGCCATCTGCTCAACATGCTGCTCGACAGTGCCAAGCAGGTCGTCGTTGCCGCCGACCGCGCGCCTTGGGAGCTGGAATCGCTCGATCCGCGCGTTCGCTCGCGTCTTCAGGGTGGTGTTGCCATCGAAGTCGAGGCGCCGGACTACGAAATGCGTCTCGAAATCCTCAAGCGCCGGCTGGAAGCCGCCCGCCTGGAGGATCCGTCGTTGGAAATCCCGGCCGAACTCCTCTCGCATGTTGCCCGTAACGTCACGGCAAGCGGCCGTGAGCTGGAAGGCGCTTTTAACCAGCTGATCTTCCGTCGCTCTTTCGAGCCGAACCTGACGGTAGAGCGTGTCGACGAGTTGCTGGCCCATCTGGTCGGCTCCGGCGAACCGCGTCGTGTCCGCATCGAGGACATCCAGCGCATCGTGGCGCGTCACTACAATGTCTCGCGCCAGGAGCTGGTCTCTAACCGCCGTACCCGCGTCATCGTCAAGCCGCGCCAGATCGCCATGTATCTGTCGAAGACGCTGACGCCGCGCTCCTTCCCGGAGATCGGCCGTCGCTTCGGCGGTCGCGATCACACGACGGTTCTGCATGCGGTGCGCAAGATCGAGGAGCTAATTTCGGGCGACAGCAAGCTGTCGCATGAGATCGAGCTGCTGAAGCGCCTGATCAACGAATAGGTCACGGCACTGCGCCATTGATCGACGGCCGGCTTCACCGCCGGCCGTTTTCATTTATGCGGCCTTTATTCTATAAATATCTGAAATGCTGAGTCGGATGCCCGGCTTCCGGCGGCCAGCGGCGCCAATGGGGAGGCTATCGATGGGCTTTGACAGAATTGCCGTTCTCGGTCTCGGCAAGGTCGGGCGGCTTGCCGCCACTCTGCTGCATGAAAGCGGCTTTGCTGTCACCGGCATCGATGCGCGCCTGCCTGGGGAAACCCTGCCTTTTGCCTGCGAAACGGGGGATGTTTCCGATCCGGCACTGATCGGCAATCTGTTCTCCCGCGTCGACGCCGTGCTCTCCTGCCTGCCCTTTCACCTGAACGCCGCGCTGGCGCAGCTGGCCCATGACGCCGGCATTCACTATTTCGACCTGACGGAGGACGTACCAACCACGAATGGCATCATTGAGCTTGCAAAGAGCTCTCGCGGCCTGATGGCGCCGCAATGTGGCCTGGCACCCGGTTTCATTGGCATTGTCGGGGCAAGCCTTGCCGACGGCTTCGATCGCTGCCGCTCGATCCGTATGCGCGTCGGCGCGCTTCCGCAGAATCCGACGGGATTGTTGGGCTATGCCTTTAACTGGTCGCCGGAAGGCGTGGTCAACGAATATCTGAACGATTGCGAAGTGATTGAGGGCGGGGTGCGCAAGCTGGTCTCGCCGATGGAGTGGCACGAGACGCTCTATGTCAACGGCGTCAAGCTCGAAGCTTTCACCACCTCGGGCGGCCTTGGAACCATGTGCGCCACCATGCTCGGTCGCGTGGAAAACCTCGATTACAAGACCATGCGCTATCCCGGCCACATGGAGCTGATGAATTTCTTCTTTCACGAGCTGCTGATGCGCGACCGTCGCAAGCTTGCCGGCGAGATTCTGACCGAAGCGAAGCCGCCGGTCGAGGACGATGTTGTCTACGTCCATGTCTCGGCGGAAGGCACGATCAACGGCAATCTGCGCCGCAAGGAGTTCGTGCGCGCCTATTATCCGATCGAGATTGCCGGCGAGAGCCGCACCGCCATTTCCTGGACCACCTCGGCCTCCGTCGTCGCCGTCATCGAACTGGTGCGCGCTGGCCAGCTACCCGCGACCGGCTTCCTGCATCAGGAACATATTCCGCTCGCCACCTTCCTGGGGACGCGCACCGGCAGCCTGTTCAAGGGCGGTGCCACCCATCACGGATGATGCACCTATACTGGCGGCGTTGTGCGCGAAACCTCGGAAAACAGCCAGGTGCGAAAGGCGGCGATGGCCGGCCGCTCCAGTGCCGCCGGCGGATAGACGAGATGGTAGGCCAGCGTGCTTGCGAACCCAATGGGGAAGGGTGCAACAAGCGTGCCGTCAACCAGCTCCTGTTCGATGAAGGAACGGCGCATCAGCGCGATGCCAAGCCCTGCCTTCATCGCGTGGTAGGCGCCCATGCCGTCAGTGAAGATCGGACCTCGTGTGGCGTCGACTTTCGTCGCACCCGCCGCCTCCAGCCAGAGTTGCCAGTCGCGCCGATAGACGTCATGGATCAGGGGCAGGCTGGCCAAGGCGTCGGCCGCAGGTGATGGGCCAAGGGCGGATGCGATCTCGGGGGTGCACACCGGCACATATTGGTCGTCGAGCAGCCGTTCGCTCGCCAATCCTTCATAGCCACCGGGGCCATGGCGAATGGCGATGTCGATGCCGTCGCGCTGGAAATCCATCATCCGATATGAGGCGCTGATGCGCAGATCGATGTCGGGATGGGCCTGCTCGAACCGCAAAAGCCGCGGTACCAGCCAATGGGTGGCGAAGCCTGCGGTACAGGTGACGGTCAGCACCGTGTCGCGCGCCCGCATGGTTAGTGCCGTCGTTGCTTCACGTATCAGGCGGAAAGCGGTGCGCAGCGTTGCAAAATAATCCGCGCCTTCGGCCGTCAATGCCAGGCTGCGCGCGCGGCGCTCGAAAAGCCGGACCCCGAGCGCGGTTTCGAGATCGCGCACCTGCAGGCTGACGGCGCCGGGTGTAACATGCAGCTCCCGGGCAGCGAGTGTCATGCTCAGATGCCGGGCGGAGGCTTCGAAGGCGCGCAACGCCGAAAGGGAAGGCAGTTGATCCATAATGATTGAGTTTATCTAAATTATAGAATGAGAAAGACTCGCTTGCCATAACGTCATGATCGCGAGATTATTCCATTAATATCGTTGGTTGGCAAGAAGTCGCATTTCGACAATCATTGAGAATAACTCGATAATAAAAGCTTAGAGGATATCGCCATGGCACAGAAATCGATGGGCGCGGCGGAATGGGGCATGCTGCTGGGATTGTCGGTCCTCTGGGGCGGCTCGTTCCTGTTCAACGGCATCCTGGTACGCGAATTGCCACCCTTCACCATCGTTACCGCGCGTGTTGCCTTGGCGGCGATAGCCCTCCATGTCATCGTGCGGATGACCGGGCAGGCGATGCCGCGCGACCGTCAGGCCTGGGCCGCCTTCTTCGGCATGGGGTTTCTCAACAATGTCATTCCCTTCCTGCTGATCGTCTGGGGCCAGACGCATATCGCCAGCGGTCTCGCATCGATCCTCAATGCGACCACGCCGCTCTTTGCCGTGGTCGTGGCGCATTTCCTGACGACGGATGAGAAAATGACCGGCAATCGCCTGATCGGCGTCATCGTCGGTTTTGCCGGCGTGGCGCTGATGATCGGTCCGGCGGTGCTGAGCAGCCTCGGCTCGAACGTGCTGGCGCAGCTTGCGGTGCTGGGGGCTGCCTTCACCTATTCGCTCGCTGGCATTTTCGGTCGCCGCTTCCGCCGCATGGGCCTTGCGCCGATTATCCCCGCGGCGGGACAGGTGACGGCTTCGACCATCTTGCTGCTGCCGGTCGCCCTCTTCGTCGATCATCCATGGACGCTGGCGATACCCTCAACCGAAACTTGGGCAGCGCTGGCCGGCCTGGCGATCCTCTCGACCGCGATCGCCTATGTCCTGTTTTTCCGCATCCTGGCAACGGCGGGTGCCACCAACCTGATGCTAGTTACCTTCCTAATCCCCGTCAGCGCCATCCTGCTCGGCGCGCTGTTTCTCGGCGAGCAACTGCAGCTGAAGCACTTTATCGGCATGGCGATGATCGCCGTCGGCCTCGCGGCGATCGACGGGCGGCTATTTGCTTTCCGGAAGAAAAGCGTAGCAGTGGAGTAAGAGAGTTGGCCGCGCCTCTCAGCGCGCCAGATCCGCAACCACGGAATCGAGGATCAGCATTCCCGCCGGTGTGCAGCGGAGACGGGAATTGCCGAGGCGCTCGATGAAACCGTGTTCCAGCAGGAACTCTTCGCGCGCCTGGTCCGGCTCCCGGCCTGAAAGCTGCTGCCAGCGCACGAGATCGATACCCTCTTTCAGGCGCAGGCCCATCAGCAGCAATTCGTCGGCCTGTTCGTCGTTGCCGAGCATTTCCTGATCGGCGATGCCATGGCCGTCACGTTCAACCAGTTCCAGCCAGGCTTCCGGCTTGCGTTCGGTGGCGGTCGCGAGTTTTTTCGGGCCAAGGGTCAGGCGGCCATGGGCGCCCGGACCGATGCCGGCATAATCGCCATAGCGCCAGTAGGTGAGGTTATGGCGGCTCTCCGCGCCTGGACGGGCGTGGTTGGAGACTTCGTAGGCCGGCATGCCCTCGCGCTCGGTGATTTCCTGCGTCGCCTCATAGAGGAGCGCCGACTGGTCGCCATCAGGCACGATCAGCTTGCCCGCCTTGTGCAGGCCATAGAAGGGCGTGCCTTCCTCGATGGTGAGCTGGTAAAGCGAGAGGTGATCGACGGCATAGGAGATCGCCTCCTTCAGCTCGCGCTCCCATTCCTCGACAGTCTGGTTCGGGCGGGCATAGATGAGGTCGAAGGACATGCGCGGGAAGATGTCGCGCGCCAGCTTGATCGCCTTCAACGCGTCGGCGACATTATGCAAGCGGCCTAAGAATTTCAGGTCACGGTCGTTCAGCGCCTGCACGCCCATCGACACGCGGTTGACGCCGGCGGCGCGATAGCCACGAAAGCGCTCGGCCTCGACGCTGGAGGGATTGGCCTCCATGGTGATCTCGATGCCATCGGGCACATGCCAGTGCTTGGCGATGCCGTCGAGAACCGCGCCCACCGTCTCCGGTTTCATCAGCGACGGTGTGCCGCCGCCGAGAAAGATGCTGGTCACCGTCTTTGGACCGCCGATCGCCCGCATCGACGCCATCTCCTTCAGGAAAGCGGCCGTGAAGCGCTCCTGATCGACCGGCTGATGGCGGACATGGCTGTTGAAATCGCAATAGGGACATTTGGCCGCGCAGAAGGGCCAATGCACATAGACGCCGAAGCCGGGTTCACCGGTGTCGGGCAGCAATTGCGCCTCACGCGTCATGTTTTGCGGTTCCATGATGTCCACAGGCTTGAGCTTACGCCTCCAGACAGGTTTCGACAAAGAGCTTGAAGGCTCGGGCGCGATGCGACAGTGCCTGCGGCTCACCCGGCTTCCAGCCATGCTTCTCTTCGGCGCTCATCTCGCCGAAGGTCGTGTCGTAACCTTTGGGCTGGAAGATGGGATCGTAGCCGAAACCCTGTGAGCCGCGTGGCGGCCAGGCAACGGTGCCCTCGACCTCGCCGCGGAAAAGTTCAGTGTGCCCATCCGGCCAGGCGAGGCACAACACGCTGACGAAGCGCGCCGTCCGGCTCGCCGGCGTGGTCGCGCCGGCTTTTTCGAGTGCTGTCTCGACCTTCTGCATCGCCATCACGAAATCACGGGTGCCGTCAGCCGTTTCCGCCCAGTTGGCGGTATAGACGCCGGGATCGCCGCCGAGCGCGTCGATCACCAGGCCGGAATCGTCAGACAAGGCCGGAAGGCCGGAGGCATTGGCCGAGGCCAGCGCCTTGATCGTGGCGTTTTCCTCGAAGGTCGTGCCGGTCTCGTCCGGTTCGATGAAATTGAGATCGGCGGCCGACTTGGCGGTGAAGCCGAACGGGCCGATCAGATCCTGGATCTCACGGATCTTGCCGGCATTGTGGCTGGCGACGACGATGGTCTTGGTATCGAGCTTGCGCATATCCTGTCCTGTCAGATGCCCCAGATCCGGGGTTCGGCGCATTCCAGACTGTTGCCGGCCGGATCGCGAAAATAGATCGAGCGGCCGCCATTCGGCCAGTGAAAATCAGCTTCGATGGCAACGCCGGCAGCTTTCAGCCCCTCCGCCATCGCCTCGATATCGTTGCCGCCGACCCGGAAGCAGACGTGACCATGGCCCGTCGTGCCATGCGGCGGCACGGGCAGGGCACCCGGCCCCGGCGGCTTCATCGTCTCGGCCGGATTGAAGATCAACAGCACGCTCGGCCCGCAACGATAAAACACATGGCGATTGCCGCCGCGCGAGATCTTCTGGAGCCCGAGTACGCCACCGTAAAAGGCTTCCGCTGCGTCGAGGTCATCGGCGTATACAGCGGTCTCAAGAATGCCTTCCAGCGACGGGTTCATCGGCTGATCGCCTTTCCGGTCAGGCAATCGCCTGCTTCTGCAGCTCCACCAGCTCGGCTATGCCGTTCTTGGCGAGATGCATCAGGGTGGTGAATTCCTCTTCGCTGAAGGGCGTGCCTTCCGCCGTGCCCTGGATCTCGACGATGCCACCCTTGCCGGTCATGACGAAGTTGGCGTCGGTCTCGGCGGATGAATCCTCGAGGTAATCGAGGTCGATCACCGGCTGGCTGGCGAAGATGCCGCAGGAAATCGCGGCGATATGATCCTTGAGCACGCGATCGACCTTGATCATGTTGCGGCTTTCCATCCACTTCAGGCAGTCGTAGAGCGCGATCCAGGCACCGGTAATCGAGGCCGTGCGTGTGCCGCCATCGGCCTGGATGACGTCGCAGTCGATGGTGATCTGGCGCTCGCCGAGCTCCTTCAGATCGACGACGGCGCGTAGCGACCGGCCGATGAGGCGCTGGATTTCCTGGGTGCGGCCGCCCTGCTTGCCGGCGGCGGCTTCGCGCTTCATGCGTTCGCCGGTGGCGCGCGGCAGCATGCCGTATTCGGCCGTGACCCAGCCCTTGCCGCTGTTGCGCAGCCATGGCGGGGTCTTTTCTTCCAGGCTTGCCGTGCAGAGCACATGCGTATCGCCGAACTTCACCAGGCACGAGCCTTCCGCATGCTTGGAAAAATTGCGCTCGAACGAGACCTTGCGCATCTGGTCGGTTTTTCTGCCTGAAGGCCGCATTCTACTCTCCTGTACGTTTATCGACCGCTTCTACGATCCACCGGCCGCTTTTGCAAAGGAAAAGCAGGCTGGAAGGCCCGGATATGGTGGCGTCGGCATTTTTCCCTTTTGCCATTGCTAACTGAATGATTATATTTTGACTGTGGTTCAACAGAAGGGGTCTGACAGCGAAATGGGGTTCACGACATCGTCGGTTACGGATGCCATTGCAGCGCTGGACGAACGCTCGAAAGAAATCTTCCGTCGCATCGTCGAAGGCTATCTTGAAAATGGCGAGCCGCTCGGCTCGCGCAGTCTCTCACGCTTGCTGCCGATGTCGTTGTCGCCGGCCTCCGTGCGCAACGTCATGAGCGATCTGGAAGAGCTCGGGCTGATCTATTCGCCGCATATCAGCGCCGGCCGCCTGCCGACGCAGGTGGGCCTGCGCTTTTTCGTCGATGCCTTCATGCAGGTCGGCGATCTCTCAGCGGAAGATCGTGCCACGATCGACCGGCAGGTGCGCGGCAGCAATCGCGATCAGCCGATGGAATCGGTCATGACCGAGGCAAGCCGCATGCTCTCGGGCATCTCGCGCGGCGCCGGGCTGGTGATCACCTCGAAGAACGATCCGGTGCTGAAGCACGTCGAATTCATCCGCCTGGAGCCGACCAAGGCGCTCGCCGTGCTGGTGGGCGATCATGATCAGGTGGAAAACCGCATCATCGAGCTGCCAGCCGGCATCACCTCGTCGCAGCTGACGGAAGCCGCGAATTTCCTCAACGCGCACATGACCGGCCAGACCCTGCCGGATCTGCGCCGTCAATTGCAATCGTTGAAGGAGAGCGTGCGCCACGAGCTGGATACGCTGTCGCGTGAGCTGGTCGAGCGCGGCATCGCCGTCTGGTCCGGCGGCGAGGATGAGGGCAAGCCGACGCAACTGATTGTGCGCGGCCACGCCAATCTGCTGACCGAAATCGGAGGCGCCGAGGATCTCGATCGGCTTCGCCTGCTGTTCGACGACCTCGAAAAGAAGGACAGCCTGATCGAGATCCTGAACTTGGCCGAAAGCGGGCCGGGTGTACGTATCTTCATCGGCTCGGAAAACAAGCTTTTCTCACTCTCGGGCTCGTCGCTGATCGTCGCGCCCTATCGCGATGACGACGACCGCATCATCGGCGCCGTCGGCGTCATCGGTCCGACACGGCTGAACTATGCCCGCATCGTACCGATGGTGGACTATACCGCCCAGCTGATTTCCAGGATGTCGCGGCCCGGGCTTTGACGGAAGCGTCTAGTCCGCAAGCAAGGTTCCCGATCCGCCCATTTCCGTCGGCAGATCTTTCTGCTTCGGTAGCCCATCTCTCAGGTGCAGCACCGTGGTTTCGTAATTCACATGAAGTGCCGGTTGAAAGTCGAGGCTGGAAAGAATGGCAGCGTAAACGTCGGTCACACCCCATGGAGGGTGCTCGGTCAGCAGATGGCCGCCGCAGACTGTGCACCACTTGCGCACACTCTTTTCGGTCTTCTGGTAGCTGCCGATATGATCCGCGCCCTTGGTAACGTGAACCGCTTCCGGCGGCCAGAGCGAAAAGGCGTTGACCGGCCCGGCCGACCACTCCCGGCAAGAGTCGCAGTGACAATAGCCCATTGCAATAGGCTCGCCATCGACCGCGATCTCGACCGCGCCGCAGAAACATTTGCCTGAAAGGGATTTGCCGCTAGACATTGATCTCACCTTGCGCCGTGCTGAGATACCTTTAACCATATCACCAAAGAGAGGAGCGGGGTAGCCGAGTCTCAATCGGCGTGCGTGGCCGGCCGGTGTCTTGCCGCCGTCGGAATGCCGGGAATTGACGGTTCTTCGCGACAAAGCCTTGATTTTTTCCGGCCAAACCTCGATATCGGGCACATTCAAAAGACAACCAATTCGGAGACCGTCATGACCGACGAAACAACGAAAACCGGACCTGACGCCACGGCGGCCGACCTTACGCAAGATGTCGCGGACACCGTGGAGACGACGGCTGAAACTCAAGAGCCGGATCCGGTCGAGCTGCTGAAGGCCGAAAACAGCGATCTGCGCGACCGCTACCTGCGCCTTGCCGCCGATATGGACAATCTGCGCCGTCGTACGGAACGCGAGATCAAGGACGCCAAGTCCTATTCCGTCGCCGGCTTTGCCCGCGACATGCTCGCCGTATCGGACAATCTGCGCCGCACGCTGGATGCCATTCCGGCGGAACTCCGCGACGATGCCGGCCTGAAGACGCTGATCGAAGGCGTGGAGATGACCGAACGCTCCATGCTGTCGGCGCTGGAGCGCCATGGCGTGCGCCAGATCGAGCCGGTCGGCCAGAAGTTTGATCCTAACTTCCATCAGGCGATGTTCGAAGTGCCGAACCCGGAAGTCCCGAACAACACCGTCGTGCAGGTGGTGCAGGCCGGCTTCGTCATCGGCGAGCGCGTTCTGCGCCCGGCCATGGTCGGCGTTGCCAAGGGCGGCCCGAAGGTCGCCGAGATTTCCGAGCCGGGCGCCAACAGCCCGTTCGACGAAAAAGACGCCTGAGTTTCGAAACACATACCCAAAAGCCAAGGGCCGGATGATGGAAGATCATCCGGCCCTTGGCTTTTTTAGCGATCCAAATTCAATTCATGCCCCTCAGGCGGCGTTGGATGCCTGCTCCTCGTTGAGGAAGGCGTAGATCGCCGAGGCGGAATCCGTGGCGCGCAGCTTGGCGACCAGATCCTGGTCGCGCAGAACGCGCGCGATGCGCGACAGCGCCTTGAGATGGTCGGCGCCGGCGCCCTCGGGGGCAAGCAGCAGGAAGACGAGGTCGACGGGCTGGTCGTCCAGCGCCTCGAAATCGACGGACTGCTCGAGGCGCGCGAAAATACCGATGATGGACTTGATGCTATTCAGCTTGCCGTGCGGGATGGCGATGCCGTTGCCGACGCCGGTGGAGCCCAGGCGTTCACGCTGCAGCACGACGTCGAAGATTTCGCGTTCGGGCAGTCCGGTCAACTTGGAGGCTTTGGCTGCCAGTTCCTGAAGCAGTTGTTTCTTGGAATTTGCCCTCAAGGCGGGGATGATCGCATCTTGGTGCAGCAAATCTGCCAATGCCATTCTCTTTATCCTTCGTGTCGCCGAGATCCAATGACGGAGGAGCGGCGGCCGGCTGACATGGTGCAGGGCCGCCACTCATCTTCTTTTCTCAGCTTTTGATATTGGCTGCGTCTATCCAGCCAATGTTGCCGTCCTGACGACGGTAAACGATGTTCAAATGTTCCTTGCCGGGGCTGCGGAAGAGCAGCAGCGGCTCGTCGGTCATGTCGAGCGCCATCACGGCGGTCGCGACCGACATGGTCTTTAGCTGTTTCGTGCTTTCGGCAACGATTGCCGGCGCGAAATCGGCTGGGATTTCCTCGTCGTCGTCCGACATGCCGTCCATGACGGTATAGGCGACTTCGATATGGCCGTTGGCGTGGCTCGCAGCCTGATGATCTTTCAGTTTGCGCTTGTAGCGGCGCAGGCGCTTTTCGATGCGTGCGGACGCCGCGTCAAACGCCAATTGCGGGTCCATCGCCTCTCCGGCGGCATGCAGAACGATGCCACTGTCGAGATGAAGCTTGCAATCGGCTGTGAAGCGGGAACTGGATTTCTGTACCGTCACTTGGCCTGAATACCCCCCGTCGAAGTATTTTGTCACGGCCATACCGATCTGGTCTTCAATCCGCTGGCGGAAGGAGTCACCAATTTCCATATGTTTACCGGAGACACGCACACTCATGGAGTTTCCCTTCTTGTCGTGGTTATTGCGCGTACCAGTTTACGCCAAGCCTCAAGCTCATCCAAGCACTTCACGCGCTCAAAGACAAATTGCGTTTATGCGGGGCCTTTGGGATGATGGGGATAAGTTCATGGTCGTGCCGTCGTCCTGCACCGATTGCGGCGGGCTTCTAGCCCCGCCACATTGGAAAGTCAACTGCGTCTTAACGATCCGTTAGGAAGTCCGCAATTTCAGATTGAATCTGAGCGCTTGCTAAAAGCTGGCGACTTTCGCGATAGCCCGTTTCTCCCGGCGGCGCTGCACGGAAGAAGGGATGTTCATCGCCTCGCGGTATTTCGCAACTGTGCGGCGAGCCAACTCTATGCCGCCCTTCTTCAGCGTATCGACGATATCGTCGTCGGAAAGCACGGTGTCGGGGCTTTCGTGCGAGATCAACAGGCGGATCTTGTGCCGTACCGCCTCGGCGGAATGGCTGTCGCCGCCTTCGACGGCGCTGATCGAGACGGTGAAGAAATATTTGAGCTCGAACAGCCCGCGCGGCGTCAGCATGTATTTGTTCGAGGTCACGCGGCTGACGGTGGACTCGTGCATCTTGATCGCGTCCGCCACGGTCTTCAGATTGAGCGGCCGCAGATGGTCGACGCCGTGGATCAGGAAGGCATCCTGTTGCCGGACGATCTCACTCGCCACCTTCATGATCGTCTTGGCGCGCTGATCCAGACTGCGCGTCAGCCAGTTGGCGTTCTGCAGACATTCCGACAGGAAGGCGTGGTCCTGGCTCGTCTTGGTGACGGAGGCGAAATAGGACTGGTTGACGAGAACGCGCGGCAATGTATCCGGGTTGAGCTCCACCAACCAGCTGCCGTCGGAGGCGGGGCGCACGACGATATCGGGCGTGATCGCCTCGGATATGCCGGTCTCGAAGCCGCTGCCGGGCTTCGGGTTCAGCTGCCGGATTTCGCCCATCATGTCGAGCAAATCTTCCTCGTCGACACCGCAGAGACGCTTCAGCGTCGCGAAATCGCGGCGGGCGAGAAGTTCGAGGTTCTGGATCAGCCGCTCCATGGCCGGATCGAACCGATCCTTCTGCCGGAGCTGGATCGCCAGGCACTCGCTGAGGGAGCGGGCAAAGACGCCGGGAGGGTCGAGCTGCTGCAATACGCCAAGCACCCGCTCGACATCGCCAAGCGTCGTGCCGAGGCGGTCCGCGGTCTCGCGCAAGTC
>DASVPC010000043.1:0-12964 GCA_036383055.1 Rhizobium sp. | reverse complement strand
CGACAGATCCGGCGGATCGCCGGCGAGACGGGCGCGCGAGATCCGATCCTGGATGATGTTGAAAGCCTGCACCATCACGCCGGTCATGCCGAGCTTGGTGTAGGGTGCCTCGTCGCGGCGTTGCTGGTCGCTGCTCGGCGGGCCGGCATTGTGCTTGACGACAGCTGAGCGACCATAAAGGTCGTAATTCAGGTTGACGGCGACCACGAGCGGCTGTTCGTAAGCACGGCAGACGGAAACGGGTACGGGATTGACCAGAGCGCCGTCGACCAGCGTTCGGCTATTGGTGCGAACCGGCTCGAAAATGCCGGGCAGGGCATAGGACGCCCGCAGCGCGGTGATCAGGGAACCATTGGCGATCCAGACCTCGTGACCGGTGTTCAATTCCGAGGCGACGGCGACGAATGTGCGGTCGAGATCCTCGATCGACAGGCCTTCAAGGTGTTCCTGCATACGCTTGGTGAGCCGCATACCGCCAAACAGGCCGCTGCCGCCGATGGTGAGATCGAGCAGGCTGGCGATGCGGCGCATGGTCAAGGAGCGGGAAAAAGCCTCCAGCTCGTCAAGCTTGCCGGCAAGATAGCAGCCGCCGACCAGAGCCCCGATGGAGGTGCCGGCAACCATGCCGACCTCGATACCCGCTTCGTCCAGGGCACGCAGCACGCCGATATGCGCCCAGCCGCGAGCAGCGCCGCCACCGAGCGCCAGCGCGATCTTCACTTTTTTCGGGGGAGCGGGAGCAATGGGGGGAGCGAGGATGTCACGCGAGGTCGTCGGATCTGAACCTGCCGAAGTCTGTCCGGCGCCCTGACGATTCAACCCCCAATTCAGCATGACATATCTTCCTCCGAGGCCTGTATGTGCCCCTTGCTAAAATACTGTCCCTTTTTTGTTTCCAAATCGTATATTTGGTTATCGCCCGATCGATACGCGGAAACTTGGCCGTGAGGCCTACTTCCGGTAAATATCGCTGGGGTCGAAGTGCAGGTGATCGTCGACCACTTTGAGCACCGGCTTTCCGTCCTCCAGCTCGACCGTACGGTAGAAACAGGAACGGCGACCAGTATGGCACGTTGCATCGTGACCTGCGACTACAACTTTCAGCCAGATGGCATCCTGGTCGCAATCGGTGCGTATCTCCGTCACCGTTTGCAAGTTTCCGGAGGTTTCGCCCTTCTTCCAGAGCTTGCCGCGCGAACGGCTGTAGTAGTGCGCCGTTTTGGTCTTGATCGTCAGCGCCAGAGCCTCGGCATTCATATGCGCGACCATCAACAGCTCGCCGTCATGGGCGTCGGTCACGATAGCGGTGATCAGGCCGCGATCGTCGAAACGGGGCGTGAAATCGCCCGCGTCCTCAAGCTCGGACTTGTCCGCAGAAGGGGCGTTGAATACCAAATTCATCTCAGGCTCTTTCCCTGGAGCCCTATCAGCGGCTCCGGACCATCGTCATGAAGCGGACCTGCTCGGCCGGATCGGCCTTGAAAGCACCGGTGAAAGTCGTCGTCAGCGTCGAAGCACCCTGCTGCTGCACACCGCGCATCGCCATGCACATATGCTCGGCCTCGATCATGACGGCGACGCCGCGCGGGCGCAGGGAGTCGTCGATGGCATTGGCGATCTGGGCGGTCATGGCCTCCTGCGTCTGAAGGCGGCGGCCGAAGATCTCCACGACGCGGCCGATCTTCGACAGGCCGAGCACGCGGCCATTCGGCAGATAACCCACATGCGCCTTGCCGATGATCGGCACCATATGGTGTTCGCAATGCGAGTAGAACGGAATATCGCGCACGAGGACGATGTCATCGTAGCCGGAAACCTCTTCGAAGGTGCGGCCGAGCACATCCTCGGGGTTCATGTCATAGCCGGCGAAAAGCTCGCGATAGGCCTTGGCGACGCGCGCCGGCGTATCGAGCAGGCCCTCGCGCTGCGGATCGTCGCCTGCCCAGCGAAGCAGGACGCGAACGGCGTCTTCGGCTTCCTTCTGCGACGGACGATCCAATACGCGATCGGATTCAACGACTTGCGGAAAGTTCTTTACAATGGCGTCCATTACCTGTGGATCTCCTGATCCGCACTGCGGATCTTGTTTTGTCGGACTCGCCACTGGTATTCCCCAGACTTGGGAAAATGTGTACCTTTGGCGGGCTCCGGGGCGTTCTGGCTGGCGGACAAGCCTGCCGTCCTGCACGGTTTCCCATCAAACTTACAGAAGACCATTGCAATTTTGTGGTCTTCGAACGACATACATATAGTATGGCATTGTCCCTGTGAAAGTGTCCGAACGAGATACAGTGTGTTTTTTGTTTCGAAACACAAAACAGGTACATCGGAGCGAAATCGATGATGGACGAGATCTATAACAGCAAGATCCTGGAATTCGCCGGCAATATCGAACGCATTGGCAGCCTTTCAGACGCCGATGCAAGCGCTCAGGCCCATTCCAGACTGTGCGGCTCCCGCGTCAAGATCTGGCTGAAAATGGACGACGGTGTCGTTACCGATTTTGCGCACGACGTCAAGGCCTGTGCGCTCGGTCAGGCATCTTCTTCGGTCATGGCCCGCCATATAGTCGGCGCGACCGCCGAGGAATTACGCAAGGCGCGCGAAGATATGCTCGCAATGCTGAAGGCGGACGGCGAGGGGCCATCGGGCCGTTTCGAGGACATGCGCTATCTGAAACCGGTCAAGGATTACAAGGCGCGTCATGCATCGACGATGCTGACATTCGATGCTGTGGTGGATGCAATCGGGCAGATCGAGGCGGCGCGCGGAAATCATGCGACTGCCGCAGCCGTTTCATAAAGACGGCAAGCCATGTGCTATCTCTGTTCCATTCAAGACGACGATGACGAGGGAGGCGCCGCTGCCGGCTCCAGCAGCGCGAGGCGCGGCGAGATAGCATCCCGTGACAACGCTAAACCGCTGCATTCCCGCAACTATTCCGGCCCCTTCCGCAAGACGCCCGACCGCCTCTTTGGCATGGGCCTGATCCGGCTCTATCAACTGACCCTTTCCGGCTTCATCGGCAATTCCTGCCGCCATATTCCGACGTGCTCGGAATATGGCTACGAATCCGTCGCCCGTCATGGCCTTTGGGCCGGTGGCTGGATGACACTGTTTCGGGTGGTGCGATGCGGACCTGGCGGCACCAGCGGGCTAGACCCTGTGCCGGAGGCTCTGGAAAACTGCTATCATTGGTGGACACCCTGGCGGTATTTCGTCATCGGCCGAAAGGCAGTCTGAGCGGGCATGACGACGTATGTCGCACTGCTTCACAGCATCGTTCTCACAGCCGGCCGGCGCGTGGTTATGAGCGATCTGCGGGCGATGGCCGAGGATCTCGGATTCATCAACGTCAAAACACTGGTCGCGACCGGCAATCTGGTCTTCGAGGCTGACGAGCAGCCGATTGCAGCAATCGAAACTCAACTCGAAGCAGGCTTTGCGAAGACTTTCGGCAAGCACGTCGACATCATTGCGCGCGACGCCGCGACATGGATGAAGCTTGTCGCCGGCAGTCCGTTCGCAGACGGCGAGGGCAGCGAAGTAGCCGTCCGCGTCATGCGCAGGCCACTCGATCCGTCAGTGATCGAAGTACTCGAAAAGCGCAGAAACGAGCCGGAACGCCTGGCCGTGGTCGTCGGCGATCTCTGGATAGATTTCGGTGGCAAGGCCAGCGAGACGCGACTGCTGTCGTCGCTGACCACCAAGCGCCTTGGCGTCGGCACATTGCGTAACTGGAATACGGTACGCGGAGTGGCCCGGATGATCGGCTCGTAAGCCTCTTTTCCTTTACTAGACGGCGAAATATCGCTATCAGGCGACCGCGTTCAACAACATTGATTGACCGCATCTGTTGCAACCACCCGCATTCGTTGGCGGGACTGGACAAGGAGAATTTTGATGTCCCAATCCGTTTCCCTGACATTTCCCGATGGTTCCGTGCGCAGCTACGATGCTGGCGCAACCGGCCGGGATGTCGCCGAATCCATTTCCAAGTCGCTTGCCAAGAAGGCCGTCGCCATTGCGATCGACGGCACCGTGCGCGACCTTTCTGAGCCGGTGACCGACGGCAAGATCGAAATCATTACCCGCAATGACGACCGCGCGCTGGAGCTGATCCGGCATGACGCGGCGCATGTCATGGCGGAAGCCGTGCAGGAACTCTGGCCCGGCACACAGGTGACTATCGGCCCGGTGATCGAGAACGGCTTCTATTACGACTTCGCCAAGAACGAGCCCTTCACGCCCGATGACCTGCCGGTCATCGAGAAGAAGATGCGCGAGATCATCCAGCGTAACAAGCCCTTCACCAGGCAGATCTGGTCGCGCGAGAAGGCCAGGCAGGTCTTTGCCGATAAGGGCGAGCGCTATAAGGTCGAACTCGTTGACGCCATTCCCGAGGGACAGGACCTGAAAATCTATTATCAGGGCGACTGGTTCGACCTCTGCCGTGGGCCGCATATGGCCTCCACCGGCCAGATCGGCACGGCCTTCAAGCTGATGAAGGTGGCCGGTGCCTATTGGCGCGGCGACAGCAACAATCCGATGCTGACCCGCATCTACGGCACAGCCTTTGCCGAGCAGGCCGATCTCGACAACTACCTGCACATTCTCGCCGAGGCCGAGAAGCGCGATCACCGCCGTCTCGGCCGCGAAATGGACCTGTTCCATTTCCAGGAAGAAGGTCCGGGCGTCGTCTTTTGGCACGGCAAGGGATGGCGCATCTTCCAGACGCTGGTCTCTTACATGCGTCGCCGTCTGGAAGGCGACTATCAGGAAGTCAACGCGCCGCAGGTGCTCGACAAGTCGCTCTGGGAAACCTCCGGTCACTGGGGCTGGTATCGCGACAACATGTTCAAGGTGACGGTCGCCGGCGATGACACCGACGACGATCGCGTCTTCGCGCTGAAGCCGATGAACTGCCCCGGCCACATCCAGATCTTCAAGCACGGCTTGAAGTCTTACCGCGAACTGCCCATCCGCCTTGCGGAATTCGGCAATGTGCATCGCTATGAGCCCTCGGGCGCGCTGCATGGCCTGATGCGCGTACGCGGCTTCACGCAGGACGACGCGCATATCTTCTGCACCGACGAGCAGATGGCGGCCGAATGCCTGAAGATCAACGACCTGATTCTGTCGGTCTACGAAGACTTCGGCTTCAAGGAGATCGTCGTCAAGCTCTCGACCCGTCCTGAAAAGCGTGTCGGCGACGATGCGCTCTGGGATCGTGCCGAAAGCGTGATGATGGAGGTCCTGAAGACGATCGAAGAACAGTCCGGCGGCCGCATCAAGACCGGTATCCTGCCGGGCGAAGGCGCGTTCTACGGGCCGAAGTTCGAATATACGCTGAAGGACGCCATCGGCCGTGAATGGCAGTGTGGCACGACGCAGGTCGATTTCAACCTGCCGGAGCGCTTCGGCGCCTTCTATATCGACCAGCATTCCGAAAAGACGCAGCCGGTGATGATCCATCGCGCCATCTGCGGCTCGATGGAACGCTTCCTCGGCATCCTGATCGAGAACTTCGCCGGCCATATGCCGCTGTGGGTCTCGCCGCTGCAGATCGTCGTGGCGACCATCACCTCCGAAGCCGATGGTTATGGCGAAGAGGTTGCCGAAGCACTGCGGGACGCCGGGCTCACGGTCGAGACCGACTTCCGCAACGAAAAGATCAACTACAAGATCCGCGAGCATTCGGTGACGAAGGTTCCGGTGATCATCGTCTGCGGCAAGAAGGAGGCCGAGGAGCGCTCGGTCAATATCCGCCGTCTCGGCAGCCAGGCACAGACGGCAATGTCGCTCGACGAGGCGATCGCATCGCTCTCGCTCGAAGCCACACCGCCGGACGTTCTGCGCAAGCGCGAAGCCAAGCGGGCCAAGCTCGCCTGATAAACAGATAGATGTCGTCTGACGGCGCCTTCAGTGCGCCGTCAGATAACTGACATAGATCTGTAATATATGCGCCTGGATGCAAAAGGAGCGGGGCAGCCCGTCGCGGATTTGGATTTCAAAGAATTATCCTACGCCAACGAACGGGATACGCGCATCAAGCGCTGGTTCATCCGCTCCATCGAGGGCCTTTCCGGCCGCGATCGCTTTGCCCGGCTCTATGATATCTGGCGCAGCGATATCGTCGGCAAAAGCGAGCGTGTCTTCGGCAAGATGCTCGATCTTATCGATGTGCGCCTCGTGACCAAGGGCGAATGGCCGCCGCGCGATGTTCCCGATGCGCCGATTGTCATCGTCGCCAATCATCCCTTCGGTATCGGCGACGGCATCGCCGTCCTGGCGCTCGCCGAAGAGCTCGGCCGTCCGTTCAAGGTGCTCATCAACAACGAGTTGCTGAAAGTGCCTGAAATGAATGACTATTCGCTGCCAGTGTCCTTCGAGGAGACCAAGGAAGCGATGGCGATCAACATGAAGACGCGCCATGAAGCCGTTCGCCTGCTCAGGGAAGGCACCACCATCATCGTCTTTCCGGCCGGCGGCGTCGCAACGGCCAAGAAGGGCTTTGGCTGTGCCGAGGACCTGCCGTGGAAGATCTTTCCGGCAAAACTCATCCAGGCGGCCCGCGCCAGCGTCATTCCCATCTATTTCGAAGGCCAGAACGGCCGGCTGTTTCATCTCGCCAGCCGTGTATCGATGACGCTGCGCATCTCGCTGCTGATCCGCGAGTTCCGCCGCCTGTCCGGCAGCACCATCACCGCCCATGTCGGCAAGCTGATGACCTGGGAGGCGATGAGCGAAGGCAGCGACCGCAAGGATCTGTTGTCGAAACTCTACTGCGCGGTATTTTCCATGGCGCCGCCAAAGCGGGCGCTGCGGAAAAAAGCCGGGTAAGACAAAGGCTGCCTCAGCATCAATCCATGCTATCGCCGCCATCATCGCCGGCGGAGGGCGCCAATTGCTCATAGGTCGGCAACGGGCGCTGTTGGCTTGACACGCCTGGCCGGCCCGATGGTCCCTGGTTCTGCTCTGCCTGCGGCGACTGGACGGGAATCTGCTGCGCCGGTTGCTGATCGTCGGCATCCAGCGGCTGCTGTTCTTTCATCAGCACTTCGACATCGGTATTCCGGCCTGCAACGACAGTGAAGTCGCGCTGGTAGATCTTGTCCTTGTTGCGGGCGACGGCGGTATACTGGCCTTCGGCCAGGACCATCACCGGGAAAGCGCTGAGGCTTTCGCCGACGATATCGCCGGCAGAGGTGAGGATCGACCAAGCGGTATCGGCGATCGCTTCGCCGCCGGCATCCGAGACCAGCTTGAAGGTGATCTTGGCGGCCCTGTGCTGGATCGTCGCCTCGGTCACCTTGCCGGCCTCGACCTGGATATCGGCTCGAATGACGGCGTTGACGGCACCATATTCGGAGACGATGTGATAGGTGCCGGTGCTGAGACCCACCAGGGTGTTCGGCTTGACGTCGGACATCACCAGGCCGCGCTCGCCATCTTCCTTGGCGTCGCCTGCATAGATCGAGAAACTCAGCTCGGCCGGCGGAATGCGAACGTCGGAACCGGAGACAGCATTCAGCACCATGCCGCCGGCGTCCAGTACCATGGTCTGCTTCTGCGACAGGCCGCTTTCAGGCACGGTCAGCTTCTTGGTGACGCCGGCCCGGCCGAAGGAGACATTGACGAAATAATCACCGGGCAGGAGATGGAAGGAGGCCGAGCCGCCCTTGGAGCTTGCCACCAGCGGCAGTTTGCCGTCAGCGCCGGCAAAGGGGCTGAAGACATACCAGGACAGGCCCTGCTGCTGCGGGCCGCTATCCGGCGCAAGTTTGGCTTCCAGCGAAACGTCGCGCAATGTCCGCGCGGGCGAGTTTTCGCCGCCCGGCGCCACGAAGGCATTGAGCTTCGGCATTTTCATGCTGCCGTCGAGCTGCTTGAACTCCTGAAAGGCATCCTGCGCCGAGGCAGCCGTGCTCAGGCTTGCGAGCATGACGAAAGCCGCGCCCAATCGGTGAGCGGATGAAATACCTGACATGCGTTCCCAACCGATTGACTTCCGATAAAACACAGGCCACTTCAAAACCAATGCGGTGGCAAATTCAAGACCCACTTCCTCCCGCGCATGAAAATGAAAGCAATCATTCCATGAAAACCGATATCAAGCTGGTCGATTATCTGGCGGTTCGCCGATCCATTCCCGCGTTTCAGATGGCGGAACCAGGTCCGAACAAGGCCGAAATCGAAGAAATCCTAAGGCTTGCTTCCCGTGTGCCGGATCACGGCAAGCTCGCTCCTTGGCGCTTCATCGTCTATCGCGGCGAGGAACGGGCACGGATCGGCGAAGAGTTGCTGAAGCTGGCGTTGGAAGCCAAGCCGGATCTGTCCGGGGAAATGATCCAGGTCGAGCGCACGCGCTTCACCCGCGCGCCGGTCGTCATCGCGGTCGTCAGCAAGGCGGCGCCGCATTTCAAGATCCCGGAATGGGAACAGTTGATGTCAGCGGGCGCACTTTGCCTCAATCTGCTGATCTCGGCCAATGCCCATGGCTGGGTTTCGAACTGGCTGACCGAATGGTTCGCCTATGACGAGCGCGCCTATCCGCTTCTCGGCGTCCAGTCGGGCGAAAAGGTCGCCGGCTTCATCCATATCGGCTCCTCCGAGTTCCCGCCGATAGAACGGCCGCGCCCGGAGCTGGCGGAAACCGTGACCTGGGTTGGCGGCGAGGGAGCGTAATGTTCTACACGACCGACACCAATCAGCATGGCCTGTCTCACGATCCCTTCAAGGCGATCGTCACGCCGCGCCCGATCGGCTGGATCGGCAGCAAGGGCAGGGACGGCTCCATCAACCTGTCACCCTACTCGTTCTTCAATGCAGTCAGCGATCGTCCGAAGCTGGTGATGTTTTCTTCGACTGGTCGTAAGGACAGCGCTCGCAATGTCGAGGAAATCGGCGTCTTCACCGCCAATCTGGTCAGCCGCAACCTCGTGGAAAAGATGAATCATTCATCCATTTCCGTGCCCTACGGCACCAATGAGTTTGCGCTGGCCGGCCTGACGGCCGAACCAGGCCGGTTGGTGGATGCGCCTTACGTTGCCGAGGCCTTTGCCGTCCTCGAATGTCGGGTAACGGAGATCATGCGACCCAAGGACCTCGATGGAAAGCCGACAGACAACGTCATGGTTTTTGGCCAGGTCGTCGGCATCCATATCGATGAGACGATCATTCGCGACGGCCGGCTCGATATGGCGCTTGCCCGCCCCGTCGCACGCATGGGCTATATGGACTACAGCGAAGGCAGCGACGTCTTCGAACTGGTGCGGCCGAAGACGCCGTGACGCCAGCAGGTGCCGGTTCGCGCATTAGTGGTTAATAAATAAGGTAAACGGCCCGTAAACCTTTCGCCGTTAGCGTGTCCCTCATGGGTTTGCGGGATAAGAATCGTCCCGCCGGTATCGGGGCATTACGTGATCATAGAAGCATTTCTTCGCTGGGCTGAGACCGCCAAGGCAGAGGGCAGGGCAAGGGCGGCCAATGCTCTCGGCCGTGCCTATTTGCAATCGGTTATGCCGGCGGGAGAGCGCGAGGCCGCCGAAATGGCGATGACCTATCTGCTCGATGATCCATCGCCCCGCGTACGGCTGGCGCTTGCCGAAGCCGTGGCGCGTGCACCGAATACACCGCGCGGCATCATCCTTTCCCTGGCGGAAGATCAGCCGGAAATCGCCGGACAAGTCATTCTCTTGTCGCCGGTATTCACCGATGGCGATCTCGTCGACCTAGCGCTGCGCGGCAGTGACGTGACACGCGTTCTGATCGCCTCGCGCGGACAGGTGTCACGGCCGGTTTCCGCCGCTCTGGCCGAGATTGGCGGGGAAACCGAGATTCTCTGCCTGCTGGAAAACGACGCAGCCTCACTGTCGCGCGCCTCGTTGAGACGCATTGCCGAACGGCTTGGCGATCACGCCGAGATTCGCGGCCTGCTTGTTGCTCGCGATGCCTTGCCTTCAGATGTGCGCCACCTGCTGATGCAGCATGTTTGCGGCGCGTTGTCGGGCTCGAGCCTCATACAGGCCACGATCGATGCCGGCCGGCTGCAGCATATTACCCGCGAAGCCAGCGAGACGGCGACGGTCTCGATCGCCGGATCGGTTCAGCATGACGATATTCCGGAACTGGCTGAGCATCTGCGGCAGTCCGGCTGCCTGACGCCGGCGTTCCTGATGCATGCGCTTTGCTCTGGCAACGTCGATTTCTTCGCCGGCGCGATTACGAATCTCTCCGGCTGCGACGAGCGACGCGTTCGTTCGATCCTGTCGACCGGCCGCGTCTATGCCGTACGTGCGCTTTATGAATCCGCTGGCCTGCCGCGCGATATCAGCGTTGTCTTCGTCGAGGCGACCCTGATCTGGCGGGAAGCATCACAAATATCAGGCGGCAGCATGCTGGAAAATGTGTCGGTCCGGCTAATGCGCAAATTCCATGTCGCCGAGCGGTCGCCTGCCGCGGCAATACAATTGCTGGATATGGTGGAGAAGATCGCCAATGCCGAACGGCGACAGACGGCGCGGAGCTTTGCAGCGCTGGCGGCTCTCGCGGCAGCGTGATATTGATCTGCGATCAAAGCTTTCAGGATATGACTTTTGCTGACCATTGCCGTTGAACCACCGCGCCAAGACGGTGTTATCCGTCTCCTCGACATGTCGAGCGCCTATGCCGAATCGCTCTATCCTGCGGAAAGCAACCACCTGCTTGATCTAAATTCATTGGAAAAACCCGAAGTGACCTTCTGGGTTGCGCGGCTGGATGGCGATATCGTCGGCTGTTGTTCGCTGGTCGAGGCCAGTGATGGCACGGCCGAGATCAAGCGCATGTTTGTCGATCCAATCGCCCGGGGGCAAAAGGTCGCTCGGAAACTGATGGATGTGCTTGAAGCAAAGGCGGCGGAACGAAAGCTGACGGCGGTGAGGCTGGAAACCGGCATATACCAGCCGGAAGCCATCGCGCTCTACCGCAAGTCAGGCTATGTCGAGATCGAACCATTCGGCGAGTATAAGCCCGACCCGCTCAGCCTGTTCATGGAAAAGACGCTATCCCCATAGGCGATAGCTGATCAGCCTTCGGAACTATCCCGGATTTTCAATTGCAGTTCCGGCTCCTGAGCATGCTGTTCCTCGGTGAGCTCGGCTTCGCGAATCCATTCGCGCCAGATGGCGACGATGATGGCCATCAGCACCGGGCCGATAAAGAGGCCGAGGAAGCCCATGGTTTTGACGCCGCCGACAAGGCCGAAAAAGGTCGGCAGGAACGGCAGCTTGATCGGCCCGCCAACGAGCTTCGGCCGCAGCGTCTTGTCGACGATGAAGAGTTCGACCGTGCCCCAGACGAACAGGGCGATACCCGCCCATAGCGAACCGCTGGCAATCAGATAGATTGAGACGAGCGACATGGAGAGCGGCGCCCCGCCCGGTATCAGCGCCATGATACCTGTTAGAACGCCGAGGGTGACCGGTGACGGTGCCCCCGCGATCCAATAGGCAAGGCCGAGAATGACGCCTTCACCGATGGCGATCAACGTCATGCCCATGACCGTGGAGCTGATCGTCGCCGGCACCACGCGGGAAATCCGCTCCCAGCGGTTGGGCAGAATGCGTTCGCCCAAAAGATCGACCTGGCCAACGAACCTCGAACCGTCGCGATAGATGAAGAACAGCGCGATTAGCATGAAAAGCAAGGTGAGGATGACGTGGAAGGCGCCGCCGCCCGCCGCGAGCACCGCGCGGTAGATATTGCCGATATGCGCGCCGCTGACGAGCTGCGCCAGTTCGCCAATGGAGCCGGGGCTACCGATATACTGCGTCCACTGCTCACCGAGCCAGGAGCCGATCACCGGCAGCGCCAGTATCCATTCCGGCGGTGGAGCGCCGTCGCGGTTGACGTGTACCGCCCAGCCAAACCATATTCGCACCTCGCCTGACATATATACGGCCGAGAGCACGATCGGCAGCACCAGGAAGGTGACTATGAACGCGATGGCGATGGAAGCCGCGAGCGTCGTATTGCCGCCAGTGCGGCGCACGAGATCGCTATAGAGCGGCCAGGTTGCAAAACCGATCACGGCCGCTGCCAGCACCGGGATCAGAAAACCGTAGAAGAAATAGATGCCGGCCGCGGCAATCAGAATCAGCAGCCATCGTGCCGCCGAAATGGACGGAATAAGGGCCATGCGTGAAGGTGCGGTAGGCCCCAGCCACCGTGGTTCCCTCTGCTTTTGACGTTCGAATACACCCACCGGACTTGTTTTACCTTTTTTATTCGATCGACCGGTTATGGGCCATGATCTAGGCCGATTCAAGGGCCGCAATCCGAAAGCCTATATAATCCGTTGTCGTGACGGCAAGAAGACTACCAATGCGGGCAAGGTGCGACTTGCCTTACGATGGCCGGCGGAGAACCTTGAAGGCGAAGAACTGGGTCTTCTGCGTCGGATTGAAATTGTTGTCGGCAACGAAGATCAGCACATCCGTGCCATCCTTCGCCTTGCCGAAGGTGACGCCTTCGATATTGTCGGGTGCAAGGCCCAGTGCGCGCAGATCCATGACCTGGGTCTTGCGTACCGGCACGATGCGCTGATCGGTCTTTGCGAGCGACGGGATGGAGGAAACATCGGTTGCGCCGTCGAGATCGAACATGTTGATGACCACCGAGTTGCCGATATCCTGCGCATAGCCGCGCTCGATCGACAGCCCATGCCTATCATCGAGCGCCAGGATTTCCGATACGCCGAAATCGTTCCAGCCGCCAGGCTTGGCCGGCGCCTGCGGGATCGGCGAGACCGGATAGACATATTGCGCTTTCTGTTCGCCCGTGGCCGCGTCGTAGCGGATGAGCCGGGCAAGTGTACCGTTGGTCAGCGTCGTCATTGGTCCGTCCTGATAGAGCGCGGACTCCATGCCGACGAGAAGGTCGCCTCCCGCGAGGAACGTCAGCCCCTCGAAGGCGAGGTTGT
>DASVPC010000042.1:0-9436 GCA_036383055.1 Rhizobium sp. | reverse complement strand
GGACGCTTGTCCCTGGCATGCGCCATCTGCACCAGGTCGAGATTGCGCATCACCCAGTCATGGCGCTCGGCCTTGGTTTTCGTGCCGCGAAACAGTTTCGAGACGGCGAGATTGACGTTTTCATAGACCGTCAGCCAGGGCAGAAGGCTGTGGTTCTGGAAGACGACGGCACGCTCGGGGCCGGGGGCGTTGACCTCCCGGTTTTCCAGGAGCACAGCACCGGCAGAGACCGGAGTCAGACCGGCGATCAGGTTAAGCAGGGTTGACTTGCCGCAACCGGAATGGCCGATGATCGAAACGAATTCGCCTTTGCCGATGACGAGATTGACGCCCTTCAGCACCTCCGCCCGTTGGCCGCCGCGTTCGAAATATTTGTCGATGTGATCAAGCTTGAGATAGGAACTGGTCATCATGCTTTCCTTAATTGGCCGTGGCGCCGCGCGTGACAAACGCGCCGATGGCGGCGACCAGCTTGTCGAGGATGAAACCGGTGATGCCGATATAGGTGAGGGCGACGATGATGTCGGGCAGGCGTGAGGAATTCCACGCGTCCCAGATAAAGAAGCCGATGCCGACGCCGCCCGTCAGCATTTCGGCGGCCACGATGGCAAGCCACGACAGGCCGATACCGATGCGCAGGCCAGTGAAGATGTAAGGTGCGGCAGCGGGCACCATGATGCGGAAGAAGAACTCGATCTGGTTCAGCCGCAGCACCCTGGCGACGTTGCGGTAATCCTGCGGGATGTTGCGTACGCCGACGGCGGTGTTGATGATGACCGGCCAGATCGAGGTGATGAAGATCACGAAGATTGCCGAGGGACTGGAGTTCTGAAAGGCGGCGAGCGACAGCGGCAACCAGGCCAGCGGCGGCACCGTGCGCAGGATCTGGAAGATCGGGTCGAGGCCTCGCATCGCCCAGACCGACTGCCCGATCAATGCGCCGATCAAGACGCCGGCGATGGCGGCAAGACCGAAGCCGTAGGCGACGCGCTGCAGGGAGATGAGCACGCGCCAGGCCAGGCCAATATCCTGGGGACCGTTATAGAAGAAGGGATAGGCGATGAGGTCGTAGCTTTCCTGCCAGACCTGCGACGGCGGCGGCAGGCTGGCGCCTGGCTGCTCACAGAGGAGCTGCCAGACGCCGAGCAGGATGATGAGCACCACCAGTGGCGGCACGACGGCACGCAGGACTGCCATCGCAATGTGCCTCATGTCGATGCGGCGAACGGGACGAGTGGAGAGTTTCACGACGCGGCTTTCGTCTTGAGGTACGGCCGCCGCGATGACTTCCTGTTTGCGGGCTGTTGCAGACATGAATTCAGATCCTTGAGTCTTGCGCGACGCGGAGAGTGCGGAGCTCGTGAGGCGTGACACCAATCATCACGACGCCACCTTGATGGTGAGGCTTTCGAGATAGGCGGAAGGGTTCTCCGGATCGAAGACCTTGCCGTCGAAGAAGGTTTCCTTGCCGCGTGATGTCGAAGCCGGGATGTCGCCGGCGGCGACCCCAAGATCCTTGGCGGCCTCGCGCCAGATGTCCTGGCGATTCACCTGGCCGACCAGTTTCTTGACGTCGGTGTTCGGCGCGAACTTGCCCCAGCGCATGTTCTCGGTGATGAACCAGGCGTCATGGCTCTGGAATGGATAGGAAACGCCGCCCTTCCAGAACTTCATGTAAAGATCGGTTCCGTTGGCAACGCGCCCATTGCCGTAGTTGATGTCGCCCTTGAGGCGGCCGAGAATATCCTTGGGCGGCACGTTGAACCACTGCCGCTTGCCGAGGATGGTGGCCATTTCGTCTTTGTTGTCCATGCTGTCGCACCATTGCTGGGCTTCCATGACGGCCATCAGCAGTGCCTTGGCGGCATTGGGGTTCTTCTCGATCCATTCGGCGCGCATGCCGAGCGCCTTTTCCGGATGGCCCTTCCAGATTTCGCCGGTCGTACAGGCCGTGAAGCCAATGCCCTGATTGACGAGCTGCTCGTTCCAGGGTTCACCGACACAGAAGACATCCATGTTGCCCACCTTCATGTTCGCCACCATCTGCGGCGGCGGCACGACGATGGTGGAGACGTCCTTGTCGGGGTCGATACCGCCGGCGGCGAGCCAATAGCGGATCCAAAGGTCATGCGTGCCGCCGGGGAAGGTCATGGCGGCCTTGATTTCTTTGCCGGCTGCGCGTTTGGCGTCGAAAGCAGCCTTCAGCTTGGAAGCATCGAGCTGAACGCCGGTGTCGGCATATTCTTTGGCGACCGAGATGGCCTGGCTGTCGTAGTTGAGACGCGCCAGAAGCGCCATCGGCACCGGCTGGTTGTTCTGGGTCACCTTGCCCGTGTGCATGAGATAGGGAAGCGGCGAGAGGATGTGTGCGCCGTCGATGCCGTTGGCAGCACCTCCAAGCACGAGATTGTCGCGGGTCGCACCCCAGGATGCCTGCTTTTCAACGTCGACATCCGGCAGGCCGTGTTTTGCAAACAGGCCTTTCTCCTTGGCGATGACCAGCGGCGCTGAATCGGTGAGCGCGATGAAGCCGAGCTTGGCGCCGGAGACTTCCGGTCCGCTCGTGGCTGCAAAGGCGCCGGAAGGAAAGGCTGTCTTGACCGCACAGATAAGGGCTGCGGTGCCGGAGGTCTTCAATAGGCTACGGCGCGTAACGCTGCCGGACAGGATCTTCTTCATATGCTGGCCCCTCTGCTGGTGTCAGATGATTTTTTGAGAATAAAAAAACGCCGCTCGGTTGATGCAGCCCGGGACTTGGGAGAGTCCCTCGGGGCAAAAACCTTGCGACGTCAATGTCTCTAGCGAGCGCGTTTTTCGCGCTCGGCTTACTTCGATCGCCGTTGACCGAAGCGATATCTATCAAGCAAGCAGCGTGCCAGTTTGGTGGCGGCTTCCTATCCTTATGAAACTATTTGGATATTTCCCGCTCAGTCGCGTTTGCTTGTTTTTAGGGCGAGGCTAAGCTCTGCAAATATTTTGAGCGTCTGCAGTTAAGGGAGCACGACGACCTGCGCCGATTTTGTGCAACGCAATGTTCAGGCGGCGTCAGATCTCTTCGCCCGAAGATGCTGTCTGTGCCTTCGCCTTGACGGCAAATCCCGCGACATAGGAGGCAATGTCCGAGGGATTGAAGGCGAACCCGTCCATGAAGCGATCGCCTTCGCTGTCCCCTTCGATACGGATATCCGCGTCGACTGGAGCGGCGTCATTGCCGAGCGCCAGTCGGTAGAGGTCGGGCCGATAGGCGGAGGCGGCCATGCGTATATTGTGTTCGGAGAGGGCGCTCTGGCCCCAGCGCGCCATCTGGCTGAGGATCCACAGCGCCTGGCTGGGGCGCGGGTAATTGGCGAAGCCGGCATGGAAACTGAAGTATCTGTCGATCACCCGGCGATTGCCCTTGGCATCCAGGCCGAACTCGCCGGCAAGCACATTGCGGATAATGCCGACTGGGGCGGCGATATAGCGCGGATCGGCAAGTGCTTCGGCAAGCGCATCGTGATTTTCCGCCCGGTCGCACCAGCGCGCCGCCGCGTCGAGCGCCACGAGCAGGCGGGAGACGGTTTCGGGATGGCTCTCGGCCCAGTCCGGCCGCATGCCGATGACCTTTTCCGGGGCGGATGGCCAGATATCCTGCTTGGCGGCGACGATGCGGCCGACGCCCCGCTCCGAGGCGACCATGTTCCACGGCGCTCCGACGCAGAAACCGTCGATGGCGCCGGCCGCGAGCGCGTCGGATGTCAGTGGCGGCGGCACGACGACCAGCTTCACATCCTGATCGGGATCGATACCGCCGGCGGCAAGCCAGTAGCGGAATTCGTAGTTATGCGAGGAGAAGGGGTAGGTCATGCCAAGCGTCGGCGGTTGCTCGCCGCGCGCCTTCATCTGCTTGGTCACGGCCGCCAGCGCCCGGGCATTTTCCAGGGCACTCGCCAGGTCCGACAAGCCCGTTTCCTCGCGCATGCGGTCGAATAGCCGCGTCGACAGGGTGATGGCATTGCCGCCGCTGCCGAGTGAGAAGGGCGTGATGGTCGGGGAGGGATTGGAGCCAAGTCCCAGCATGGAGGCGACCGGCATCGGCGACAGCATGTGGGCGATGTCGAACTGGCGGAAGGCGAGGCGGTCACGGACATTGGCCCAGGAGACATCCTTGACGAGGTCGAGCGTAATGCCTTCCTTCCGCGCAAAGCCGAACTCCGCTGCCGCGATCAGCACGGAGGCATCGACGAGCGGAATGAATCCCGCGCGCAGAACCTTCGGTCCCTCGCCTGTCAGGCGGGACGGCGATGCGAGATTGCTGCCTGAGCTGCTGCTATTCATCATATCCACTCCGGTTTCCTCCGGAAACTTCCCCTATCGCGTATTGGCGTCACATCAACAGGCCTGCGGCCGTGACAACGCTTTGCGCGATATCGGAAATCTTCTTCTTTTCGTTCATTGCCGTCTGCCGGAGGAGTGCGAAGGCTTCCTCTTCCGACAGGCCGCGCATCTTCATGAGGATGCCCTTGGCGCGCTCGACGATCTTGCGCTCTTCCAGCGCCGATTTCGCATCGGCAAGCTCGCGTTGCAGCCGGCTGAAGGCATTGAAGCGACTGACGGCCATGTCGAGGATCGGCTTTACCCGCTCCTTCTTCAGCCCATCGACGATATAGGCCGAAACGCCGGCATCGACGGCGGCCTCGATCGAAGCCGTATCCGAGCGGTCGACAAACATGGCGATTGGGCGTCCGACCGTCCGCGTCAGCTGGAACAGATGCTCCATCATGTCGCGGTTCGGGTTCTCGATATCGATGATGATCACATCGGGCTTGAGGGTTTCGATCGTGCGCGCCACGCCATGAACCTCGTGGATGACGGTCACGCGCGCATGGCCAGCCTCCCGCAGCCCCTCTTCGATGATCGAAGCGCGGATCGTGTTTTCGTCGATCACAAGAATGGTTAGATCCAGGCGGCTCATGCCGCCTTTATGACGCAACGCAACAAAACGGGCAAGCCATGCGCCAAAATATTAGGCGGCACCATGTGTGCCTAAAAAATATTCAATTCGCCCTTCCGAGGCCGAGGCTCGGCTGCGGTCCTCAACGGCAAGGCCGTGCAGTCATTTCCCGAGGCAATAAAAGCACATCGTCTTATGCGTAATTAAGCGACATCAACTTGAAATTTCTTCCTTCTTCCGCCACCTCTTCGGCGCGACTTTTAATATTCCCAGGAGACTAGACGCACATGACGACGACCACCGCAGAAAATCCCGCCGAAAGCCATGTTTTTGAGGCCGACGTTGCCCGTCTTCTGCACATGATGGTTCACTCGGTTTATTCCGATAAGGATGTTTTTCTACGCGAGCTGATTTCGAACGCGGCCGATGCCTGTGAGAAGCTTCGATACGAGGCGATCGCCACACCGGCACTGCTGGCGAGCGATCCGGACAGCCGTATCCTGCTGATACTGGATGAGGAGGGCAGCCGGCTTGTCGTCGAGGACAACGGCATCGGCATGAGCCGCGACGAGATGATCGAAGCGCTCGGAACGATCGCCCGCTCTGGCACACGCGCCTTCATGGAACGCATCGAAGCCAACAAGCAGGGCGAGGGCGCCCAGTTGATCGGGCAGTTCGGTGTCGGCTTCTATTCCTGCTTCATGGTTGCCGATCGCGTCGACGTCGTCTCTCGCCGCGCGGGTGCGGATGATGCCTGGCTTTGGTCCTCCGACGGCAAGGGCGGCTACAGCGTCAGCCCGATCGATGTCAGCGAGGCGCCGGCCCGCGGCACGCGCATCACCCTGCATCTGATGGAGGATGCCAAGAGCTACGCATCCCGCTGGACTGTCGAGCGCATCGTCAAGGCGCAATCGGGCCATGTGCCCGTACCGATCACGATCGCCGAAAAGCCCGGTGCCGAGGCGACGCAGCTGACCGACGGCACCGCGCTCTGGACGAAGTCGAAGAACGATATCACCAGCGAGGAATATACCGACTTCTATCGCGGCATTTCGGGCCAGTATGATGAGCCAGCGCTTACCGTACATTTCCGCGCCGAGGGTCGGCACGAATATTCCGCGCTCGCCTTCATTCCCGGTTCCCAGCCTTTCGATCTTTTCGATCCCGATCGCAAGGGCCGCATGAAGCTCTACGTGAAGCGCGTCTTCATCACCGACGAGGCCGAGTTGTTGCCTCGCTATCTCCGCTTCGTGCGCGGTCTTGTCGACACCAACGACCTGCCGCTGAACGTCTCGCGCGAAATGATCCAGGAAAGCGCCATCCTCTCGGCGATCCGCAAGGGCGTCACCAACAGGATCATTACCGCCATCGAGAAGCTCGCCGAAAGCGACAACGATGCTTTCCTCAAGCTGTGGGAAGCGTTCGGCAGCCTGATCAAGGAAGGCATCTACGAGGATTATGAGCGCCGCAGCCAACTGGTGGCGCTGTCGCGCTTCCGCACGACGGCCTCCGGAGAGGGCTATCGTTCTCTTGCCGACTACGTGAAGGATATCAAGGAAGGCCAGCAGGCGATCTACTATCTCGCCGGCACCAGCCTGGAGCAATTGAAGGCGTCGCCGCAGCTCGAAGGTTTTCGCGCCCGTGGCATCGAGGTGCTACTGCTCTCGGATTCCGTCGACAGCTTCTGGGTGACGAACGCGCCGGAATTCGAAGGCAAGGCGTTCAAGTCGATCACGCAGGGGTCGGCCGATCTCGCGCAATTCAGCAAGGTCGAGCAGGGCGCGACTGTTAGCGAGTCAGCTCCGGAGGAGGTTCAGGCCTTCATTGATTTCGCCAAGGATAAGCTCTCGGATCAGGTTTCCGATGTGCGGGCATCGGACCGTCTGATCGAAAGCGCCGTCTGCCTGGTGGCGTCCGAACAGGGCTATGACCGCCAGCTCGAAAAAATCCTGCAAGGTGCCGGCCAACTGCAATCCAGCGCAAAGCCGATCCTCGAAATCAATGGCGATCACCCGCTCGTCAAGGCCATCGCCGCCAGGAGCGATCACTCGTCCCTGCGCGACGATGCGGCTTTCTTGCTGCTCGATCAGGCGCGTGTCCTTGATGGCGACAAGCCGGCCGACCCGCGCGCCTTTGCCGAGCGGCTGGTGCGCGTGATGGAAAAGGCATTGCAGTAGAGCTTCTACTGCAATGCCTTTGCAGTCTGCATGTTCGCGAAGGCGGACATGCAGATTGATACGAAGGGGAGGCGTCGCCGTCGTCAAGCCTGGCTTCCGACCTTGAAGACCGTGCGGCGATTGCTGTTGTCGAGCGGCCAGGCTATCTCGACATCAGAGAGCGGGGCGATTGTCGTCGCGATTTCGAAGCCGCTCGGCACGGTTGCTCGAAGAAGCTCGGCGGTTGCGTTGAAAAGGCGGTCAAGAGGAATGCTTCCGATGCCGCTGCCCATCAGGGTAATGGCGGATGACCGCAGTACCGCGCCCGGAAGCTTGATGTCGGCGCCGCTGATCGCGCCGATCTGGACGAAGCGGATCGGCTTGGCATCCTTGGCCATCTTTGCGGCCGAGATCAGGAGGCTTTCCGCGCTTTCGCCCCATAGATAGTCGAGAACGACGTCTACACCACTGGCGAACTGATCCTTGAATGCCTCTTCCAGATTCGGTTTATCTTGGGTGAGGGAAATGGTTACGTCCGCGCCAAGTTCTTCAAGCGCCTTGAGGCTGTCAGTATTACGACCCGTGGCGATGATTTTGCCGGCCCCGAGATGCCTGGCGATTTGAACGGCGAGCCGACCGGAGGTTCCGGTTGCGCCATTGACCAGCACGGTCTCCCCCGCCTTGAGTTTCGCGCGCTCCTTATAGGCTGCCCAGGACGACATTCCCGGATTGGCTATGGCGGCTGCCGTTACGTCGTCCAGTTCATCCGGCAGCGGGATGCAGCGCTCAGATCGCACGGGCGCAATCTCCGCCATGCTGCCATAGGGTGCGCGCGGCAACACGAAGTAAACGCGCCGCCCGTCGTCTAGCCGACCCACGCCGTCGATCCCGACCACAAAGGGGAATTGATTGTCGGAACTGTAATGCGTTCCCGATGTGCGGCTTTTCACGACCTGGCTGATGGCCGCCGCGCTTACATGGACGAGGCTCTCGTTCGTGGATTGAACAGGTGTCTCGAAGTCTTCATATACGGGTACCTGACCCGCCTTTTGCACGATAGCTGCTTTCATGGTGTATTTCCTTTCCGATGGTGCAATTTGCGTGTATAGTGCACATATATAGAGGGCTGCCGATGACGTCAAGAAATAACGTGCAAAATACACATATACGGGCCCAATTTCGAAAACTTCACGTCGCGGTGCTCGATATCGTCGCGGTAATAAACCGACCTCAGGGTGACGAGGCACTGATCAAGGAGGCGGGAATTCCGCTCGATCGCGCGCTTTTTCCATTGCTGGTCGGGATAGAGCGCTTCGGCCCGATCGGCGTCGTCGAGCTCGCGGATCGCGTCGGCCGCGATTACACGACTGTTAGCCGACAAGTGGCAAAGCTTGAGAGCCTCGATCTTATTGCGCGCCAGGCCTCTGTCGCGGATCGCCGCGTGCGTGAGGCGGTCATCGCACCGAAGGGGAAGATCATGACGGATGCGGTAGATGCCGCACGCGAAAGGATCGGCAGTGCGATATTTGAAGCCTGGGATGTTCATGACATCGATGAGCTTGTCAGGCTGATGCGGAAATTTGCGGATGCATTAAAGGGCGATTTGCCTCCAGTCTTGGACTAAGAGAAGCGCGTGCATCAGGCGTGCTATCGCCGCGACTTTCGATTGCTTTCACTAAAGTGATTCAAGAAAAAATAGCGCGATACGTATTTTCGATATATCTAATAATATAGCGCCTTTGTGGCGGCTGGTCCGGGATGAAGCCCCCATTCCCCAACACGCCAATTACGCCGGGAAAGGAGAAGAACGCGATGATCCGAAGATATCTCAGTAAGCACGACCATCCGCTGGATTCGTTGGATCTCGACCTTTGCCAGCGCGCTTTTGATGCTCTTCTCGTTGAATTGAAGCTTGCGAGAGACAGTGAGGAGGCGGAGCGGGTGGCCGCGATGATCATCGAATTGTACCGCCAAGGAATTCACGACGAGCGCCAGCTTGCCATTCTGGTGGGCGGGACTGATGGAAAATCCTGAGGCCGCGATGCGCGGATCATGGGTGGTCGGTGTCCTCAAGCTGCCGCCCGGTCGTTTTGTCGAGCAATTTATTGTGATCGTGACGGCCGGAACGTCGTGGCATTAACAGCATTAAAAGACGACCATCCGAAATTGCTCCAGCGGGCAATTAAGTCTAATCTTGCACTGCACATTCGATGAAAGGAACGACCAATGAAATGGCATGCTCCGAAATTCGTAGAGGTAAGCTGCGGCATGGAAATCAACCGGTATGCGCCGGCCGATGGTTCCGAGCCGATCCTGTTCTGATCGCTGATCATCTGAAAGCAACAGA
>DASVPC010000041.1:0-14091 GCA_036383055.1 Rhizobium sp. | reverse complement strand
ACTCCCCGCAACCGGAGGCTTTCGATGTCGGGGCCATCCAGCCCCAGCTCATCGCGCAACACCGCGTCCGTATGCTGCCCTAGAACCGGCGCCACATAGTCTCCACCCGAGGCAATGCCACTGAAGCGGACCGGCTGCGGCATAACCTGGAATTCGCCGGCGTTGCGATGCTGCACCGTATGCAACAGCTGGCGGTGCTGCGCATGCGGCGTGGCGAGCGCCTGGGCGAGATCGTAGATCGGCGCGGCCGGGACACCGGCCTCGTCAAGCAACTGCGTCACCTCCTCCGTCGAGCGAGTGCGCGTCCAAGCCTCGATGATGGCTCGCAGCTCCTCCTGGTGGTCCTGCCGATCCGGATCCGTCTTGAAGCGGGGATCATCCGTCAAGCCCGGATTGCCGAGCGCCCGCGCCAGTCGGGCAAAAAGCGCGTCATTGGCAACGGCGATGACGACATAACCATCGGTCGCCTGATAGGAATCCATCGGCGCGCTGATCGGATGCGCGTTGCCGACGCGGCCAGGTGCGCCTCTGCCACCAGCGATCTGCGACAGCGAAACCATCTGCAGGGACATGATGGAATCGAGCATGGCGACATCGACGTGCTGGCCCTTGCCGGTGCGATCGCGCTGAAGCAACGCCGCGAGAGCGCCCCAGGAACCATAGATGCCAGCGACGACATCGCCGATCGCATCGCCCACGCGGGTCGGCGGGCCATCCGGCCAGCCGGTGACGGTCATGATGCCGCCTATCGCCTGGACGACGTGATCATAGGCGGCGCGGTGCGCAAGCGGCCCGTCCTGGCCGAAGCCGGAAATGCTGACATAGATGAGGCGCGGATTGAGCGCTTTTACGGCCTCGTAATCGATGCCCAAACGCGCCGTGACGCCCGGCCGGAAGTTCTCGACGAGAATATCGGCCTGCTTGATCAGTCCGAGCAGCAGTTCACGGCCCTCATCCGATTTCAGGTCGAGCGTGACGCTCTTCTTGCCGCGATTGACCAGCATGAAATAGCTGCTCTCGCCGCCGACATGCGGGGAGAAGGCGCGGGAATCGTCGCCATGATCGGGAATTTCGATCTTGGTCACCGTCGCACCGAGATCGCCGAGCATGGCGGAGCACAGAGGCCCCGCAAGCACGCGCGCCAGATCCAGCACCTTTATTCCATCCAGCGGCCGCACGGCCTGCGTTGCTTCGGTCACGGAAGTCTCCAAGCTCTTAAACATTGACTGCAAGGGCACGATCGACGGCCCTCGCGATGGTGCCATTGTCGATGATGTCGCGGACGGCCTGCAATTCCGGATACATGGCGCGATCGCTGTCGCGCGGCGGAACGACGTGCCGGATCGCGTCATAGGCCGCACCCGTGCCCTTGCCCGGCCGCAAAGGACGGTGGAACTCCAGTCCCTGGGCGGAGCAGATCAGCTCGATCGTCAGGATATCGGCGAGATTATCGGCCGCCGTGCGGGCCTGCATAGCGGCGGAAGCGCCCATGCTCACATGGTCTTCCTGGCTGGCGCAGGTGGTTACCGTATGGACCGAGGCGGGCGCCGCGAGGCTGCGATTGTCGCCGGCAATAGCAGCGGCCGCATAAGGCGGGATCATGAAGCCGGAATTGGCGCCGCTTTCACCCATGAGGAACGGCGGCAGTTCGCTGATATGGCCATTGGTCAGGCGGTCCGACCTTGCCTGCGACATGGTGCTGACATGAGCGATGGCGATCGCCAGCACGTCCAGGGCGAGCGCCGTCGGCGCACCATGGCCGTTGCCGCCGGGCAGAGGCACAAGCTCCTCGCCTTCGATGACGAAAACGGGATTGTCGGTCACGGAATTGATCTCGATGGTCAGGACATCGCGGCAATAGGCGAGCGCGTCGCGCACGCCGCCGTGAACCTGCGGAATGCAGCGCAGGCTGAGCGCATCCTGAAGGCGGTGATCGCGATGCTTCGCCAATACCTCGCTATCCGACAACAGGCTTCGCAGCCTGCTCGCCGTCTCGACCTGTCCGGGATGCGGCCGCATCCGTTGAAGGCGTTCGTCATAGCCTCGGCTGTTGCCTTTCAGCGCTTCCAGGCTCATGGCGCCGGCGACATCGGCAATCGCCACCAGCTGCTCGGCCTGATGGACGGCGAGTGCGCCGATACCGGTAATCTCATAGGTGCCGCTGATCAGCGCATGCCCTTCGCGCGGACCGGGAGCCTTGATGGCAATACCGGCGCGGGTCATCGCCTCGCGGCCGGAAAGCAGCTCGCCTTCGTACCAGGCGCGTCCCTCGCCGAAAATGACGAGACCGATATGCGAGGTGGCGATCAGATAGCCGACGGAACCCTTCGCAGGCGACCAGGGGATGACGCCGCGGTTGAGCATCTCGCTCATCGTCTCCACAAGCCCGGCGCTGACCCCGCTGCAACCCTGCAAGAGCGCCTTGATCATCGTCGCCATGATCGCGCGCACGGCCGGCGGATCAAGCGGCGTGCCCATGCCGCTTGCGTGGCTGAGCAGCGTGTTGAGCTGCATCTGGGACATGTCTTCAGGCTTGAGCTTGACGGTGTAGAGATCGCCGACCCCGGTCGTCAGACCGTAGATGGGCACGTTATTCTTGATCGCCTTGAGGAGATGTTGCTGGACCCTGCTCATGCCTTCGATGGCATCGGGGCAAAGCGCGACATTTGCTCCCGCGGCGATCGCCGCTATCTCCGCGATCGTGGTCGGCGCGGTGCCGAGCGTGACAGTGGTGGAGCCTCGTGACGATTGATCGCTATGTTCCATTTCCGCCCTCCCTTGGACGGACGCCAGCCCTCCCCATCAGGAGACAAGCGGCCTCTCTACTTCCCTTTATTCAGGTGCCGGCGGCCGAACGCGGGTTCGGCCGCCGAGATATCGATTAGTTCAGCTTGTTCTTCGCCAGCCAATCGCCGGCAACGGTGTCGAAGCTCTCCTGATTGGCGAGGCGGCCGTTCATCTCGATCAGGTCCTCGGTCGTCAGCGCTGCGGAAACGGCGTTGAGCGTCGCGGTGACCTTGTCGCTGACCTTGCTGGTCGCGATGATCGGCAGGATATTCTGGGCCGGGAAGAGGTTCTTCGTGTCCTTCAGCGCGACGAGCTTGCTCGCCTTCATCGCCGGATCGGTCGAGGTCATGTCAGCAGCATGGACCTGGCCATTGGTCAGAGCCGAAAGGGTGAGCGGACCCGCCACGTCAAGAGTTTTGAAATCCTTGAATTCCAGGCCGTAGACGTCCTTCAGGCCAACGACGCCTTCCTTGCGGGTCTTCCACTCCGGCGGGCCGCCGAGGATAAGTTCGCCGGCTACCGGCTTCAGATCCTCGATCGACGTCAGGGAGTATTTCTTGGCGGTTTCCTCGGTGACGGCAAGCACGTCCGAATCCTGGGCATCGGATGCGGTCAGCATCGACACGCCCTTCGGCAGCACCTTGCCAAGCGCCTCGACGACATCCTTCGGAGCATGGGCGGTCGCGTTCTTGTCGAGATAGCTCAGCGTCGCGCCGGCATATTCGGGAAGAAGGTCGATCGAGCCGTCGAGCAGCGCCGGCATGTAGACTTCGCGGCTACCGATATTGAGCTTGGTGTCCACCTTCATACCCTTGGCGGCAAGCGCCAGGGCATAGATCTTGGCGAGGAGCTGGCTTTCCGGGAAGTCGGCGGAGCCGACGATAATCGTATCCGCATCCGAGCGTGGCGTGCTCGAGGACAAGGGGTCTTCGGCGCGCGCGAGCGGAGCGACCGCAAGAAGGGCAGAAATGGCGATAGCGCCGATTGCAAGCATGTTTCGCTTTATCATCATCGTTCTTCCTAGCTGTTCCATTATTTTCCGTTTGCAAGCTGGCGCCGGATGGCGGCGCCCTTCACAGTCCGGCGCGTCAAGCCGGGCGAGACTGCGATCCTGGATGCGAGGCCGAAGAACAGGTCGACGATCAGGGCGAGAACACCCACAAGAACGGCGCCGGCGGCCATCTGCATGTAGTCGTTTTGGGCGCGGCCATCGATGATGAGCCGGCCGAGGCCGCCAAGCGAGACATAGGCGGCGATTGTCGCTGTCGAAATCACCTGCAAGGCCGCACTGCGAAAGCCCGAAAAGATCAGCGGCAATGCACAGGGAAGCTCGACGGTCAGCAGCAAGGCGAGCGGCCGGTATCCCATGCCCCTGGCCGCATCGACGGCCGCCGGATCCACCGAGGTGATGCCGGAATAGGCGCCCATCATGATCGGCGGCACCGCAATCAGCACCAGAACGGCGATGCTCGGCACCAGATAGGCCAGGTCAGATTTGAAATAAGGCCCGACAAGAATGACGAGCAGGACGATCAGACCGAGGCTCGGCAAGGCGCGCGTGGCGTTGGCAAGGCCGGCAATCAGGAATGTCCCCTTGCCGGTATGCCCGACATAGAGGCCGGTAGGCAGGCCGATGAGTGCCGCGATGAAAAGCGAGATGAAGCTATATTGCAGGTGCTGGGCGAGAAGGGTCGGGATGCCCTCCGAACCGTGCCACTGGGCTGGATTGAGAAACCAATCGATCATGAGCTCACACCTTTCTCGGCCGCCAGGGCGTCAGCCAGCGATTGAGCAGGATGACAAGACCGTCGAGGACGACGGCAAGCAACAGGCAGAGCACAATGCCGGCGATCAGCGGCGTGACGAAGCGAAGCTGAAGACCCTGCGTGAACAGCAGCCCGAGCTGCGGTGTCCCGATCAATGCCGCGACGGAAACGATGCTGACATTCGACACGAGCGCAACGCGCAGCCCCGCGGCGACGACCGGCACGGCGATCGGCAGCTCGACCATGCAAAACCGCTGCAAAGGCCGGTATCCCATGGCGGTCGCCGCCTGCAGCGTATCCGGCGGCACGGCGCCGAGGCCATCGCTGACAGTGCGGACAAGCAGGGCCAGCGAATAGACCGTCAGCGCCACGACCACATTCAGTGGATCGAGGATTTTCGTGTGCAGCACCAGAGGCAGGAGGACAAAGAGCGCCAGCGACGGGATTGTGTAGAGCAGGCCCGCAACACCGAGAATCGCCGATTTGAACAGCCCACTCTTATGCGCCAGCCATCCGAGCGGCAGCGAAAGGATGAGAGCGGCAATGACGGGAATGACGGAAAGACCGGCATGCCACCAGAACAGGTTGGCAATGTTCCCGGACTCGCGCAGCAGCCAGTCAAACCGCATGGTCCGCTCCCTTCACCGGAGCAGCCGGATCTTCCGATCCATCCAGCAGCGCAACCAGATCCGCCACCCCGATGGAGCCCATCAGTCGGCCCTTGTCGTCTACGACGACACCGCGCCGGCTGGGCGAGCTCAAAGCCGCGTCGAGAAGCTGTCGCAGCGAGCCGTCAGCCGAGGCGAGCGTGCCGCTGAGATTGAGGTCGCCCATCCGGATTGGTCCCTGCAGGCTTGCCGGTTCCGTCCAGCCAAGAGGTTCGCCGCGCTCGTTGGTTACCAGCAGCCAGCGATCCTTGGTGGCGCCCCGCGCCGCTTCCGGCGTATCGCCGAGGCGAACGGTCGGCTCGGCCTTGACAGCCAGCCGTCCATTGGCGCCGACGAAACCCAGGAAACGATAGCCCCGGTCGCGACCGACGAAATTGGCAACGAAAGCATCGGCCGGCTTCGTCAGCAACTCCTGCGGCGACGCGATCTGCGCGAGCTCGCCGCCGACACGCAGGACCGCGACCTGATCGCCAAGCTTCAGCGCCTCGTCGATATCATGGGTGACCATGATGATGGTCTTGCCCATCTCTCGTTGAAGACGCAGGAACTCATCCTGAAGCTGCGTGCGGACGATGGGATCGACCGCGCTGAAAGGCTCGTCCATCAGCATGAATTTGGGATTGGAGGCGAGCGCGCGCGCCACGCCGACGCGCTGCTGCTGGCCGCCGGAAAGCTGCCAGGGATAACGGTCCGCAAAGCTTTCCGAGAGACCGACGCGATCGAGCAGCTCCAGCGCAATCGCGCGGGCCTGCTTTTTCGGCGTACCGTTCAGGCGGGCGGTCGTCGCGACATTATCGATGATCGTCCGGTGCGGAAAGAGGCCGGCATGCTGAATGACATAGCCGATCCGCCGCCGAAGCACGGCTTCATCCATCCGCGATGTCGGCTCGTCGCCCAGCCGGATCGTTCCCGAGCTCGGAGCCACGAGACGATTGATCATGCGCAGCGATGTCGTCTTGCCACATCCGGACGGCCCGACAAGCACCGTCAATTTACCGGTCGGCGCCGTGAACGACAGTTCGTTCACCGCCACAACATCGCCGTGATAGCGCTTCGTCACATTTTCGAAAGTGATCAACCTGGCTCACCCATTCTTGTTCCACCTGTATATACAGGTTACACGAAACCAATGGCCGCGCAACTGGGATGGCAAAAATTTTAGCCGGGCTAATGACGTGCCCATTTAATATGCAAAAACCTGCATTTAAATGCCTCGCGTTGTGAATGCGCAACGAACACCGCACCGCATTGCCGGATCTGAAAATCCTCAGCCTTACAACTTGATAAAAACCATCGATTTGATTATTAGCGAGATACGCGAGGGCGCAGCCCCGGACCGCGAGTTCCAGCAAACAGCGTGCCACACCGGTTTTTATGACCGACTGCCAGATTTTTAATCAGCACCGATTATTGCCTTGCAAACACTCACTCGCTATGCCTGTATATACAGCCAACCCTTAAATGGATGCGTTTATGCAGATCATCACTTCGAATGAAGCGGCGGCTCTTTTGAAAGACGGCATGACCGTCGCCGCTTCTGCTTTTGGAGGATGCTGCCATCCCGAGGCCATTTCCGCCGCCGTCGAGGAGCGTTACCTGGCGGAAGGCGCTCCCCGCGATCTCACACTTCTGTTTGCCGCCAGCGCCGGCGACCGCAAGACGCGCGGCATGGGCCATTTCGGATATGAAGGCCTGGTCAAGCGCGTCATCGCCGGCGGCTGGCGCGGCACTCCCCGGCTCGGCGAACTGGCTTTGGCGGAAAAGATCGATGCCTATTGCTGGCCGCAGGGCGTGATCGCCCAGCTCTATCGCGCCATCGCCAGCGGCCAGCCCGGTGTCATCACCCATATCGGCCTCGGCTCCTTCATGGATCCGCTGCATGGCGGCGGCCGCATGAACGAGAGCACGACGACGGAACTGGTCGAACGGGTCGCCTTGCGCGGCCGCGACTGGCTGCTCTATCCCTCGATGCCGCTGGATTGCGTTCTTCTGCGCGGCACCACGGCCGATGAGGACGGCAACGTCACGATGGAGGACGAAGCCTTTACGGTCGACGTTCTTGCCATGGCGCAGGCCGGCCGGAATTCCGGCGGCATCGTCATCGTTCAGGTAAAACGCATCGCCGCGCGCGGCTCGCTGCCTGCCACCGATGTCCGCATTCCGGGCATGCTGGTGGATTACGTTGTTGTCTGCGACGATCCCGCCCAGCATGGCGTCAGCTTCGGCGAAACCAACAATATCGCCTATACCGGCCGCTTCCGGGCCGCCGCCGGCCAGTTGCCACCGCTGCCTCTTTCCGTCGACAAGATCATCCAGCGCCGCGCCTTCCAGGAACTTCTCGGCCACAGCCATGCCACGATCAACCTCGGCATCGGCATCGCGGCGGGTATCGGCCGCATCGCCAGCGAAGAAGCCTATGACGACTATACCGTCACCATCGAATCCGGCGTCATCGGCGGCATTCCAGCGGAGGAGCTTTCCTTCGGTGCGGCAATCAATCCGAGCGCCGTCATTCCGCAAGCCTCGCAGTTCGATTTCTACGACGGCGGCGGCCTTGATGTCGCATTTCTTGGCATGGCGGAGGTGGATGCGCGCGGGGCAGTGAATGTCAGCCGCTTCGGCAAGTCCATCGTCGGCGTCGGCGGCTTTACCAATATTTCCCAGACCGCCGGCACCGTCGTCTATATGGGCTCATTCTCGCATGGCGGCGCCGATATCCGCGTCGCGGATAGCAAGCTCTCGATCGTCGCGGATGGCCGTTCCTGCAAGATCGTCGACACGGTGGCGCAGGTAAGCTCCGATCCCGGTGCCGCACCCGCAGGACAAAAGCAGATCGTCATCACCGAACGCGCCGTATTCCACGTCATTGACGGCCGCCTGACATTGACGGAAGTCGCGCCCGGCATTGACGTGAAAGCCCATGTCATCGATCGCCTGCCGCGGGGTGTCGCGATTGCCGACCAGCTCGGACAGATGGACGTCCGCCTGTTCCATCCATCCGCCATGAAGGATTTCGCCCATGCAGATTGACGGAGCCGTCGTCATCGTCACGGGATCGGCGACCGGCGTCGGTGCGGCCTGCGTCCGCATGTTTGCGGAAAAGGGCGCAAGGGTCGTCGTCAACTATAGCCGCAGCCGCGACGAGGCCAAGGAAACCGCCGCCGCCTGCGAAGCGCTCGGCGCCGAGGTCGAACTCGTTCAGGCAGATGTATCCGACGATGCCGCCTGCCGCGCGATGGCGGCCAGGGCCGTGGAGCGCTGGGGCCGGCTCGATGCGCTGGTCAACAACGCCGCCGTCACCGTCAAATCCGATCCCTTCGATCTCGAAACGCTTTCGGCGGAGGATTTCCAGAAAGTGTTCGGCGTCAACGTTGTCGGCGCCTACCAGATGTGCCGTGCCGCCATCCCGGCCATGCGCGCAACCGGCGCCGGCGCGATCGTCAACGTCTCTTCGAATGTCGCCTTTACCGGCGGCGGCACCTCGCTTGCCTATACGGCCTCCAAGGGCGCGCTCAACGCGCTGACCATGGCGCTTGCCCGCACCTGCGGCCCGGAGATCCGCGTCAACGCCGTCTGCCCCGGCGTCATCGATACCCGCTGGATGCGCCAGACGCTCGGAATCGATGCCTATGACGCACTCGCCGCTCGCTTTTCCGGCACAGCACCGCTCGGACGTGTCGCAACGCCCGACGATGTCGCCGGCGCGGTCGTCTGGCTGGTCGAGGGCGCTGAGTTCGTGACCGGCGAATTGCTCTCCGTCGATGGCGGTATTCGCCTGGCTGGCGGTACCCGCAAACCCGCACCACGGAGCGAAGCCTGACCATGGCAGTGTCGCTCCGATCCATCATGGATTTCCCCATCCCCGAGGCCCGCCAGACGGTGACCGCGCGCGATGCCATCTTCTATGCGCTCACTGTCGGATACGGAACGAAACCGCTTGATCCAGCCCATCTGCGGCGGGTTCAGGAAGAGGATCTCCGCCCTGTGCCGACTATGGCGAATGTGGTTGCTCATGCCGGTCCTTGGATGAAGGATGCCGGCGTCGATTGGCAGCGCCTCGTTCACTCCGAGCATCGCCTGACGATCCATCGGCCCCTTCCCCTCGACACGCCGCTCAAGTCGCGCTCCCGCATGCTCTCCGTCGTGGACCGTGGGCCGGAAAAGGGCATGTTCGCGACCTTCGAGCGAACGATCCTTGCGGAAGCGAATGAAACACCTGTCGCGACCATCGTTCAGACGAATGCCTGTCGCGGCGACGGCGGATGCGGATCGGCGGGAACGCCGCTTGAACCGCTGCCGCCCGTTCCCGACCGCGCGCCAGATGCGGTTTTCGCGATCGCGGTGCCGGAAGACGCAGCCCTGCTCTACCGGCTGAACGGCGATCTCAATCCGCTTCATTCCGATCCCGCCTATGCAGCCCGCTCCGGTTTCCCGCGCCCGATCCTGCATGGCCTGTGCACATTCGGCTATGCGGGCTACGCAATCGGGCGGACGTTGGGTACGAACGAAATTGCGGATGTCGGCTTCATCGCCGCCCGCTTTACCGCGGCCGTACTTCCGGGCGATCGGCTGGAATTCGATATTTGGCGAGAAAGCCACGACATTCGCTTCCGGGCTCGAGTGCCCGCGCGTGCTGTCACGGCACTCGATTATGGAACTGCGAGGTTGGCATGACTGGACCGAAACCCAAACCAGCGGGCGATGCGCCGCACTATCTGCGCATCAAGGAAAAGATCATGGGTTTGATCGCCGAGGGCAAGCTCAAGCCGGGCGATCGCGTCTATTCCGAGAGCGAGCTCGTCTCCTCCTTCGGCGTCAGCCGCATGACCGCCAACCGGGCACTGCGCGAACTGATGTTCGAGGGCGTGCTGACGCGCTCCGCCGGCCTTGGCACTTTCGTTTCCTCGCAGCGCCACGATATCGATCTGCTGCAGATCAAGAATATCGCTGAGGAGATTTCCAGCCGGGGTCGTCGCCATACCGCCAAGGTGCTGATTGCCGACCGCATCAAGGCGGACGCAAGCGTCGCCCAGTCGCTCGATCTGGAGCCGGGCATTGAGGTCATGCATACGCTGATCGTGCATCTGGAAGACAATCAGCCGATCCAGGTCGAGGAACGCTATGTCAATCCAGTCGTCGCGCCCGATTATCTCACCAATGATTTCAACGAGATCACCCCGAACGAATATCTGACGCGGGTGGCACCGATCACCGAGTTCGAGCATTTCGTCGAGGCGATGAAGCCGGATGCCATGGTCAGGAAACTGCTCGGCATGAAGCCGGATCAACCTTGCCTCAGGGTCTTCCGCCGCACCTGGTCCGGCGATGCCGTCGTCACCTGCGCGCTGCTCTCGTATCCCGGCGACAAGTACCGGCTGGAGGCGCGCTCGGGCAAGGGACGGGCAAAGCCGCTCGCTCTTCTGGAGGGCAGGCAGGGATGAGTACGGCCGGCAACATCGTCTCCCTCACGGGAACCGCTCCGACAGTGAGTGACATCGCTGCCATCGCGCGGCGGAATGCCCGGGTGACGATTTCCCCCGATGTCGAGCAAAAGATCCTGGCCGCGCGGGCCGTCGTCGATCGCTACACCGCATCTGACGTACCCGTATACGGATTGACCACCGGCCTCGGCGCGGGCGTCGATACGCGTCTGGCAACCGAAGATCTCGTCGCCTTCCAGCTGCGCGTGCCTCAGGCCCGGGCCGTTGGTGTCGGGGCTCCCCTTCCGCGTGACGTCGTGCGCGCGATGATGGCCGTCCGGATCGCCGGAATGGCGGCTGGCGGCTCCGGTGTGTCGCTGCCGGTGTTTTCCGGTCTTGTCGCGGCGTTGAATGCCGGCTTCCACCCGGTTGTCCCCTCTCTCGGATCGATCGGCGCTGCCGATCTCGCGCCGCTTGCCCATATGGGACGAGCGCTGCTCGGACATGGCCAGGCCGAAGTCGGCGGCTCCGTCATGGCGGCAAGCGAAGCGCTGGTGGCCGCCGGCCTCGAGCCGTTGCGGCTTGCGCCGAAGGATGGCCATGCCGTCGTCGTCGCCAACAGCATGTCGGTCGCCAAGGCCTGCCTTTGCCTAACGGATATCGAACAGCTCTTCACCTGGTCGCTAGCTGCCGTCGCCCTCAATTTCGAGGCATTTCGCGCCAATGTCAGCGTCTTCGACGACCGGGCGCTGGCAGCAAGGCCGGCCTTCGGTCAACGCGAAGCAGCCGCCCGTCTTCGCGATCTGCTGGCCGGCAGTTCCCTGCTTGCCGATGGCGCAGCACGGCGGCTGCAGGATCCCTTGAGCTATCGCTGCGCGCCACAGGTCTGGGGCGCGCTTCTGCACGCCATCGACGAGGCCCGTCAGGCGACGGAGATTGAACTCGCCAGCTCCGGCGACAATCCGGTCGTCCTGGTGGAAGAATGCCTTATGGTCGCGCAGGGCAATTTCGATCTGACCGCCTTCGTGTTGTCGTGGGAACGGCTGGGTCAGGCACTGGCGCATTGCGCGGCCGGGACCGCCTACCGCACGATGAAGATCATGTCGTCCGGCATGTCGGACCTGCCGCGCTTCCTCACGCCGCTCGGCCAGAGCCGGACGGGTTTCGCCACGGTCCAGAAGACCGTCTCGGCGCTGGAAACGGAAATCCGCCATCTTGCCGCACCGATCTCCCTTACCCCCATACCGGTGGCCGATGGTGTCGAGGACCAGGCATCGATGGCGCCGAGCGTCCTTGCAAAGACCGAAGCGATCATCGAGCGGCTACGCTATCTCGTGGCCATCGAGCTGATCGCCTCCGCCCAGGCAGTGGAACTGCGCGGCGTGGAAAATGAACTCGGCGCCGGTACGCAGGAGGTCTATCGACGTGTCCGCGAAAAGGTGCCGCCACTCACCGAGGACCGCGCCCAGGGTCCAGACTTCGATCGCGTATCCGAACTCATCAGAAACTCCGCCTGACGGAGCCGAAATTGAAAAACCAAAACTGATTTTGCAGCAGCATCAATATTGATCCACCGCATTTAACCAGAGGGGAATGAAGATGAAATTATCGATCCTGTCCGCCATCGCCGCCGTGGTAATGGCCACCTCCGCCTTCCAGCCTGCCGCGGCAGCCGAGCCCATCAAGGTCGGCAGCAAGAATTTCACCGAGCAATATATCCTCGCTGAAATGTATGCGGCGCTTCTCGAAAAGGCCGGCTTCCAAGTCGAGCGCAAGATCAACCTCGGCGGCACGATGATTGCCCAGCAGGCACTCACAACCGGTGCGATCGACCTTTATCCGGAATATACCGGCACGGCACTTTCCGCCATCGTCAAGGGAACGATGTCCACCGATCCGGACAAGGTCTACAATGACGTCAAGGACTTCTACACCAAACAGTTCAACCTCACCTGGCTGAAGCCCACCGGCATCAACAACGGCTACGTCATCGTCGTGCGCCAGGAAACGGCCGATGCCGACAAGCTGAAGACGCTGTCCGACCTCGCCAAGGTATCGAGCAAGCTGGTCTTCGGCGGTGGCGCCGAGTTTCCAGACCGCGCGGACGGTTTGCCCGGTCTGAAGCGCGTCTACAGTGCGGAATTCAAGGAATTCAAGCAGTTCGCCAAGCTCGGCCTGCGCTATGATGCGCTTGGTCAAAAGGACATCGACGTCGTCAACGGCGCCGCGACCGACTGGCAGATCGGCGCAAAGGGACTGGTCGCACTTGACGACGACAAGGGACTCTTCCCACCCTATTACCTCGCCCCGGTCGTCCGCCAGCAAGCTTTGGACGCCAATCCGAAGATGAAGGACGTGCTGGAAGCGCTCGGCTCCCATCTCGACAATGCGACGATGCGCGTCCTCAATGCCAAGGTCGAGAACGACCACGAGGAACCCAAGGACGTGGCCGAAGCCTTCCTGAAGGAAAAGGGCCTGCTTCCCTGATCGTCTTGGAGCGCGACGAGCCTTGAGCCCGCGCCGCGCTCCCTTCCGGCACTATCGCCGGCAATTTTGCAGCAATCGACGCAACCGCCAGCGGCGGTATCCCTGGAGAACGGGAATGCAGGAAATCTGGATCGACTATCTGAACGCCATCGATGCCAAGGCACTGGCGCTGACCAATGACGAAATCCTTGATGCCGTCAGCAAGGCGCTGGATGCACAGGGACGCGGCGAGACGGTGATCGAGCCTCGCGTGCATCTCGTGCCCGAAAGCTCCGACAAGGGGCATTTCAACGTGCTGCGTGGCTATGTGAAATCGCTCGGCTATGCCGGCGTCAAGGTGGTCGGCGATTTTGTCGATAACTACAAGCAGGGCCTGCCGTCCGAATTGGCCGTGCTCAATCTTTTCGATCCGCATACAGGCGTACCGAAGGCGATCGTCGACGCCACCGCGATCACCGATATGCGTACCGGCGCCGTCACCGCGCTCGGCGCCCGCCATCTTGCCCGCAAGAACAGCAAGGTGCTCGGCCATATCGGCGCGCGCGGCACCGCATACTGGAATGTCCGCCTGCTCGACCATCTCTTCGATTTCGAGGAAATCCGCATCCATTCCCGCCGCCCGGAAAGCCGCGATGCTTTTGCCGCCCGGCTGGAAAAGGATCTCGGCAAGAAGATCATCGTCACGGACAATTGGGAAGACTGCCTGAAGGACGCCGATATCATGGTGGAGGCGAGCCGCCTGCCGGAGCCAACGCCGCTCTTCAAGACCTCCTGGGTCAAGAAGGGCGCCTTCGTCGTCCCCTACGGCACGATGAGCGCGTTGGAATTCGACCTGACCGATATCATGGACAAGGTCGTCGTCGACGATTGGGGTCAGTGCGGCCCCGGCCGTCCCTATGGCGCTCTGCGCCGGCATGTAGACGAGGGCAAGGTGACGGCGGAAACGCTGCACGCCGAAATCGG
>DASVPC010000040.1:0-11981 GCA_036383055.1 Rhizobium sp. | reverse complement strand
ACGCCGAAGGAACGCATGAGCCGGAAAAGCGGGATCAGGAGGACGGCGCCCGAGAACATCTTGACGGCAAGAAAAGCGCCAAGCAGCAGGCCCGAGCCCCTGAACTCGAAACGGGCGAAGGCGTAAGCCGCCGGCACCGCGAGTATCAGCACGATAATGGTGATCGTGCCGGAGATCAGGAAGGAGTTGAAGATATACCAGCCAAAGCCCGGCACGCTGGTCCACATCGTCCGATAGGCCTCGAACGATCCATTTTCGGGAATAAAGCGGTAGGGCGACGAAAAAAGCTGGCTGAGCGGCTTCAGCGACACCAGAAAGCCCTCGACGAAGGGGGCGAGAACGAAGGTGAGGAACAGCAGGATACCGGCATAGATGCCGACCAGCTCGTACCATCTATAGCGATTGATCATCATCGGCTGGCTCATCGCTTGGCTCCTGCTGAAAAGCGGCTGGTCAGGCGGAAATAAGCAAGGCAAAAGAGCGACAGGAAGATGCAGATCAGGACTGCACGGGCCGAGCCCTCCCCATATTTGTACGACCCGATCGCCGTGCGATAGGTGTCGATGATCATCGTCGTCGTCTCGCCATTCGGGCCGCCACGCGTCAAGATCCAGATGATGTCGAAGGAATTGAAGGTCGAGATCAGCGACAGCATCGACATGGTGACCATCGAGGGTACCATCAGCGGCAATGTGATGCGGCGGAGACGATAGAAGCGGCCGGCACCGTCCGTCCAGGCGGCCTCATGGAGATCCTGCGGGATCGCCTGCATGGCCGCCAGCATGTACAGGGTCACCATCGGCACGCCGATCCAGACGTCCGTGATGATCGTCGCCCAGAAGGCCGTGCTGCCGTAGGCAAGAAAGGCAACCGGGCTATCGACGAGGCCAAAGCGTTGCAACAGGCCGGAAATCATACCGAACTGGCCGTTATACATCCAGCCCCACATGAAGATGCCGATCGCCATCGGCACGACCCAGGGCGGCATGGTCAGCACCCGGAACAGGGCACGGCCAGGAACCGCCGCGTTCAAAAGCATCGCGCCGCAAGTGCCGATAATCATCTTGATCGACACGGAAAAGAAGGTCCAGATGAAGGTCCGGACGATGACCGAGGCGAAGGTGTCATTGAAGATCTTTGCGTAATTCTCAAGGCCAACCCAGTTCGTCACCTTCTTCAGCGAAGCATCGGTGAAGGACAGGATGACGGTGTCGACCAGCGGATAGGCAACGATGATGATAACGTAAAGAACAGCCGGAAGGAGCAGGAGCCAGGCGAAGATGACCGTGCTGCGTTGAACACCCATCTTGCGCCCCTCTCTATGCGGCTCGCGAATGCAGCGCTTCGTCGAACCTGTCCCAGACCGGGCGCAGGTCCACGACCGTCTTCTTCATGCGCGCCTCGTCCATGGACAACGCCAGAATACCGGCTTCCAGCGCGTTCAGGGTCGAGACCGGCAGATGCAGACCGGACCGGACGTGCGCTATAATGTCAGCGGCCATCTGCTCGTCGGCACCGTAGTGCTGGGACAGCGTCGTCCGCGTAGCGTATGTCTTCTCGATCACCTTGTTGCCGGTGAGCATTTCGTGGACGTTGAAATAGCCGCGGATGAAATCGCCCTCGGCCATGCCGCGCGAGCCCATGATGGCGAAACGGCGGAACTGGTCGGGCACGTTGATATTGGTATGGAAGTTCATGCCGACGCCGTTGGCATATTCGACGATCGCCACCTGGTAATCGATGATATCGCCGTCGCTGTCGAAGACCTTGTCCGATCCCATCCAGCCACTCGGCTTGCGATGGAACATTTCGAGGTCGTTGATCCCTTCCCTGGCGGGATCGTTTTCCGGGATGAAGCTCTTGCGGCCGCCGAAACTGGCGACACGCTCCGGCCGCGCTCCGATCACGCCATTATAGAGGTCGAGGTCATGACAGCACTTCTCCAGCATGAAACTGCCGGAATAATGTTCGTAGCGGCGCCAGTCGCGCATGAAGAATGCGCCGTGATAGGGCTCGATATGCTCGGACGCCTCAATCGACACGATATTGCCGAGCTTTCCTTCTGCCTGCGCGGCCCGCAGGTCGCGATACATCGGCGCATAGCGCAGCACGAGACCGACGTTGAGCTGCTCATGGCCGAATTTCGCCATCAGGCGGGCAAGCTCGATGCTCTGTTCGATGGTGGTGACAACAGGCTTTTCGGAAAAAATCTTCAGACCGGCTTCAAGGCCGATGCGAATGTGATCGAGATGCATATGGTTCGGCGAGCCGATCATCAGCAAGTCGAGCTTTTCGTTGGCAATCAGCTCCTGGGGAGTGGCATAGGCCTTGCCAGCCGAAATGCCCTGTTCGATCAAGCCGGGCAGGCCCGCGGGCGCCGGATCGACATAGCCGACAATCTCGAAATTCTCGTCGATCGCCTTGAAAACATAGCCCAGATATCCCAGACGGAATCCGAGCCCGATAATTCCCACTCGCATACTCGTATCGTTCCCACGACGTAATTTATTTTCGTCAACTTGGGACAAATTTTCGCATTCGTCAACGCGCTTCGGTGAAATACTGGAAAAGGTGAAATTTATTTTCAGATTGACGCATGAACCTGCGCAGACGATAGGCGGCCGACTGCGTCGGATTTGATGCTTGTGCCGATTATTTTAGCAAGGCGGAACCGTTATCTGTCCGGGCCGTTGTACTGCCAATATTGATAGTTAGGCTTTCTTGTACCCACGGAGATCACGCCATTCTGCTCGCAGACGTAACCGAGACGCGGCAGGCCGTCATACAAAAGTCCGCCATGGAAACCATAGGTGCTCACAGTGGTCGTGCGGCATTGGAATTTTTCGTCCGCGGCCATCTTCGGTGCGGTCACTCCGGGCAGATCCTTGTAAGGATAGACAGGACGGACATGAGGCTGGGGAAGCAGCGGATTATCGGCAAGCGCCGCAACCGGCATGGCACTTGCTACAAGCAAAGCAGCAATGACGATTTTCGATCTGATCCACATGGCGTCCTACAATCCTTCCGCAAGCGCGAACACGACAATGGCTGTGTCGCGTAGCCTGAATATAATGTCGCACGCGCAATGCGCCAACGGGCAGCCCGGGAAAATCGGCATCGGAAACACATACGTGAATGATGGAGCTGTTCACGGTAAGTTACGTCGATGAAAATGCTTTTACCTCACCATGGGCGATTGCCGTACAATCCGAGTTTGAGAAAAGTAAGAAGCTTGTTATATATTAATAGGGGTGTCGCTATAGTTTACCATTGTCAAGATTTCTACTTTTAGGAGTAAAGGTGATTCTCGAACGGGCCAATCGGATCATCAAAGACACGCAAGCCCCCGACGCAGACAGTCTGCCACGACAGATTTGTATCTATGTCATCAATCTCGATCGCTCTCGCGAACGTTGGGAAAGATTGTGTGGGCAGGCCGCTCGACATGGCCTGAATGTCATTCGGGTCGCCGCGATTGACGGAGCCACGATTCCGGAAAGCGACCGGATCGATTTCCAGCCGCAGCAATTCGTCTATCACAACGGACGCATGCCGCTAGCTGGTGAATACGGCTGTTATCGCAGCCATCTGCTTGCCCTGCAGCAATTCATCGACAGCGGCGACAAGATCGCGATCATCATGGAGGATGATGTCGAGCTCAACGAAAGGTTGATCCCACGGGCGCTGTCGGCCATGAACAGCGTTTGCGGCGCGCGCCTGGTGAAGCTCGTCAACCACCGGCTGGTCGGGTTCAAGCCGCTGTCGGAAACCGCGGAAAACGATGTCGTCGGCCGCTGCATGCATGGCCCGCAGGGGTCGGCTGCATGCTATATCGTCAACCGGTCCGCGGCGAAGAAGCTGCTGGTTACGCTGAAACCTATGCTTCTGCCCTACGACGTCGCGCTCGAACGCGGCTGGTCGACCGGCGTCGAAACTTTCTCCACCCTTGAAAATCTTGCGGATTTCAGCCCGCATCGCTCGGATACGACGATCGGCAAGCGCGTGCACTACCGTGCCGTGAAGCGGCATTTCCTGTTGCGAGCAACAGCCTACTGGTTCCGCGCCTGCGATCAGCTTCATCGCTGGCACTATACCGTGAAGGCCAAACCGGAGCCGACCCTGGAAAACACCGAAACCTAGGGCAATTCCAGGAAAGATGCGTAGCGGTTTTTCGTCCTGAATTGCGTCAGGACAATAGGGTGGCTGACATGCCCTAGGGCAGCAGCCGTACGACGTTGTCGAAATTCGGCTCGTCGAGGGACAAATCCATCTCACGCTCGCGGAAGACGAGATCGATGACGTCGCCGCTCGGCGCATAGCCGGACACCAAATTCTGCAGCAAGCTCCTTGCCAGCGGCACGTCGTTTTCGTCAAGTGCCGCCTGAAGCACGGCAAGCTTCTTTGACAGTTCCGGCCAGGGCAGGAAATCCTCCTTGGCCCGCATGATGCGCGGATGGCTCGTCGACTGCGGATTGTCGCCGATCAGCAGCTCTTCATAAAGTTTCTCGCCCGGCCTCAGGCCGGTGATCTCCAGTTCGATATCGCCGTCCGGCTCATCCTCGTCCCTGACCGTCAGGCCGGATAGTTCCACCATGCGGCGCGCGAGGTCGGCGATGCGTACGGGTTCGCCCATGTCGAGGAGGAAAACGTCGCCGCCGGCGGACATGGCACCGGCCTGGATGACAAGCTGTGATGCCTCGGGGATGGTCATGAAATAGCGGGTGATATCCGGATGCGTCAGCGTGATCGGGCCACCGTCGCGGATCTGCTGGCGGAAGAGCGGCACGACGGAGCCGGAGGAACCGAGCACGTTGCCGAAGCGGACCATGGCAAAATTGGTGCCGGCGGCACCAGCCTTGCGGTCGGCATCCATCGCCTGCAGCACCATCTCGGCCAACCGCTTGCTGGCGCCCATGATATTGGTCGGACGCACGGCCTTGTCGGTGCTGATCAGCACAAAATCCTCGACGCCACAGTCGCGCGCCACCTCGGCGGTGGTCAACGTTCCCAGCACATTGTTGCGGATGCCCTCGACAGGATTGTATTCGACGAGCGGCACATGCTTGTAGGCAGCAGCGTGATAGACGGTCTTCGGCCGCCAGGCCTCCATGATCTGCCTCAGCCGCCGATCGTCGCGAATGGACGCCAGGAAGGGAATGATGCGGATCTCGCTGTTCCCCGACGTCGTCGCCGCCTTTTCCAGCTCGCCATGAATGGCGTAGAGCCCGAATTCGTTCTGCTCCACCAGCAGCAGGCAGGAAGGGCCGTTCTTCAGGATCTGGCGGCAGAGTTCGCTGCCGATCGAGCCGCCCGCGCCGGTCACCATGACGACCTTGCCACGGATATTCTTGTCGATCAGAGCGCGATCCGGCGCGATCACGTTGCGGCCAAGGAGGTCTTCGATATCGAGTTCGCGGAGATCGGAGACCGCGACGCGCCCTTGGGCGAGCGCCGTCAGGTCTGGCATGGTACGCACTGTAACACGCGCCTTGCGCATGCTTTCCAGAATTTCGTTGCGGCGCTGCCGCGACGCATTCGGCAGCGCAAGCAGCACGCCCTTGATATCGCCGGAAACCACGAGCGCCGGCAGGTCGGTCGGATCGTAGATCGGCAGGCCGCCCATGATGCTGCCATGCAGATTGCGGTCGTCATCGAGGTAACCGACGACGTTCAGCTCGGCACTGTTGGCAAGCGCGCCGGAAAGCTGGCGGCCGGAAGCGCCGGCGCCGTAGATCAGCACCTTGGCCAGCTGGTTGCGGTTCAAGAGCCGCTGATAGGCATTGCCGAGCCAGTATCGCGTCCACATGCGCGACAGGCCGATGGCGATGAGCAGCAGCAGCGGCTGCAAAATGCCGACGGTACGCGGCACGCCCGGCACGCTGATCGCCGTGAAAATGGTCATGAAGGCGAGCGCATAGATCGCGACGGCCTTGACGACAGTCATGAAGGCCGACATGCCGGCATAGCGGAAAATAGCGCGATAGAGGCCAAGGACGATGAAGATCGGGATGGCGACCAGGAGAGAAACGATGGCGGGCAGCCATTCGACGCCCTCGAGAATCACCCAGTCGTCCAAGCGGAGACAATAGGCAAACCAGACCGTCAGCACACACAGGCTGGCATCGACAAGCAGCGCCAACGCACGTTTGGTCGAGCGCGGCAGGGCCAGGAACGGTAGGACAAGCTTATCCGCGGGCACCATCGGTCAATTTCCCCAGGCGCCGGTCGACGGACCAGCATACCGCTTCTCTCGCATAAATTGCACCACCATGTATTACACGACACAGCCTGATTGTCTTTATGCTTCCATTAGCAAAATACAAATATTCTCTGCGTCCATTCACTTTTAGAACAGCGCGCACGCAATTGCATCCCTGATCTTGAAGCGGACATCTAGCGTAAAAGATGGCGACAATATTACTTTCCGAGATATCCGCGGATCACCGGATGCCGGAACAGGCCGGCAAGGACGGCAAAGGCCATGCCGAGCCCCATGCCGAACAAGGCACCGGCAATCAATCCGGCTACCATCATCACCTTCCGGCTCGGTCCATCCGCCGTCAGCGGCGGCTCGGCTTCGGAAATGACCCGGACATTGCTCTGCGACAGATCGCGGGCATCGCTTGTCTGGCCGGACCGCTTCAGCAGCGCCTGGTAGGCGTCGCGAGCAGCGGCGGCCTTGCGCTCAAGTTCATTGAGACCGACCAGCTTGCCTGATGTATTGAGCTGCGACGCCTTCTGCACCGCCAGCTCCTTGGCGATATCCTGCTCGGCCTTCTGCGCCTGATCGTAGTCGGCGCGAGCCGAGGTCGTCTGGCGCTGCAACTCGCTGCGGATCTCGGCCGCGAGACTGTCGAGCGAGGATTTGGCGGCAAGCAGGCGTGGATGACGGGCACCAAGCTGGCTTTGCAGACTGCCGACGCTGGCGGCAAGCGCCGCATATTGCTGGCGCAGGCTGCTGAGCGGCGTGGAGGCGGCCGTCGCTGTGGCCGAAGGGCCGTTGGACACAACATCCGTGAAGCTCAGCCTGTCGGCGGCATCGGCGCGCGCTTTTGCCTCGATCGTCTTTTGCTGCGCCACCACCAGCATGTCGTTGAGCGCGGTCAGGCGCTTGTCGGACATCAGGTTGCCTTCGACGGCGACCATGTCATTGTCGGCACGATAGGCCTCGGCCGCCTTTTCGGCGGCCCGCACCTGCTCACGCAGATCCTCGAGCCTGCCATCCAGAGCGGTATTGCTGGTCTGATAGCTGTTCGCCGCCGCCTTGCTTTCCTCTTCGATGAAGGAGGCGACAAGCTGGTTGGCGATCCCGGCCGACTTTTGCGCATTGCGCGTCGTCACCTTCAGCGACACGACATAGGTGCTCGCCTCGCGGGCTATCTGCACGGCCTTCGCCAGCACCGTCACCGCCATGTATTTCGCCGCGTCGCCGCTCGCAGCGCCATTGAATTGCGGATCCTGATCGAGCTTCAGCGCATCGACCACCCGACCAAGTACCTTGCCGGAGGACAGGATCTGCGTCTGGCTGTCGATCATCGTCAGGATCAGTTCCGGCGCGATGGGCGGAGACTGGGACGAATCACCACCGCCGGTTTGGCGCGGGTCGAAATAGAGGCTGGTTTCAGCCGTGAATTTCTGCGGCAGCGTCGGAATGGCGGCCGCGCCCAGCACTGCCCCGGCGACGGCGAACGCCAGGACGAGGCGCTTTTTCGCCCAGATCGAGCGGACGGCGGAGCGCAGGTCGAGAAGCGGCGTGTCGGTGGCGGGCACCGGCAAAGCTGCCTGGGGTACGATGACGACAGCCGGCTCGGCAGGCGAGATTACAGCAGCCGCGGTCGGTCGGGCTTCCAGCGGCAAAGCGGCTTCCAACCTGGGCTCGATCGCAGGCGGCGGTTCCGCGTGGGCCGGGATTGCCGGCTTTACGGCATCGACCGGCCGTTCGGCGGCAATGGGCTGGACCTCACGAACGAAATCCCGCGGGCGCACCACCGGGCCGCGCAGGCGCAAGCCTTCACCCTGCCCTTCGGACGGCTCGTTGCTGCGCCAACTCGGAAAGTGGCTCGATCGCTTGTTTCGTTCCAATGAGCTCATACCAAACTTCCAGGGACCCGCTCGCGCGGATCCCGCGCAGCAGATGGCGGGAGTTTAGAAATGTTTGGCTAACGGACCATTAAGGACATTCCCAGGAAGTCCCCTCGCAAACGCCGGCAGGGGCCCGTTGAGCCCCCTCTTCATCAATATTCAACCGGGCGGGCGCTATGAAGCGGACCGACAGACGACAGGAAGAACGGGAGCTTACAATGGCCGGATCGATGACGAGACTGCTGCACCGATCGCTCGCGGCTACGGTCATGCTCGCCTTCGTCGCGGAGGCCGACACCAGCCTTGCCGCCTCGCAGCTTTGCTATCGCGGCATCAATCTCTCCGGCGCCGAATATGGCGACCGCAGCGGCGTGCTCGCCACCAATTACATCTACCCTTCCGAAGGCACGGTGCGTTATTTCGCGGGCAAGGGGATGAATGTGGTGCGCCTGCCTTTCCGCTGGGAGCGGCTGCAGCCCGTGTTGGGCCAGCCGCTCGACGGCAAGGAGCTGCAAAACCTCAAGGATGCCGTCGATCTCATTCAAAAGCATGGCATGGCCGTCATCCTCGATCCGCACAATTACGGCTACTACGACAAGATCCAGCTCCCGCAGGTGCCGGCGACCGATCTTGCCTTCGGCGATTTCTGGGCGCGGCTCGCCGTCGAATTCGCCAATCGCAAGGGCGTCGCCTTCGGCCTGATGAACGAGCCGCACGATATCAAGGCGCCCGATTGGCTGGAGGCGGCCAATACCGCCATCCGCAGCATCCGCACCGTCGGCGCACGCAACCTCATCCTCGTGCCCGGCACGAACTGGACCGGCGCGCATAGCTGGTCCGCCGATGTACTTGGCGGTGGCGCCAACGCCACGGTCATGCTCGGCGTCGAGGATCCGCTCGATTTCTACGCCTTCGAATTCCACCAGTATCTCGATGCGGACAGTTCCGGCACCCACACGACTTGTGACGGCAACGACAGCGCCAGCAAGGGCTTGAACGACGTCACCGACTGGCTGCGCCAGAACGGCAAGCGCGGTTTCCTCGGCGAATTCGGCGTAGCCGGCAATGATGGCTGTCTTGCGGGCCTCAAACAGGCGCTCGGCGTCATGAGCACCAATAGCGACGTCTGGCTTGGCTGGAGCTACTGGGCGGCCGGAGACTGGTGGCCGGCTGACGAGCCGCTCAACGTCCAGCCGCACAACGGCCGCGACAAGCCGCAGATGAGGGTGCTGGCAGACGGCCTGAACAAGAAGGCCTCGTTGGCCCCGGCATGCGCCCTTATCAAGCCTGCAAACTGACGGGCGGCGAGCGTCCGGCGCTTTGCCACGAATCATCGGCCTGATATGGTGCCCAAGGCCAGAGACGCCACGACCGCGGATATTTCATGCAAAGCTCAGGCGAAAAGCAGCCCATAAACTACGTCATTCTCGCCATTTCGCTGCTCGCGGTCCTGTATAATTCCATCCTTGCCTTCATCAATCACAATATCACGCCGCTGACGCCAAATGCCGTGGTCATGAGCGAAGTGCTCCTGCAGGTGGCAAGCTTTGCCTATATCCTGAAAAAGGGGATTTATGAGGAGGATATGGCGCCCCTCCTCTATCTGCTCCTCACCATCGTGCTGACGGTCTTCGTCATGGCCATCAACAAGCAGCCCTATGTCGATCACCTTCGCAACGTGATGATCATCTTCGTGTTTTCCATCATGGGCAGGCTTTGCAATGAGCGCACGCTCAAACTGGCGTTCAGGATTTCCTGTATTGCCGTGCTCGCGGTGCTCATCTGCGAAATCGTGTCGGTGACGGAATATGTCGCGCTTTTTCATCCCGCCGAGTATTTCCAGAATACGCGCGGCGTGCCGCCGGCCACCTACAGCGATATCGGGCTGTTCCGTGGCGCACTGGGGTTCGAGGGCCGCTTTTCCTTCGGGCTGATAGACCATCGCTCATCGTCCATCTTCCTGGAGCAGGTCTCGCTTGCCAATTTCTGCGGCGTGATGGTCCTCTACCTGATCAGCTTCTCCAGCCGGCTGCGACTCTCCGACAGGCTGCTATTCCTGTCGACCGTCATTCTGATCCTGCTGACGAACGATACCCGCACGATGCTGATCTTCAGCCTCATCAGCATCGCCGGCTATTTCATCTATCCCTGGCTTCCGAAGATGCTCGACCTTTTGACCATGCCCTTGATCATTCTCATCGGCTTCGTCATCAACGCCCTCAAGCCTGGCGTTACCGGCGATAATTTCGTCGGCCGCATCAACGGTACGGTGCGAGCCTTCCTCGGCATGGACCTGCAAAGCACCATCGGCCTGCAACTCGATCAAGTCGGCATCTTCTATGACAGCGGCTATGTCTACATCATATACGGCGCCACCATCTTCGGCCTGATCCTGTTCTGGCTCTACGCCTCGCTCTATCCCGGGGGCGAGACCATCAACCAGCGGCGCCTCGGCCACGCCCTTTCCCTCTTTCTGTTCCTGAACCTGATGATCGGCTCCACGGCCATCTTCTCGATGAAGACCGCCGGGCTGGTCTGGCTGCTGGTCGGCTTCCTGAAATTCAACGAGGGCACGCAGGCAAAGCAGCCGCAGACGCTCTCGCTCGCCACCAACCGCTAAGGCGGGGATGCGCCGTTCGAAGACGCAACGGGAACGGTTTTTCCCATCATCTCGCCTAAAGTAACAGCCGAAACAGGGTTGAGGGACATATTCCCCATGCCTTCGATTTGATTTAAGCAGGCGGCACCAAAGCAGGCCGGCGCCCCGGCAGAAGAGAGAAGAGACATGACGAGCTATGTATTGACGGTATCGTGCCGATCGACACGGGGGATTGTTGCGGCGATTGCCAATTATCTGGCCGACCAGGGCTGCAACATCGTCGACTCCAGCCAGTTCGACGATCTGGATACCGGCAAGTTCTTCATGCGGGTGAGCTTCATCTCCGAACAAGGGGTGGGACAGGAGGCGCTGGTCGAGGGCTTCAAGCCGATCGCGAGCAAGTTCGAGATGGAAGCCGAGATCCACGACACCCAGAAGCGCATGAAGGTGCTGCTGATGGTGTCGCGCTTCGGTCATTGCCTCAACGACCTGCTCTACCGCTGGAAGATCGGGGCACTGCCGATCGACATCGTCGGCGTCGTCTCCAATCATTTCGATTACCAGAAGGTGGTGGTCAACCACGACATCCCCTTCCATCATATTCCGGTGACCAAGGCCAACAAGCCGCAGGCCGAAGCCAGGATCATGGAGGTGGTCGAGCAGACCGGCACCGAGCTGATCGTGCTGGCGCGCTACATGCAGATCCTGTCGGACTCCATGTGCAGCAAGATGTCCGGGCGGATCATCAACATCCACCATTCCTTCCTGCCGAGCTTCAAGGGGGCGAACCCCTACAAGCAGGCCTATGAGCGCGGGGTGAAGCTGATCGGGGCGACGGCGCATTATGTGACGGCGGATCTGGACGAAGGTCCGATCATCGAGCAGGACACGGCGCGGATCACGCATGCGCAGTCGGCGGACGATTACGTGTCGATCGGCCGGGATGTGGAGAGCCAAGTGCTGGCGCGCGCCATCCATGCCCATATCCACTACCGCACCTTCCTCAACGGCAACCGCACCATCGTCTTCCCGGCTAGCCCCGGATCCTATGCTTCCGAACGGATGGGGTAAGGCACGCACGCGATTTCGCCAATTTCCTTTTCTTTTTGCCTTGAAGCACGATTTGATACCGCCGATATCGAATCGTCCCGGAGATCAAGGAAAAGACATGTCATTCTATCGCAATGGAGCGCTGTTGCTTGCGGCGTTCCTTCTGAGCGCGCCAGCGTCGCACGCAGCCACAACGCAAGATGACCCCTCCAAGATCGATCTTGCCAAGCTGATCGAATGCACGACCTAT
>DASVPC010000039.1:0-21299 GCA_036383055.1 Rhizobium sp. | reverse complement strand
CCGGCGCGCTTGCGGATCATGCCCGCAAAGCCGATCTTCATATAGGGCTGGCCAAGGGCTTCCATGCCGCCGAACCTTTGCGCGGCTTCCGTGTTGTCGGCAATCATCGTGTCAATGACGTCGTCGACCGTGACGATGCCGAGCATGCGACAGTTTTCATCGACAACCGGCAGTGCGAGCAGGTCGTGGCGGCGAATAAGGCGGGCGACGTCCTCCTGTTTCATCAGGGGAGGTGCCGTGACCGGCGTCCCCTTCTGCGCGACAGTCAGGATGCAGGCGTCGGGCTCGCCGGTGATAAGACGGCGCAGCGTCACGACATGTAGGAGCGCATGCGTTTCATCGTCCAACACATAGATCGCATAGACGGTCTCGCGGGAGCGTTCGACCTTGCGAACATGGTCGAGCGTCTGGGCAACGGTCCAGCTCCCATAGACGCTGACGAATTCCGTCGTCATGATGCCGCCCGCCGTGCGCGGCGGATAGCCCATCAAGCCCTGGATCGCGACGCGAACCGGCTCGTCAAGGGTGGCAAACAGCCGAGCGCGCGCCTCGCTGTCCAGCTCCAGAAGAACGTCGGCCACGCGGTCGTTGGACATGCCGTGCAGCAGCCGTGCAGCGTCGGCATCGGTCATGATCTCGAGAATGGCGGAGGCGTTACGCAATTCCGGCCGGTCGAGGATGCGAACGGCGCGTTCCTCCGGCATTTTGGCGAGGATGCGTGCGGCTTCTTTCGCGTCGATCGCGTTCAGCGACTCGACACGTTCCGCGATGGTGACGGCGCGATTGTTATTGATGAATGCACGAGCGGCATTGCCGGCCCGCATGGGGAAGCTGTTGATGTTCATTATAGCTCGCCTTTCCAGTCGATCTGCCGTCGTGGCGGATCGTGGCGAGCCGACAGGAGTCGGTTACTGCACGAAGGCCACTGACGGCAAAGGCAATCGACTACTACTGTCGCTAGGCATCGTAAGATGGCTCCGGTTAATCGGTATGGAAAACCCTGTTCCCCACATGGGGGCAGAAGTCGCTCCGAAGTGGCGAAAAGTCAAGTGGCAGAGACGGTTAATGCCATAATGTCGCAGAAAAAATTCGGTTGCGTGGCTAACGGCTTGTGCATTGCAGCAATCGCTACTGCAAAGGAGCCAAAAATGGCTTGGCCAGGCGTCCTGTGCCCGGCCAATTGAATGGGTGATGGAGCCTCAGAAATCGGCCAGGACGACCTTGCCCTTCATCCTGCCGGTCTCGACCAGCACATGTGCTTTCTTCAGGTTGGCGGCGTTGATCGTGCCCAGTGTTTCGGTAAGCGTCGTACGGATTTTGCCGGCGTCGACCAGTTCGGCAATCTTGGTCAACAGCCCGTGCTGCTCGATCATGTCGGCCGTGCTGAAGAGCGGGCGGGTGAACATCATCTCCCAGTGGATCGAGATCGCCTTGCGCTTGAAGGCGACGATATCGAGCACCTTCGGATCGTCGATCAGCGCGAAGCGGCCCTGCGGCGCGATTGTCTCCACGATTGAGGCGATATGATCGCTGGTGTTGGTGGTCGAGAAGACGAAAGCCGGCGCGCCGATGCCAAGAGCTTCGATCTGCGGGGCCAACGGCTTGGAGTGATCGATGACGTGGTGGGCGCCGAGCTCCTTTACCCAGGCTTGGGTTTCCGGGCGCGAGGCGGTGGCGATCACGGTCAGCCCGGTCAGCGCCCGGGCGATCTGGATGGCGACCGAGCCGACGCCCCCGGCACCGCCGATGATGAGGATGGCATTGGTGGCACCCGGAACCGGGTCCTGAACCTTGAGGCGGTCGAACAAGGTCTCATAGGCGGTGATCGAGGTCAGCGGCAGGGCTGCTGCTGCGGCGAAATCGAGGCTCTTCGGCTTGGCGCCGACAATGCGTTCATCCACCAGATGAAACTCGACGTTTGAGCCGCCACGATTGATGGCGCCGGCATAGAAGACTTCATCACCGGGCTTGAACATGGTGACGTCGGGACCGACTGCCTTGACGATGCCGGCGGCATCCCAGCCGAGCACCTTGTAGCCGCCCTCAGTGGGAGCGACGCCTGCACGAACTTTGACATCGACGGGATTGACGGAGACAGCCTTGATTTCGACTAGCAGATCGCGGCCCGTGGCTTCAGGTGTCGGAAGATCGACGTCGACAAGCGACGTCTCTGCGGAAATGGGCTGCGGGATCTTGTAGGCGATGGCACGCATGGCAAACTCCTGTCTTTGTTGCACAGGGTTCAGATGCGTCTTATGATCGGAAGATGCAAGAATGCACAAATTCTGTACGTAGTACCCAAAAGGATACCGTCGATGTCGCTCCCCCGCGCCAAGCTCGTCAAGAATTTCCCCGGTTGCCCGGTCGAGGCGACGCTGAGCCTGCTCGATGGCAAGTGGAAGGGCGTGATCCTGTTCCATCTGATGGAGGGGACGCTGCGTTTCAATGAGATCCGTCGCAAGCTGCCGTCGGTGACGCAGCGCATGCTGACGAAGCAGCTACGGGAGTTGGAAGTGTCCGGCCTGGTGTCACGCACCGTTTTCCCGATCGTGCCACCGCGCGTCGACTATGCACTGACGCCGCTTGGCGCCAGCCTGGAACCGATCATCAAGGCGATGGCCGTCTGGGGTGAGGAAAATGTCCTCTGCCATGCCGGCAAGCAGCAGGTACGGCCTTCGCCTGCCTCACGCGCTCCGGCTATTGCGCTCCAAGGTAACTGATATCCCGAAGACGACCAGTCCGAGGATGGAGAGCACCGCGCCGACATACCCGGTCGCGGCCGCAGTGAAGCCCCAGGCGATCACCATTCCGCCGAGCCAGGCGCCGAGCGCATTGGCGATGTTGAAGGCGGAATGGTTGGAGGCGGCGGCGAGCGTCTGCGCGTCGGCCGCGACATCCATCAGGCGGGTCTGCACGGCGGGGCAGGCGGCAAAGCCGCAGCCGATCAGGAAGACGCAGAGACAGAGCATCACCGGGTTGGCGGCGGTCAGTGAAAACAGCGTCATGACGATGACGTTGAAGACCATCATGCCGCCGATCGTGCCCTTGATCGACAGATCGCCGAGACGCGAGCCGACGACGTTGCCGACATTCATGCCGATGCCGAAGAGCGCCAGCACGACAGGCACCATGGCAGTACCCAGACCGGCTACTTGCGTTGTTGTCGTTGCGACATAGCTGAAGACCGAGAACATGCCACCGAAGCCGACGGCGGCGATGCCGAGCGTCAGCCAGACCTGAATGCGCTTGAGTGCGCCGAGTTCGCGGGTGATGCTGGCGCCTTCCTCAACCCGGTCCTTGGGCAGGAACAGGGCGATCAGCAGCATGGTCGCAAGGCCGATGCCGCCGACCATCATGAAGGCCGCCCGCCAATTCAGGATCTGGCCGAGGAAGGTGGCGATCGGCGTGCCGATCAGCGTGGCGATGGTGAGGCCGAGCATCACCTGACCGACGGCACGGACGCGGCGATGAACCGGCACCATCGAGGCGGCGACAAGTGCTGCAACGCCGAAATAGGCGCCATGCGGCAGGCCGGTGATGAAACGCAGGGCCGCGAAGCTTTCGAAGGTCGGAGCAAACGCGCTGGAAATGTTGCCGGCGGCAAAAATCGCCATCATCAGCAAAAGCAGCGTGCGCCGCGCCATCTTGGCGGCGAGAATGGCGATGATCGGTGCGCCGACGACGACGCCGAGCGCATAGGCGCTGATGACATGGCCTGCCTGCGGGGTGGTGACCCCGAATGCGTCGGCGACATTCGGCAACAGGCCCATGATAACGAATTCACCGGTGCCGATGCCGAAACTCCCGACTGCGAGAGCCAGGGTAACGAGCGCGATCGCAGTGCGCGACGGCGCTTCGATGACGGATTGGGAATCGATGACGTCGGCGGTAATATCGCTCATGAAAACTCCATGTCGGCGATCATGCGGAAGTGCCGCGAAGCAGGCAGCGAAACCTGGGACAGAGGCTTCGGGCACAGCATAGAAAATGAAAAGATCGGGAAGGCACGAATATGCCTCATGCGATAGTATGAGCGGCGCCATACCTCTGTCGCGTGCATTTTTTGCAGTGCAGCATGTCGTTCCACGCATACGTATTGCCGCTGGCTTACCCCCTGCCGCTCGTCACGGTCGTCGCAAGTAACGCCGGCTGCTTGAAATCGCTCCGGCTGGAACCACCTGTGAAGGAGCAGGCGTGGGGATCAGTTCCTTCCTGAGGCGCAATTGGCAGGAAATGAGAGCATTGATGAAACTGATCGGTTTTTTCAACCGCGATGGCGGCACGTTCAAGACCACGGACATGGCTGCTTATGAAAAGAAGGCGGAACAGGTTTTTCGCGACGCTGGACATGAGTTCGAGGGCCTGGTCGTGTCGGGCGGCGAGGTGGTGGCGGCGATGGAGCGCGCGGCGCAGCGCGATGATATCGACGGCATCGTTGCCGGTGGTGGGGACGGAACGATCTCGGCCGCAGCGTCCGTTGCATGGAAAAACGGCGTCGCGCTTGGCGTCATTCCGGCCGGCACCATGAATCTCTTTGCGCGATCGCTGAAGCTGCCGCTCGATATCTGGCAGGTGCTGGACGTGCTGGCGACCGGCGAGGTCAAGCAGGTCGATATCGGCAGCGCCAACGGCCGGCCCTTCATCCATCAGTTTTCCGCCGGCCTGCATGCGCGCATGGTGCGCTATCGCAACGCCTATACCTACCGTTCGCGCATCGGCAAGATGTCGGCCAGCACGCGCGCCGCCTTTGGCGTCATCGTCAATCCACCGGAATTCGATGTCGATTTCGAAGTGGAGGGACGTCGCGAGCACCGGCATGTCTCGGCGATTTCGGTTTCCAACAACCCCTATGGTGCCAATGCGCTGCTTTATGCCGACGATCTGCGCAGCGGCGAGCTTGGCTTTTATACGGCAAGGCCGCTGCGGCCGTTAGGCGTGGCAAGGCTTGCCGTCGACATGCTGCGCGGCCGGTTCCGCGAAAACGCCGATGTCATGGTCATGCATACGCGCGAAGTGCAGCTGCATTTCCCAAAGCTGCGCAGCCTCGCCAATTGCGTCATGGACGGCGAGTTGCTGCCGCTGGAGCGCGACGTCACGCTCAAGCTGCATGCCGGCGAACTGAAGGTGATGATCCGGCAGGGCACGGCCGCGCGCGCCGCCGAGGAGACGATCAGCATGCGGCCATCTGAAGCTCTTCAGAGACGCGGCAGATAGGTTCGATAATCGAAGTCGGAAACGGTGCGCAGGTGGAGGATCGCTTCCTTGCGCTTGGTGTCGCCATAGAGCTTCCGATACCGCTCGCCGAAAATATCGGCGATGAAGGGGGAGGCGCTGAAGCGTTCGACGGCGGTGAGGAAATCATGCGTCAGCCGCGGCGCGTCGGCCGGCACATGGTTCGGCGTTGTCTCCTCGCCGGGATCGAGATCGTTCTCCAATCCAAGCAGCATGCCCCCGAGGATTGCCGCCAGCATCAGGTAGGGATTGGCGTCGGCGCCGGCAACGCGGTGTTCGATGCGCGCACCCGGCCCATCCTTCTCGGGGATACGCACGGCAGTCCCGCGATGACCGTGGCCCCAGGTGAGATCCACAGGTGCAAACGAGCCTGGCTGGAAACGGCGATAGGAATTGGCATAGGGCGCAAAGACCAGCTGCGCGTCCAGCAGCGTTTGCAGCAGGCCGGCGCAGAGCGACTTCAGCTTCAACGGTTCGCTGCCCGCAGCGTCGAGAATATTGCGGCCCTTGTCGTCGACGATGCTGACATGCACATGCAGGCCAGAGCCGGCATGGTCGGTATAGGGTTTCGCCATGCAGGTCGATTTCAGGCCATGCTTGCGCGCCGCCTGTTCGGCCACCCGCTTCAGGAGGATGCAATCGTCGGCGGCCGCCAGAGCATCCGGGCGATGCAGCAGATTGACCTCGAACTGGCCGGGACCGAACTCCGCCGTCGTTGCATCGGCCGGCAGGTTCTGCGCCTTGGCGTAGGAGCGCAGGGTTTCGAGATAGTCGCCGAGCAGGTCGACGGCGTCCATGTCGTAAAGCTGGTAGCCGTTCGGCTCGCCGCGATACATCAGCACCGGCGGCGGCGAGGGGATGCCGCGCTCGCGCCACTCACCGGCGAGAAGATAGAATTCCAGTTCAGTGGCGACGACAGGCGTCAGGCCGAGCGCCTTGTAGCGTTCGAGGACGGAGGCAAGGATCGCGCGCGGGTCCTGGAAGCTGGGGCTGCCATTGAGCTCATGCATGGTGGCGAGAACCTGCTTCGAACCCGGCGGCGCCCAGGGCATGTCGGCCAGCGTACGCAGATCGGCGACGCAGGTGCCATCGGGGTCGCCGATCGTCAGCGAAAGGCCGGTGAGGTCGTCATTGTCATCACCCCAGATATCCAGAGATTGGGTGGAAGTCGGCAGGCGCACCGCGCCGGACCAGACTTTCTTTTCGGCCTCGATAGGGATCTGCTTGCCGCGAAGGCGGCCGTTCATGTCGGCGATCAGCACTTCGATACGTGCTAGTCCCTTGGTCGCGTTGTCAGCCGCCATGCCCTTGTCATTCCCCGATGCTCACGTCATGGTCGTAAACGATCGAAGCCAGCCTTTCAATCCGATAGGGATTCTGCAAACGATGTCCGACACTTCCAGCCGCTCCAATCTCGCCGCCATCGATGCCGCTCATCATCTCCATCCCTTCGCGGACATGAAGAAGTTGAATGCCGACGGCGCGCGGATCATCCAGCGCGGCCAGGGCGTCTACATCTTCGACAGCAACGGCAATAAATATCTTGATGGCTTTGCCGGGCTCTGGTGCGTCAATATCGGCTACGGGCGAACGGAAATTGCCGATGCCGCCATCCGGCAGATGAACGAGCTGCCCTACTACAACACCTTCTTCGGCACGACGACGACGCCCGCGACGCTGCTCTCGCAGAAAGTCTGCGCCCATGCCGGGCCGCATTTCAATCATGTCTTCTTCACCAATTCCGGCTCGGAAGCCAACGACACTTGGTTCCGCATGGCGCGCGTCTACTGGAGCGCTGTGGGCCAGCCGGCGAAGAAGACGGTCATCGCCCGCAGGAACGGATATCACGGCTCCACAGTCGCCGGCGCCAGTATGGGCGGCATGAAATACATGCACGAGCAGGGTGATCTGCCGATCCCCGGCGTCGTCCATATCGGGCAGCCCTATTGGTACGGCGAAGGCGGCGATCTCTCACCGGAAGAGTTCGGCCTGAAGGTCGCTCGCGAGCTGGAAGAAAAGATCGACGAGCTGGGCGAGGAGAATGTCGCCGCCTTCATCGCCGAGCCGGTGCAGGGAGCGGGCGGCGTCATCATTCCGCCCGCGACCTATTGGCCGGAGATCGCCCGCATCTGCAAGGCAAGGAACATTCTCCTCGTCTGCGACGAGGTGATTTGCGGCTTCGGACGGTTGGGCTCCTGGTTCGGCTATCAGCATTTCGGGGTCGAGCCGGATCTCGCCCCGATCGCCAAGGGCCTGTCATCGGGTTATCTGCCGATCGGCGGCGTGTTGGTCAGCGACCGTATCGCCGATGTGCTGATCAACGATGTCGGCGAATTCAACCACGGCTTCACCTATTCCGGCCATCCGGTCTGCGCAGCTGCGGCGCTGGAAAATCTGAGGATCATCGAAGACGAGAGGCTGATCGAGCGCGTCCGCGACGACATCGGCCCTTATTTCGCAAAAGCCTGGGGCAGCCTTGCCGATCACGACATGGTGGGCGAGGCCGTCAGCATCGGGCTGATGGGAGCGCTCCAGCTCGCCGCCGACAAATCCACCCGCCGCCGCTTCGAAAAGCCGGATGCTATCGGCTCGGCGGTACGTAATCAGGCCCTGACCAACGGTCTCGTCCTGCGCGCCACCGCCGACCGCATGCTGGCCTCGCCGCCGCTGATCATCAGCCACGATCAGGTGGACGAGATGGTCCGCATCACGCGTCTGGCGCTGGATGCCGTCTGGGCGGAGGCGAAAATCTAGTCAGTTCTTGTTCGCCGGGGACGGCGCGTCCCACTTGCCGGCCTTGTGCAGGGCAAGCGTCAGCGCCGCGACATGAATGACCTGGATCATCTTGCCCTCGAGTGCCAACCCGATGGCGTGCCGGATCGGCATGCGGATGAGGCGGATGCGCTCGGTTGGATCGTCCGAGGGCTTCCCGGTGAGTTCGACATTGCGGGCAAGTACGATGTGGCAAAGGTTGGTGTGGGTGGCCGGGTTGGCGGCAAGGCTGCCCACATATTCCCATTCAGGAGCAGAGAGGCCAGTCTCTTCCCTCAACTCTCGCGCCGCAGCCTCGACCGGGCCGGCATCGCGCGCGTCAATAGCGCCGCCAGGCAGCTCCAACGCAACGACACCCAGACCATGGCGATATTGCTGGACCAGGTAGATATTGTCCTCGGCATCAAGCGCCACCACCTGCACCCAGTCCGGATATTCCAGCACGTAATAGGGCGCAATCTCCATCCCCTCCGCCGTGATGCAGGTATCGGCCCGAACCTTCAGCCACCGGTCATGCAGCAGATGGGTGGAGCTTTTGACCTCCCATGCGGGAAGATCGGCGGGGTCAGGCAAGGCACTTGTTGGCTTTTCGGTCGGGTCCATGAGTGGTTCCGGCGTTGAGACGACGAGGAGTGGCCTATCCGAGCATCGGAAGTCTATGCTTCCTGATTATTCCGATCGAAGATCTTGCGGACGATATAGTTCGGGGACAGATCGTCACGATAGTAGATGCGCGCGATCATTTCGGCGAGGATGCCGGTGGTGATCATCTGGACTGACGACAACAGCAGCACGATCCCGACCAATAGCAGCGGCCTGTTGCCGATATCGTCGCCGAAGATGAACTTGTCGACGAAGAGCCAGAGCAGCACTATTGCGGCAAGCGCTCCGAGGCCAAGGCCGAGAGAGCCGAAGAAATGGCCCGGCCGCGCCTTGTAGCGCATGAAGAACATCACCGACAGCAAGTCGAGAATAACGCGGAAGGTCCGCGATATCCCGTATTTCGACGTGCCATGCTGGCGCGCGTGATGCGTGACCGGGACTTCGCCGATGCGCGAGCTTGGCACGACGCCGGCGACCCAGGCGGGGATGAAGCGGTGCATCTCGCCCATCAGCTTCACCTGCTTGATGATCGTGGCGCGGTAGATCTTCAGGCTGCAGCCATAGTCGTGCAGCTTGACGCCGGTGATGCGGCCGATGAGGTAGTTGGCGCACCAGGAGGGGATCTTGCGCAGGAGCAACCCGTCCTGACGGTTCTTGCGCCAGCCGACGAGCAGGTCGAGCTGCCGCCGTTCCAGTTCCTCGACCATCGAGGGAATATCCTTCGGGTCGTTCTGCAGGTCGCCGTCCATGGTGGCGATCAGCCGGCCGGTGGCGGCGTCGATGCCGGCCTGCATGGCGGCGGTCTGGCCGAAATTGCGCTGAAGCTCGACGATGCGCAACATCAGCCCCTCGCGTCCGAGCGAGCGGCGCGCATTGGCGAGTGTGGCGTCCGTGCTGCCGTCGTCGATCAGGATCAGTTCCCACGGCTTGGTGAAATCCACCATCGCGGAACAGATACGCTCGATCAGCGGTCCGACGCTTTCTTCCTCGTTAAAGACGGGCACGACCAGCGAAAGCTCAAGGGCGCTTGCCGTGTCGGCCAGGGAGAGGATCGACTCTGCCGTTGTCTGCAACTCTTCTTTCTCCTACAAGACCGGCAGAACCTGCCGGACAGAACGAGCGACATGTCCGGCGTCAGCCTTCGCTCGCATTTGGTGCTCTAACTACATGAAGACTCCGATGGTTGCCAGCCGACAGAACTGGTTTATTCGCAACCGTATGACGCTGCTCACGCTTGCCGTCGTGCTCGCCTATGCCGCCTTCATCGAGTGGTTCTGGGGCTGGAATTCGATCCTGGCGCAATGGGGCAAGGTCGGCGCCTTGCCCATCCTGCTGGCGCTGGCGCTTTTGACCGGCACCTACTTCCTGCGCACCTGGCGCATCTACGATTATTTCCCGAAGGAGACCGGCGGCCATTTCGCCGCACTCTTCCGCGTGACGCAGGTCCACAACCTCCTCAATATCATGATGCCTTTCCGCGCGGGCGAAACCAGTTTCCCCGTGCTGATGCGCTCCGAATTCGGCATTCCGCTCGCCCGCAGCACTTCGGCACTGTTCGTCATGCGGTTGTTCGACCTGCATGCGCTGCTGGCCGCGGCCGGCATCGGCCTTGCGCTTGCCTCTCCCTATCCGGCACTTGCCTGGATAGTCTGGGTCGCCTTCCTGCTTTTGCCGGTCGCCGGCTTTGCCTTGCGCCGACCGCTGATCCGTTTTGCCGCCAAGGTATTGCCAAAGAAGGCGCAGGGACTGGTGCATGAACTGGAGCGCGGCTTGCCCGCCGACGCCGGCGCTTTTGCTCGCGCATGGCTGACGACGGTGGTCAACTGGCTGGTGAAGGTCGCGGTGCTTGCCTGGGCGCTCGGCCTGATGAATGTAACACCGCTGTCGGCCAGCTTCGGCGGCGCGCTCGGCGGCGAGCTTTCCTCGGTGCTACCGGTGCATGCGCCCGGTGGTGTCGGCACCTATCCGGCCGGTATCACGGCCGGGGCCATGGCCTTCGGGGCATCGGGCGCGAAAGCGGCAATCGACAATCTGGCGCAGGCCAGCATCAACGCGCATCTCCTGATCGTCGTCTCGGCTTTGACGGGCACAGCGCTTGGGCTGCTTGCCTCCAGGAAGCGGGCCTGATCGAACCTATCGCCCGGTCTTGCCGGCAAGTTCCACCAGTCTTTTGCGCAGGAACGCCTGCTCGGGTGTCTGGTGGCAAAACGAGAGCGCGGTTTCGTAAGCCCGTCGCGCATCGTCGTCGCGGCCGAGCTGACGCAGGAAATCGGCTCTTGCCGCGTGGGCAAGGTGATATCTGGCCAGCCGATCCTCGCCAAGCAGGCCGTCGACGATCCGCAGTCCCGCCGCTGGTCCATCGCACATCGAAACGGCGACGGCCCGGTTGAGCTCGACGACCGGCGACGGTTGCGCCACCAGCAACAGATCGTAAAGCGCCACGATCCCTCGCCAGTCGGTCCGGTCCGGCGTTGCTGCGCGCGCGTGCTCGGCGGCAATCGCCGCCTGCAATGCATAGCTGCCGACGCTTTCGCCCGCCATCGCCTCGGCCGCAAAGGCCAGTCCCTCGCGGATCTTCGCGCTATCCCAGAGCGACCGGTCCTGATCGGCAAGCAGAATGAGGTCGCCTGAGGTGCTTGTCCGCGCCAGCCGTCGCGAATCCTGCAGCAACATCATTGCCAGCAGACCGGCCACCTCCGGATCGGGCAGGAGCGCCAGTAGCAGACGGCCGAGACGGATGGCCTCGGCGGCAAGGTCGGCACGGACGATCGCCGCACCGGAAGAAGCGGAATAGCCCTCGTTAAAGACGAGATAGATGACGTGCAGCACCTGCGCCAGCCGTTCCGGCAGCTCCGTCTTTGCCGGGACTTCATAGGGAACATGGGCGGCGCGGATGCGGTTCTTGGCGCGGACGATGCGCTGGGCGACGGTTGGCGCCGGGACGAGAAAGGCGTGGGCGATCTCTTCCGTCGTCAGGCCGCAGACTTCCCGCAGCGCCATCGCCATCTGTGCTTCGGCGGGAATGAGCGGATGGCAACAGGTGAAGATCAGCCGCAGCATATCGTCTTCGATCTCCTGGCTCTCGACAGTCGCCATCATCTCGCCCTCCGGATAGAGGCTATCGACGATATCGGCCCTGGAGGCGTCGAAACGTGTGCGTCGACGGATGTGGTCTATCGCCCGGAAACGGCCGGCCGAGACCAGCCAGGCATAGGGGTTGGCCGGTATCGTCTCCTCCGTCCATTGCTGCGCCGCCGCTGCGAAGGCATCGTGCAGTGCCTCTTCCGCCCGGTCGAAATCGCCCAGCAGGCGGATCAGCGTCGCCAGCACGCGGCGCGACTGGCTGCGGTAGACGTCGTCGATGGTTGCGCTCAGGGACACGGCGTTAGCGTTCCTCCGCAAGGTCTCCTCGAAGGGTCAAGATACGCACCGGTCGAATCTCTATGGCACCATAACGTGCCGAGGGAATGTGTTTGGCGATATCGGTTGCGCGATCCAGATCCGGCGCATCGATGAGGTAGAAACCGGCCAGATGTTCCTTCGTCTCCACGAATGGCCCATCCGTCACCGAAAACCTGTCGCCTTGCGGCCGGATGACGATCGATTTGTTTTGGAGCTCCAGCGCATCCGAAACAATCAGGGTGCCGTCCTGCCGCAGTCCCTCATCATAGACGAAATGCTCGCCGATCAGATGGTTTATCTCGCTTTGCGTCAGCCTTCCGTCGACGTCGACGGATGTGTAGATCAGGCATAGAAATCGCATCACTCTCTCCCTTGGCGCCTATTCATCCGGGAACCGGATGTCGAAGGCTGCGCGGACTTCGATCATGCCATATCGGGCGACGGGGAAGGTAGCGGCGATACGCGTTGCTTCCTCCATGTCCTTAGCCTCGATCAGTACGAAGCCGCCAAGATGTTCCTTGATCTCGGCAAAGGGGCCGTCGGTGACCGTGGCTTCGCCTTTGCGCACCCGCACGGTTCTGGCGGTCTCCGGCTTCCGCAAGGCATTGGCGACGATGAGATGCCCGCTGTCGCGCAGCTGGTTGTCGCTATCGATGGACTCCAGCGTTAGTCGCAGTCCTTCTTCTTCGGTGAGGGTGGCGATTTCGGCGGTGTCGAACCAAACCTGGCAGAGAAATTTCATCATCGTCTCCTCAGAGTTCGGGACCGAAGGAATAGATCGGCCGCACTTCGATCGCGCCGAGCTTTGCGAGCGGTATGCCCGCCGCGACGCGAATGGCGTCGTTCAGATCCTTGGCATCGATCAGGATAAAGCCGCCGAGATATTCCTTGGTCTCGATAAACGGGCCGTCGGTCACCGAGGTCTCGCCGTTGCGCACCCGCACGGTCACCGCCGCGCTTGGCGATTGCAGCGCCTCGGCATGGATCATGTGCCCGCTTGCCATCAGATCCCGGTCATATCCGAGCGAATCCGAATCGAGCCTGTGCTTTTCCTCTTTCGTCATGGCATCGAGCCTCGTGCCGTCGAACCAGACCTGACAAAGATATTTCATCGCAGCCGTCTCCTCTTCCATTTGCTGATGGCCATAGACGAGCAGGCCGCGCGCAAATCGACATCCCTTTAGGCAGCATGACAAAAAATTTGACCGCTGTCGAAAAGGGCTGGGTCCGGTCGACAAGGTCCGTCTTCAACAAAGGAGAGACGGACATGTATAATCTGGAAGCAGCACTGCTAAGTCAGTGGAGAGAGAAGGCGCTGTCGGAAAAGGAGCTGTTGGAGATCGGCGATCTCCGCAAGGACGTTCTTCGCACGGCAATAGGCTTCGGCGCCTTTGCCGTACTGATCCTCTGCCTCAGCTGGGCAGCGGAGCCCACGACCGATCATCCGCAAGTGGTGGCAAGTCAACGTGCAGATATAGTGGCGCAGATGCCAGAGAATTGAAAAGTTGCGTTAAAAACGCTGCACAAAATCCGATATGGCAGCATGAAATCCGGACACTTGATCGGCTGGCGCATCCTTCTCCGGCCACATCGCGATCAGTTCCTCGAGGCTCGTCTTGATCGCACGGAAAGTGTCCAGGCCCTCCTGCTCACTGCCGATAAAAACAGTATGGGCCATATTGCCGTAGAGGCCGCAGGTAATGGCAAATGGCACGCGATCACATTTTTCGAGTGTGACGCGCGCACCCGCGGTGTGTTCTTCATCCAATAGAATGACGCCGTCTTCCGATCCTCGATGACCCAGCGTTGAACCGCCGTCAAAGCTTATCCAAGACACATCGCATCCTATCCAGAATAATTGCAGCGGCTTCCGACTACCTCACTGGAACGCCGTCTCGAAGAAGCTGCGCAGCTTGCGCGAATGCAGCTTTTCCGACGGCATTTCGGCCAGTTTCTGGATGGCGCGGATGCCGATTTGCAGGTGCTGGTTGACCTGCGTGCGGTAGAAGGCGGTCGCCATGCCCGGCAGCTTCAGCTCGCCGTGCAGCGGCTTGTCCGAGACGCAGAGCAACGTGCCGTAGGGAACGCGGAAGCGGAAGCCGTTGGCGGCGATGGTCGCCGATTCCATGTCGAGCGCCACGGCGCGGGCCTGCGACAGGCGCTTGACCGGTCCCGCCTGATCGCGAAGCTCCCAGTTGCGGTTGTCGATCGTGCCGACCGTGCCGGTACGCATGATGCGCTTCAGCTCGAAGCCTTCGAAACCGGTGATTTCGGCAACGGCTGCTTCCAGCGCTACCTGCACTTCGGCAAGCGCCGGGATCGGCACCCAGACCGGCAGGTCGTCGTCGAGAACGTGATCCTCGCGCATATAGGCATGTGCCAGCACATAATCGCCAAGCCGCTGGCTGTTGCGCAGGCCGGCGCAATGGCCAAGCATCAGCCAGGCATGCGGGCGCAGTACCGCGACGTGGTCAGTGATCGTCTTCGCATTGGACGGGCCGACGCCGATATTGATCAGGGTGATGCCGGCATGGCCCTTCTTTTTCAGATGGTAGGCCGGCATCTGCGGCAGCCGCGGCGGGGTCGTGTCCCCTGCCGGCTGACTGGAGCCGGCCGGCGTGGTGATGTTGCCCGGCTCGACGAAGGCGGTATAGCCTTCGCCGCCCTTGGCCATCACGTCGCGCGCCCAGTTGCAGAATTCGTCGACGTAGAACTGATAGTTCGTGAACAGCACGAAATTCTGGAAATGCTTCGCACTGGTCGCCGTATAGTGGGACAGGCGGGCGAGCGAATAGTCGATGCGCTGCGCGGTAAAAGGCGCGAGCGGCGAGGGTTCGCCCGGCGGCGGGATATATTCGCCGTTGGCGATTTCATCGTCGGTCGTGTTCAGGTCCGGCGTATCGAAGAGGTCGCGCAGCGGAATATCGTCGAAGCCGGCGGCGGACGCCTCGACATAGGCGCCTTCGCCAAAGGCGAAATGCAGCGGGATCGGCGTCGTCGATTCCGACACGACCACCGGCACGTTATGGCTGCGCATCAAGAGCGCGAGCTGTTCCTTCAGATAGTGCTTGAAGAGCTGCGGGCGGGTGATGGTGGTGGTGTAGACGCCGGGTGCCGTGACGTGGCCGTAGGAAAGGCGGGAGTCGACATGGCCGAAGCTGGTCGTCTCGATGCTGACCTGCGGGTAGAAGGCGCGGTATCGCGCCGTAATCGGCCCACCCTTGGCCAGCTCCGTGAAGCTGTCGATGAGGAAGGCGGTGTTGCGGTCATAAAGCTCCGTCAGAGCCTCGACTGCCTTGCCGGGATCGGTGAAGCTCCGTGGCTGAAACGGGCTGGGGGATGAGATTTCGAGAGGCGAAAAGGGAGAGATTCGGTTGCTCATGCGCTATTATATAGTGGCATTTTTAACAAGCAAACGACGTTGCAAGGCAGGGTCTTGGATTTTCGCAGCTATTTTTATGCCGATGCGCGGCGCAGTTCCTGAAAATCGGCCGGAGATCCCCGACTATTGCACCGTGGTGCAATAGGGGGCTCCTGTCTGCAGGCAAGTGAAGCTTGCGCCGAAATGCGATTGCGCGCCGCTGCGACCGGTATGTTCGACCGCCATCGAAAACGTGAACGCAAAGACGGCGGCAAACAGCATGATAACTGCGAAACGCCATGCCATGATGATCGTATTCATATTCCTGGACCTACCCGTGCCCTATACTGGACACTGTTTTGCCATGGTCAGGCTGAACGGGTGCTGAGATACCGGTTCATCCGGCGTTCAGGAAAATGACTAGGAAAATGCGCCGCGCCAATCTGGCGATAGCGCTTTGATCACGGGTGCGTTGAAGGCTCATTGAGCATGGCTTCGATGTTGTATCCATCCGGATCAAGAACAAAGCAGGCGTAATAATTTGGCGTATATTCCGGTCGCGGGCCGGGTACGCCATTGTCCGCGGCTCCCGCCTCAAGCGCAGCACTATAAAACGCCTCGACTTCCACCTTGCTCTTGACCCGGAAGGCGACGTGCAGATGTGTCAGTGGTGGCTTGCTGTCCGTTTGCTGAATCTCGAACAGACTGCCCTCGCCAACATCGAAAGCCCAGAACACGCCCTCCTTTCCAAAGGAGAGGTGATATCCCAAGGGTGCGAGGGTTCTTTCATAGAAGAGTTTGCTCTTCTCCAGGTCGCTGACGGCAATAGTTATATGATCAATCACGTTGCGCGTATCCCTGAAGATGCCGGACATTGTAAACGAGAATAACGGGCGAGGGCGTTGTCGCCCTCGCTGAGCCTTATCGACCAAGAGAGGCTTTTAAAGCCGCGTCCAGGTCTGCGATTTGCAGAAGACCTTCAAGACGCAGCCCTGCATCTTCAAAGCGTTGCCTTTCACGGAGCCGGAGCCGGCATAGGTCTTGTTGGCCTCGGGGTCGGTGATCTCGCCGGTATAGGTGCCGCCCGTGCCATGCATCTTGCCGATCTGCCGGCCGGCATATTTGCCGTTCTTCAGCGTCACGCAATATTCACCGCCGCAGGATATGATGGCGGCGGTATCGCCTGCCTCGGTCTTCCAGTTACCGACGATCTGCTCGTCGGCAAAAGCGGTGCCTGCGCTGAAAGCCAGCGCAACGGCAATAATGGTCGTGCGGATCATATCTTTCCTCCCCGAAAGTTTCCCGTTCCCATAGCCGGGATCGCTGTGAAATTATCTGACGCGAACGTAAAGGTAAATATAGTTTTCAATCGCGATTTTCCTGTTTGCCAGCCCTGTTCGTCACGCCAAAATTGGAGAGTCTTGTTTTGCCGGCTCTTTTCATGGTGAAGGAAGGGTTTAAATCCAGATCTTAACAATGGGTAAAACTCGCTCAAAAGTCCTTAATTTGCAAGGGAAGCGATGTTTAACAAAATCCCAAATTTACCAAGCATTTGTACTTTTTTTGCATCGAATTAAGCATGCATTTTAGCCGTTTTTTGAAAGCCGTCTGCGATAGTGAAGCCATCAAACGAGCGGGGCAAACCCGCCGACCGGAAGGATCATCAAGCTGCGATAGACGGCAAGGTCCGGACGGAAAACAGGGCAGACGCAACGAGACTGAAACAGGGATAAAACCGATGGCACGCTTCGAAATTCCGATGTCTGAAATGGCCATGATGGGTGGCAACGGCGCCGATGCCCTTTGCGAACTGGGCGTCAATTATGCAACCGGCAGGGGCTGCAAGGCAGACCCGGTTGCCGCCCATAAATGGTTGAATATTGCTGCTATCAAAGGCAGCGACCGCGCCGCCGAGCTTCGCGCCGATGTCGCCGCCACGCTGACCAAGATGCAGCTCGCCGCAGCGCTTCGCGCCGCCCGCGAATGGATGACCATGCACTGAAACGTGCCACAAAGAATACGACAACAATAATCTCAAAAGAGGGGCGACCGGCGGTGGGCGGAGAGGCGCGCTGCCACCAACAGGGAGACCGCGACCGGCCGGACACAAGGCCGGCGCGGTTTTTTGTTGTTCGAGCTTTTAGCTGACGGCCTTCAGCACTTTCGGCAGGGCGTCCGCCAGAAGATCGAGATCTTGGCTAGGACCGACGCTGATGCGGATGCAGCGGTTGAGCGGCGCCACGCCCGGCATGCGGATGAAGACGCCGTGCTGGATCAGGCCGTCGACGATGGCGCGAGCGTAAATCCCGTCGCGGCCGCAATCGACAGCGACGAAATTGGTTGCCGAGGCGAGCGGAGAGAGCCCGTTGTCGTGGGCGATCATGCAGATCCGGTCGCGGGCGGCTCGGATCTTGCCAACGACTTCGGCGAGATAGGCCTGGTCCTTCAGTGCGGCGAGCGCTGCTGCCGTCGCCAGCCGGTTCATGCCGAAGTGATTGCGGATCTTGTCGAAAGCCAGAACCGTCTCCGGCACGCCGATGGCATAGCCGACCCGGGCGCCGGCAAGGCCGTAAGCCTTGGAGAAGGTGCGGGTGCGCAGCACGTTCGGCAGGTCGATCAGCGCTGAGATGTCGGGCAGGGAGCTGGCCGGTCCGGTTTCGCTATAGGCCTCGTCGAGGATGAGCAGGCAGCTTTCCGGCAGGGCGCGGGCAAAGGCGACGATCCTGTCCGCATCCCACCAGCTTCCCATCGGATTGTCCGGGTTGGCGAAATAGACAAGCGGCGCATTTTCGCGGGCGACCGCGGCCAGCAATCCGTCGAGATCCTCGCGGTCGTTGACATAGGGCACCGTCACCAGCCGCCCGCCGAAGCCGGCGACATGGAAATTGAAGGTCGGATATCCGCCGAGCGAGGTGACGACGGGCGTTCCCGGCTCGATGACCATGCGGGCGATCAGGCCGAGCAGGCTGTCGATGCCTTCGCCGACGGCAATGTTTGCGGGCCTAACGCCGAGATGCGCGGCCAGCGCCTGCTTCAGCGCGAAGTTTTCCGGATCGTTGTATTTCCAGATATCGCCGGCCTGCTCGCGCATCGCCTCGATGACGGAGGGGGCGGGGCCGAAGCCGTTTTCATTGGCGCCGATGCGCGCTTGAACGATCAGCCCGCGCTGACGTTCGAGGGCTTCCGGGCCGACGAATGGCACGGTGGAGGGAAGGGCGCTGATCAGCGGGGTGAAGCGCGAAAAGGCGGACATTCTGGCTGGTTTTCCCGAATTCTGTTGCAAGGCGCAGCACAATAGGCGCTTGGCGGGCGGTTGCAAGAGTGGAAAAGGCCACTGCATAATTCCTTAAATCGGCATCGATTTAGGGAATTATGCAGCAAATCTAAAGTGCTACAGCGACCTTTGCGCGTCAAATGTGACGCGCGGCGCTGTAGTGCTAGGCGCGCGCAATCCGCTTGCCACGCGCGGCCAGTGCTTCGGTGTTGCCGATCATGAAATCGGCGCGCACGACACGTCTCAACGTTTCCGGCTCCAGCAGATTGATGAAGCGCACGTAGATGCGGTTGTCGATCCGGCTGACCTCGGCACAGGCGATGCGATAGGCCAGACCGAGGATGTTGAGATAGTAATGCGCTGGCAATCCCACGGTGGTGCCGACAAAGAAGCTGGCCCCGCCCCGCGAGATATCGACGATCTCGGCGCTGCGCACGGAAATGCCCGTCAGACAGGGGCGTACGGCGATGAGACGTGCTGGCCGCTGAACGTGGAACCGTTCCCAGCTGCGTTCATAGACTTCGGATTTGACTTTCGCCAGATGCGTTGAGCGAAGCATTGTCATTCCCCGTTGGAGGCGGCCCGAATTCATCTCGGTACAGCATGAACCTTGCACGGAGGTTTTGCATAAGCGTCAATCGTGCCCGTCGAATTTTAACGAATCGACGCTTTCGCGGTCGATCGGGTGCTGACTCCCCCCGAATATGCGCTTTTTGAACCCTTCGCGTCATTGGGCGTTCCCTCTCATCGGCGATTTCAGTCGTGGCTTGAAAGCATGAGGACAGGGACAATGGTCGATATCAGAATTACAGGCGGGACATGGGTCGTCATTTGCGACGGTGCCAAGGCATTGTTTCTGGAGAATGCGAGCAATGATCCGAAGCTGGATTTGAAAACGCGCGAAATCCTGGAGCAGCCGCATGTGCCGGATCGGGAGCTCGGCACAGGTAAGCCGGGGCGGAGCCATCAGGCCGCAGGAGTTGGCGGCAGCGCTGTGGAGGAAACGACATGGCAAGATCAGGCAGAGGAGGAGTTCCTGAAGGGCGTGGCGGCGAAGATCGATCTGCTCGTGCAGAGCAAAGGCATCAAGAGCATGATCCTCGTGGCGCCACCCCATGCGCTCGGCGTCCTGCGGCCCCGGTTGAGGGCTCATTCCCAGACGGCCATCGTCGCCGAGCTTGCCAAGGACCTGACGAATTTTCCGGTTGATCAGATCGAGCGCTATCTGGCGGCCTGAGAAAAAGGGAAGGCAGCGAGCTGCCTTTCCCTGCTGTTTTGAACTGTCCCGCGCCTTGTCTTGACAGGAGCTCCGGCTTCGATCATACGAAGACACGGTTCGAGGTGCCGGCCGCTCGCGGATGAAAATCCATGGTGAAGCCCTTGCGAATATGGTCACAGCCATTCAAGGCGTGCTGACTGACGGTAATGCGAGCCCCGATCTGCAGTCGTAAATGCATGCCTTAGCAAAGGCTGATCCCGTGACGACGATCTATCCGTCCATTGATGAACTGAAGGCGCAAGCCAGGCGCCTGCGCCAGGCCATGGCCGAGCGCGGCAACGATATTGCCCATAGCGCCGCGCTGGAGCTGGTTGCCAGGCAACATGGCTTGCGCGACTGGAATACGCTGTCGGCGCTCGCCGCAAAACCGAATGCCATGCCAAGCGTGCCGTTTGCCGTCGGCTCCACCGTTCGTGGCCGCTATTTGAACCAGCCCTTCATCGGCAAGGTTCTGGCTCTTTCGGAGCAAACCGGCGGGCTCCACAAGATCACCATCCATTTCGACGAACCGGTGGATGTCGTGACCTTCGAGAGTTTCTCGGCCTTTCGCCGGCGCATCAACGCGCAGATCGACGCCGACGGCATTTCGCTGAGAAAGACGTCGGACGGCGTGCCGCATTTGTTACTCGACATCTGACAATCCTCTTTTTATCGATGGATCGCCGCCGCCACAGGTGGCGCGATGCCGCGTGGATATTGCCATGACCAAGCATTCCGAAAACAATATCTTCCTGACAGGTTGGCTGCCCGGCGTCTTTGCCCGCACAGCCGCACCGATCGTCATGATCACCACCATTAGCGGCCTGTTTTCCGTCGTCGACGCCTATTTCCTCGGCATCTATGTCGGAGCTGCGGCGCTGTCTGCAGTGAGCCTGATCTTTCCCGCACTGATGCTGCTGATCGCCCTGCAGGCCCTGGTCTCGAACGGCATGGCGAGCATTTTGGCGCGTCGCCTGGGGGCGGGGGATCGCGTGGGAGCGGCAAAGGTTTTTACCGGAGCCCATGCGCTTGCCCTCGCGGTGGTGATACTGGTCAATGCCGTCTATTGGACGGTCGGCCGGCATGTCATCGCCGCGAGTGCAGCCGGCGACGCTGCGGTTGCTGCCAATGCCAATGCCTTCATGGGTGTTATGGTCGGCGTCGCGCCGGTCAGCTTCCTCTTGCAGCTGCACATCGACGCGCTGCGTTGCGAGGGCAAGATCGGCTTCATGACGCTGGTGACCCTTGCCTCGACACTGCTCAATATCGCCGCCAATTGGCTGCTGATCGCGGTCGCGCATTGGGGTGTCATCGGGTCGGCTGCCGGTTCGATCGCGGCGCAGTTCATCTGCGTGATGGTCATTCTCGCCTATCGCTGGCGTCATCCCGCCGCACTC
>DASVPC010000038.1:0-5734 GCA_036383055.1 Rhizobium sp. | reverse complement strand
GCGGCGCTGTCTGGTCATAGTCGAATCGGGTGGGTTGGTGGGAAGACGGAGGCTGACCTCATCAAAGGCAAACAACTCGTTGATCCGTACTCCTATCGATTGCCGGGAGCACGGGATTTTTGAGAGTCGGGAATTCTATTGCGATGTAATTGTCGGGTATCGTTGCCAAAGTAGTGCATCCGGCTTCCGTACCGTCTCACGGTTTTCGATAAATTGCCAAGTAGGTCTGCCCCTGACTCGAGCCTAGACAACCCTTCTTCTCGACTGAAAAGACTGTATGAAGCTCCCATCCTTCATTAGATCGGGCATCAAGCGTCTTAGTCAGCTCCCCTATTGCTTTGTCTGTAAATGCAGCGCCGATACTTTCCACGCGGTATTTCATACGCGTTGTTTCTCCGAAATATCAGTTATACATTGGAAGCCTGGCGGCAAATCAAGCCCACCATTGCATCCGGAACACCGAATTAGTCTCCGCACTGTCAAAGACAGACCATTTCGTGTGCCGAAGGTAACAAAACACAATTCGCTATATCGTGAGCAACTTGGCTCAAATGCACATCGATCTCCAACGCTCCGAGACCTAATTTTGCGGTACAAGCGGCAAGCCAGCGCAAAAAACGCGCCAGCGCTGGTCAACCGCGGGGGCGTCAAGGCATCAATTGCGCTATCCCACTCCAGCGGGAGGCCCAACTTTCGAGACACTCGGGGGCGAAGCTCATCAGAAACTGCAAGCTCGAAGTCTGGAACATCGACTGACATACACTTTTCCTATAGGCCCTAGCGCGAAATACTTGTTTTGGTCCTTCTGCAGCCAATCACGTGCAAGTCATCACGCCATCCTTAACAATTTCAGCCCATTTTGGCCCTAGGACTTCCTTTGCCGAGATTGCCTGCTCACTACCGGACTGACCATCTATGAACATTCGAATGCCGAACGATTGATCATGTGTTCCGCTGAATATTACTGGTCCTGGTTGATAGGTGGTTGTGGTGTTTAGTATTCCGTAGCTGCCATAAGAGTTCAATGTGCCGATGGTCTGGTAGGTGCCGGGCATCTGGGTGGCTTGAACGTTGTTGGCGGCGGAGGCGGCAACGATGATGTATCGATCATAGCCGTCTTTGAGGGTCTCGATAGCGGCCTGCTTCTGTGCGACCTTGGCAGCTCCAGCGCCTCCACACGCGGGCGCAGCGCTGGTTGTGATAATAGCCGAATTCTCAGAAACACGAACCGCGCTAGAACGGGCGCAACCAACCGCCAGCAGGCAAAGGCCCGCTGCCAATAGCTGTTTGTGCATTTCAATTTCCCCAAACCCTATTCGCGGTAGAGTTGATCATTCCTTTAACTGAGTCAATCACGATAACAGGTCGATTGGCCCAAAAGATGGAGCGCCGTCGTGAAGGGTGGTATCCTAACCAGCATAGCAACCGGACACGTGAAGAAGCGCCTTTCCCCATCGAGATATCTGTATGACTACGGTCAATATTCGGATCGGGGCATTGACGAGTGGGCGCTCGGGGCAGGGTTTGCCTATGCAAGGAGACGCGCCGCCTACCGGCAAACAGACGCGGTCAAACCAATCTCTTCTTAGCAAACGCCCTTCCCGAGTGAGACTTCAAATATGTCTCAAACTCCAGCGCTCTGTGCTTATCCGGAAACGCCGAATACCAAAGCAGGGTCCAGGGCATGAATTTTGCCGTGTGAGTCGATTTCCCCGCGTTGTGATCAGCCAGCCGCCGTTTCAGATCCGAAGTCGATCCGGTATATTGCTGCTCGGGAAAATTGACGCTCTGGAGGATGTAAACGTACCACATTGACATCCCCACCTATCGCCGTCCTGCAAGTTGCGCCCAAAACCGCTAAAGGTGATAGCGTTTGCGGATGCACAGGACAATATTTTGATTGAGATTGCAGCCCGTCGTCGCCCTGCGGGCTATGCCGGGCACTGCTTCGGCCTAACGGTTTCCCGCGGCTGCGCCACGCGAAGCCCGTAAGGGCGAAGCGTGGTGGAGCTAAGCGGGATCGAACCGCTGACCTCTTGCATGCCATGCAAGCGCTCTCCCAGCTGAGCTATAGCCCCATCAAGATGGTGCCGGTTGAACCGGCCCTGGGTCCCTTCGAAGCGTTTCGCCCGTCGGGGTGGCGGCTTATTACTTCTGGTTTTTACAGATAGCAAGCCGAAATTTTCGGCCCGGAAAACTTTTCTTGTTTTACCGGGCCGACTGTCCGCAAATCAAACGTCGTCGTCGTCGCCGGTTACGCCGATGATATCGCTCATATCGTCGTCATCTTCGTCTTCGTCGGCTTCGAGGAAGGTATCGTCGTCATCGTCGCCGATTTCGACATCGTCATCGCCGATATCCGGGATCTCGTCGCCAGTAGCCGCCTCATCGGCGTCCTCCAGCGAGACCAGCTCGACTTCGGTGTTTTCGGTATCGACTTCAGCCACTTCCTCTTCTTCCGGAACCTCCTTGGCAGCGGAGGTTTCCTCGAAGTAGGACAGGGGCCAGGACTTGCCGGTATAGGGCGAGACGACCGGGTCCCGGTTCAGGTCATAGAATTTCTTGCCGTTGTCCGGATCGGTACGTTTTGTTCCAAGTTCCGCTTTCGCCACTGTCAAAGCCTCATGAATGGCCGAATCAATATTCGGCAAGCCGGGAAAGCCGGCCTTTTAAGGGAAATTATCAGCCGGTCCCCTTAATCGTTACCGCTGCCCCTGTCAAAGCCAAACTTTATATACGGTCAGAAGGGTTTTCCCCGCATACCGGGATGACCCGGCAACATCTCTGTGATATCGAGCCCGCGTGAACCGCAGGGCAGCTGGCGCAACCGGACCGAAGTCAGCGATAATGCGGCGTAAATAACGGCATCGCAAAGGAATTGCCCATGCCGCACGACACTCATTCGCGGCCCGCGACAGCGCGCCGCTCGACCAATCTTTCCGGCACCATCCGCGTTCCCGGAGACAAATCCATTTCGCACCGCGCCTTCATGTTCGGGGGCCTTGCCTCCGGCGAGACCCGCATCAGCGGCCTGCTCGAGGGCGAAGATGTGCTCAACACCGGCAAGGCCATGCAGGCCATGGGCGCCAAAATCGAGAAAATCGGCACCGAATGGATCATCAAGGGCGTCGGCAACGGCGCGTTGCTGGCTCCCGAGGCGCCGTTCGACTTCGGCAATGCCGGCACCGGCAGCCGCCTGACCATGGGGCTTGTCGGCGTCTATCATTTCGAATCCACCTTCATCGGCGACGCCTCGCTCTCCAAGCGGCCGATGGGCCGCATCCTCGATCCGCTCCGGCAGATGGGCGTACAGGTCAAATCGAGTGATGGCGATCGGCTGCCGGTGACGCTGCATGGGCCGGAGACCGCCAATCCGATCACCTACCGCGTGCCGATGGCCTCGGCGCAGGTGAAATCCGCCGTGCTGCTCGCCGGCCTCAATGCGCCTGGCATTACCACCGTCATCGAGCCGGTCATGACCCGCGACCATACGGAAAAGATGCTGGCCGGCTTCGGGGCGGAACTTTCGGTCGAGACCGGTCGCGATGGAGTACGCATCATCCGCCTTCAGGGCCAGGGCAAGCTTTCCGGTCTGACGATCGACGTTCCGGGCGATCCCTCCTCGACCGCCTTCCCGCTGGTTGCGGCGCTGATCGTTCCGGGATCCGACATTACCATCCGCAACGTGCTGATGAACCCGACCCGTACCGGCCTGATCCTGACACTGCAGGAGATGGGGGCCGATATCGAAGTTGTCGACAAGCGCCTTGCCGGGGGCGAGGATGTCGCGGATCTGCGCGTACGGTCCTCGATGCTCAAGGGCGTCACGGTGCCGGCCGAGCGGGCGCCGTCGATGATCGACGAATATCCGGCGCTCGCGGTTGCCGCCGCCTTCGCCGAGGGCACGACGGTCATGCTGGGACTGGAGGAGCTGCGGGTCAAGGAATCCGACCGTCTCTCGGCGGTTGCCGAGGGGCTGGCGCTCAACGGCGCCGATTGTACCGAAGGCAAGGTTTCGCTAACCGTTCGGGGCCGTCCGGGTGGGAAGGGGCTCGGCAATGCCGGAGGCGAGGTCAAGACCTATCTCGATCACCGTATCGCCATGAGTTTCCTGGTGATGGGACTCGCCTCGGAGCATCCGGTCAGGGTCGACGATAGCGCGATGATCGCCACCAGCTTTCCGCAGTTTTTCGATCTGATGGCGGGACTCGGCGCCGATATGGAAGTGGAAGGAAGCATAGCTCAGTGACGACATCGTTTACGATCGCCATCGACGGACCGGCCGCGGCAGGGAAAGGAACCTTGTCGCGACGGATCGCCGACCAGTATGGTTTCCACCATCTCGACACCGGCCTGATCTATCGGGCAACGGCAAAGGCTCTGCTCGATGCCGGTCTGCCGCTCGATGACGAGGCGATGGCGGAGGCGATGGCGCGCAAGGTCGACTTTGCCGGGCTCGACCGCGCCATCCTGTCGAACCACGAGATCGGCGAGGCGGCGTCGAAAGTCGCCGTCATGCCGGCGGTGCGCCGGGCACTGGTCGAGGCGCAGCGCGCCTTTTCACGCAAGGAGCCGGGCGCGGTTCTGGACGGACGCGACATCGGCACCGTCGTCTGCCCGAATGCGCCGGTGAAAATCTATGTCACGGCCTCGGCCGAGGTCCGTGCGAAGCGGCGTCACGACGAAATCGCCGATGGCGGCGGCAGTGCAGACTACCAGGCGATTTTCGAGGATGTTAAACGACGTGACGCGCGCGATATGGGTCGGACCGACAGCCCCTTGCGGCCAGCGGAAGACGCGCACTTGCTTGATACTTCAGAAATGAGTATAGAAGCGGCGTTTCAGGCGGCAAAGTCGATCATCGACGCCGTTTTGAGCCGAAATGCCTAACATGCCAGCGGCTATCGCGTGCCTTGCACGGAGCCGCCGATTTTTTGAAAGCCTGACATTCCGTCCAAGCGCCGGATAGCTTTCCCAAGGGGAGGCGGACTGGATGCAGGCCTGTTTAACACGAACCACCGGCGCATCAGTGTCCAAAGTGAATAATTAGGACACGCCAGGAGATTTTATGTCTGTAGCTACCCCCTCTCGCGAAGATTTCGCAGCTCTTCTCGAAGAGTCCTTTGCCAAGAACGATCTGGCCGAAGGCTATGTCACCAAAGGTATCGTCACCGCCATCGAGAAGGATGTCGCCGTTGTCGACGTCGGCCTCAAGGTCGAAGGCCGCATCGCGCTGAAGGAATTCGGTGCGCGCGCCAAGGACGGCACGCTCAAGGTTGGCGATGAAGTCGAAGTCTACGTCGAGCGCATCGAAAACGCGCTGGGCGAAGCTGTTCTTTCGCGCGAAAAGGCTCGCCGCGAAGAAAGCTGGATCAAGCTCGAAGCCAAGTTCGAAGCTGGCGAACGCGTTGAAGGCGTTATCTTCAACCAGGTCAAGGGCGGCTTCACCGTCGATCTCGACGGCGCAATCGCCTTCCTGCCGCGCTCGCAGGTCGACATCCGTCCGATCCGCGACGTGACCCCGCTGATGCACAACCCGCAGCCCTTCGAAATCCTCAAGATGGACAAGCGTCGCGGCAACATCGTCGTGTCCCGCCGTACGGTTCTGGAAGAGTCCCGTGCCGAGCAGCGTTCTGAAATCGTTCAGAACCTCGAAGAAGGCCAGGTTGTTGACGGCGTCGTCAAGAACATCACCGATTACGGTGCGTTCGTTGACCTCGGCGGCATCGACGGC